>NZ_MEDO01000019.1 GCF_001724815.1 Arenimonas sp. SCN 70-307 | reverse complement strand
TGAAACTCGCGGCACAAACCTTCACCAAGGACGTAAAGCAACTGTCCTGTTGCGCGGGGTAGTGGCTGGGCCTCTTACCTATGCTTCATCGGCTGAATCCTAGCCCGGACATTGCTTGAAGCCCGTGCTGTAATGCCTCGTGTATGAACCTAACTTCTTCGTCTAAAAATTTACTGGCGAATGCCTGTGTCAGGCCTACTACTGAGCATAGGCAGTTGTAGGTAGCTGGTGTGCGAACGCCGACTTCGACACCTTTGTTCGACAGGTTGCGGTCTGCAAATGTCGTGACGGTCCCCCACACCTTTGGAATCCAGAGTTTCCAAAGGTTGTTGTGGATGACTAGCACGATGCTGCCCGGCGACATGTCCAGCCTCATGGCCTCGGCGTAGTGCTCCTGGTACCAGTCGTGAACCCTTGCCAATAGGTCGGTAGCCGAGAATGGGGCGCCTCGATCATGGTTGCCTCCAAGAATTGGAGTCCCGTCTAACTTTAGCGACCAGGAAACGTGTGAAAGAGCGTGTAGCCCTCGTTGGAAAGGAAGCAACTGCCGGGAAGCCAAATGACGATCCAGGGACATCATCATCTCGTCGAACTCGGCCTCCGTTGTCGGGCGAGATGGCCAAGTCCACGCATTGAGTTCGTCCTTTCTGGACATGCTTCCTCGCCTATTTCCGCTGTACTTCAGGATAGCCAGCGCATGGTAGTGTCGCTCGCGATTCAGTCTTCCAGTAGCCGAGCAGCGGGATTGGCGGCCGCGCTTCCTGACTGAAAGTAGCCGATCACGCTCGAAACCGCGCGGTGCTCAGTCAGTTGCATGATCGCCGGTAGCGCCACGCCTTGGCGGCTAGCCTCAGTGACGAACCCGGACCTAAGGCTGTGGCCGCCAAAATCGCCCTCCAGCCCCGCTTGGCGCGCCCGTCGTTGCACGATCTCGCCAACAGCTGCTGGGGACAGGGCAGGGCCAATACGCTGCTTCCACAGCCGCCGGAAGATTGCGCCCTCCGTAATCCCCGACGCTTCGATCCAGTCTTCCAGCGCCAGCGCGGCCCGAGCAAGGACCGGCTTGTCGGGGGTCGAGGACGCGGTGACGCCGGCTTGTTGCGTCTTGCTGTGCTCTAGGCGGTAGATGAACCCCTGGGGGCCGATACGGCGCAGATCGCGGATGTCGGCCGCGGCGATTTCGCTGCGCCGTCGTCCGCCACTGGCGAATCCAAAGCAGAGCAGGGCCCGGTCACGCAGTCCCTCCAGGCTGTGGTCGCAGGTGGCCAGCATCGCCTCGAGCTCGGTCAGGGTGATGGCTGTCTTTTTGCGCGGGCGCTCACCGCGTTTCACGGCGGCATGGCCAGCTCGACTAAGGACCGTCCGAACCGCTGGCTGCTCACAGGGATTGGCCAGGTGTTTAAGGCGATGGGCGGTCGACAGGACGGCTACCCGGTGCCGAACGGTGGCCAAGGTCCAAGCGCCGGGCTTGGCCTTGAGGCCCGCCGCCACGAGCGCCTGGTCGACCTCCGGCGGCAACTCCCAGGTCAGGCGCCCGTCCTCGGTCCGGCGGGCCGTGTGGTCGACCAGGAACTGCAGCACGGTTGCCTCAGGCGTCGGGAAGGGCAGCTCAATGCCGTAGCGCGCCACGTGCCAGCCGGCCCAGTAACGCAGGGCCGAGGCGTAGCTGCGCGTCGTGTTGGCTGCCGCCGCTTCGGCCAGCAGCTCGCGCACGGCATCCGCGGCCTGTTGGGCCAGCTGCGCGGGCAACTGCAGTCCGGCGGCGGGTGAGGCATGGCTAGGCAGGCTGTCTTTATGCGTCATAATATGTAGTGTGTACTACGATACTAAGCTTCTAGCCACGATAATCATCACTTATCGTTGGTACTTCAAGGCCGGGGCAGGGGATCCGAGTAGGAGGGCATCAGATGGCACGGGGCGTCACGCAGGAACAGGTCAACGGCGCCATCGAGCAGCTGCTGCTCGCCGGCGAACGGCCCACCATCGAGCGGGTCCGGGCAGCCCTCGGCACCGGCTCGCCCAACACGCTTACCCGCATGCTCGACGTCTGGTGGCAGGGACTGGGCGAGCGGCTCACTGCGCAGCGACGCTCCGCCGCCATCCCTGAGGCGCCGGCGGCCGTGGTCGACGCGGCGTCTGCGCTCTGGGAGGCCGCGCTCGCGGCGGGGCAGGCCCAAGCCGAGGCGGCCGTGGCCCCGGAGCGCGCCGCCCTGGCCGAGGCCCTGGCCGCCATGGAGTCGACCATCGCCACGGAGCGGGCCGCGGCCGAAGCGGCCGATCGCGCCCGCCAGGCCGCCGTGGCCGCCGCCGAGGGCTCCCAGGCGGCGCTGGTCATCAGCGATCAGCGGGTCAGCGACCTGCTCCGGCAGATCGCCCAGCTCGAAGCCCGGATACAGGATTTGACCGTCCGAGGCGATGCCCTGGACGCCCGGCTCCAGCTCACGCTTCAGGAGGCGGAATCCGCGCGCACGGCGGCGGCGGCGGAACGCTCGGCACTGCAGGCCCACGTGCGCCAGGTCGAAGACCGCAGCCATGCCGAGATTGACCGGCTGCGCCAGGAGGTCAAGGGGCTCAAGGCCCAGGCCGAGCGTCTGGCCCGCGAGCACGCCACGGCCCTGCGCGCCGCGGAACAAGCCCGGCGGACGGCCGAAACAGACGCACAGCGCGCCCAGCGTGAAGCGGCGACATTGCGCGGCCGCCTCGACGCGTTGCTTGAAACGCCGCCGGCGAAACCGGGCGGTGCCGCCAAGCAAAGTCGTCGCGAGCCGCTCCCAAAAGCCCCGTCGCCGGCGCGGCGACCAGCCCGACGGACCACGGGGCGTTGGACGCCATGAGCGGGCCGAACGACACCTATCCACGGGCCGTCTTTGACGCACAGGGCGCATACACCGTGCGGACGGGGGCCAGCTACTGTGTCGAGGATTCACGGGTACGGGAGTTGGCCGAGATTGGGTATGCCCGGCGTGATGTCGCCAAGGCCTACGACTTCCTGACCCGTTGCCTCGACGACAACGACGGCGAGCGCCCAGGTGAGTGTGAGGAAAGCTTGTGGGTCGCCGCCGTCGTCTTCTACGCCAAACCGTTCGGTCGCAACGACGCCCGCGGCGCCTTCGACGCCAATGCCTTTCTCAATGCGCGTTTGAGTGACGAGGGACGTCGGCTTCACGAGTACCTGCGCCGCTTGCGCCATCGTTGGGCGGCGCACGACGACGGGCTCGGCGAGGACAGGACCGTCGCGATCTACTTGCCGCCGTCACCCCCACGCTCAAGTCTCGAAATCGGAATGCATGGACCCGCACGCCGAGTTATTTCCTTGGGGACCGATATCGCCCGCCAGCTCGAGCCCCATGTCGCGTGGGTTCGCAATGTACTTCTTGCACATGAAGACCAGCGTCGCGAGACGATCGCGCGCGAACTTATTGCCACGCGGTTCGACGGCCTATGCCTGACCGGCGTCGCTACACCGGCGCCCTTGGCGGTCGATATCGATTCTGTACTGGCCTTGCCGCGGTAAGGGCTCAATCGCGCTTGCCGCCACCCCCGCCGGAGTAGGGATGCGCTTATACTGTCCATACAAGGTGCTCTAGGTAGGAGGCGCCGTGTCCGCCACCACGACCCAGTTGCCTGACATCACGCCGTTCCAGGACGGCGAAAGGCCGATCCTCTCGCCTACACGGGTCGGCCAGGAGTTTCTGCTGGGGATCCAAGACCTGGCCGATCTCTCGCGTGTGCATAGACACACCGTCCGCACCCATCCCGAGAACAATCAATTACAAGCGACGCTGGTGAATTTGCTGCGCGTTCGCTCCGCGGCCATGGTGGTGAACCACGATCCTCAGAAGGCCGCTTTCTTCATTCGCAACCAACCGATTCCGAGCTTTGACCACAAGACGGCTCTTCAACTGGTGGGCGAGGGCCGAACCGAGGACGTGATCGGGTACCTTGCCTCGATCGAGTCGGGATTCGTGGGTTAATTAATCCACATTGGCGAATAAGTCTCCCGTCATCGGCCTGGCATCAGAATTCGAACCGCTTAGCGCCAGAATCCTCTCTACTGGTCTAGTTATGGCCCAGAACCCCGCCCGTTGAATTTCCTCCACCGACAGACCCGAAGCTGCGAGATCCAGCACCTTTCCGACTCGAATTGAACGTCCAGTGACGATGCGATCCGCGATCTGAGCGCGTCTGAGGAGCTCAGTGGCGGTCAAACGCCAACGCTCCATACTCCAAGGCAGGCCCAAGGGAGAAAGGAACAGGGCACCGTCCGCATCCCGACTAGGTCGAACGGCGCGACCCAGCCACGTCATCGTCAGTGGACTAAGAGCCGCTTCGAAGTAGCTCGCGAAACTCGTCGGAGCACGAAGTCGCAGGCGACCACCCCCATTAGGCTGGAACCGGAGGTCTGCAACAGTTGGCGGGGATAACCGCCAATTGGGGCCATCGCGAAGGCCAAATAGCGCGTCCTCCCGAGCCATGCTGTCATAAAGAATGAGCATCGCAGCAGCGGCCTGCACTTCTCGATCGTTCTTCGCGTCCACAACGTCCAAGCAGGATTGAATTTCAGTCCAACCCACTGGCACGGCACGTGCGCTCCGGCGGGCAGCTTCTCGCTTAAGCACTGCATGACGTCGGGCGCTGCACCTCAGGACGCTCGCGGCGCCCCGATCCGGCCAACCCAAGGCCGCCAGAAACCGAAATACAAAGTCGATCGCCTTCCGCCTGGAGCAGGGCACCCGACCGCTGGCCTCTAGGTACCTCAGATACGCCTCGACGCTGACCGCGGTGCTTGGGCTCTCTCTCCGGTCGGTGGTCTCCCACCAAGTCATCCACTGGCGAATCTCCGAGAAGGATTGCTTGATGCCCCGTGTTCCCCGCGTCCGGGCGAAGCCACCGGCAACCTCCGAGGTCAACTGGCCGAAATCAGGACCCTCGCCAAGACACTGGACGCACCATTGCTCGATCAGCCGTTCGAATCGTTCTTGTGCAGGCGGGAGTCGGGGACGCGGCATACGGATTTCCTCTGGACTGGCAGCTGTCCTTCGAGGGAATCACAGATTTGCCAACGTCAAAGTTAGCGAAGCCAGGGATGCCGGCGGGGATGGAGGCGATTGGACCTGAGCCGATTACCTAGTCCGGTCAGGACACTTGAACCCAGCGACGCAGTTACCGGACGCGTCACGGTTACCAAGTTTTCAAAGCCGCTCGTTCTGGGGCCCGATTCACGAGCGGAAGCCGCAAGTCCTTGAAGTAAGGGCAAAGTGCGACATCTCCGCGTCAGACTTACAGGACATGACAAGGTAAGCGGGCCGCCGTCAGGCTAATACGGCCGGGGACAATCATCCTGGGTGGGGAGAAGGACGATAGCCCCATCTCGTAATTGACATAATATACATTATGCGCAATTCGATACTCGCCGCTACATCTCCCATCGCCTCTCAATCCGCCACCCCACCGAACGGATCCGGATGGTCGATATCCACCCCCAGGACCTCCGCCATCGCCACGTCGCTGCGGTCGGTGGTGAATTCGACCCATAGCGGCAGATGGTCGCTGATGCGTGGTGAGACCTGGCGGGACGTCAGTTCCTGGTAGACCGCACCGGCGAAATCGATCGTGCCCGCGCGCCCCGACGGACGCAGCTGGAAATCGTCTCCCTGGAACCAGGCGATCTGGTCGTAGTGCTTCGCGACCTGGCCGGTGGTCGTCCGCACATGCTGCAGTGGCGTGGGCACCCACAGGCCCTCCTCGACGAACGCATCGAACAAGGGGTTGCCCTGGCGCTTGTCGATGTTGAAATCGCCCAGGACCAGCAGGTTGGGTTCTTCGGCGCTCTGGCCCGCGCGCGTGCGGTCCCGTATTTCCTTCGCCGTGTGGTGGGCAATGCGGCGAAGTTCGTCGATGCGGTCGGCGGGGGCGTCGCCGTACCGGATATGCGCCGTCAGGAGCGTGAAATGCTCGTTCCGGGCCCGGAAGCCGGCAATGAACGGGGTGCGGTCGAACTGCTCGACGGCCTCGCCCGTCCCTTCATGGGGTGCCAGGACGATTTCGCCCGACAGCCCGGAAAGCGTGACCCGCCGCGTGTCGTAGAGGTAGGCCAGGCGTTCCGAGTTGCCCTTGTCGCCCGCCGTGACATCCGTGAGCAGCACGGCCCATTCCGGGCCCAGGAAGCGCTCCATCAGGAACCGCAATGCGGACGTGTCGCGCATCACTTCCTGCAGGGCGATAACGTCGAAACACTTGATGACCTCGGCGATGATGGCCAGGCTGCGCAGGTTGCGCTTGGGGCTGCCTGGATTCTCGGTCCAGGCCTCGTGGAGCCCGCTGAGCTTCTGGATGTTCCAGGTGCCCACCAGCAGGTTCGCATCGATCCGGCGGGCCGGGATGCCGGCGTCCCGGATGCGCCGGCGAATCCGGACGATGTCCTCGACTACGAAGGGCGGATACTCCCGGTAGTCCACGGTGCCTCCCCCTACGCTACCGCATGCCGCCGGCGCCCCAGCAGCAGCGCCAGCACTCCCTCGAAGCGGTCGATTTCGCCCGACTCCTCGGCGCAGCGCTGGTAGATCTCCGGGTCGTCGCAGACGCGCAGCACGCGGCACTGGCCGAAGCCGGCGGCGTCCTCGACCACCTCGGCCTCGTAGAGGCACTCGCCGGTGCCGGCGCGCCAGACCCGCAGCGCCTCGCCCTCGAGCCAGACGACCCAGCGATCATCCAGCGAGACCGGCCACAGGCCCTCGCGCAAGAGCGCCATCTCCTCGGGCGCGAAGCTGCGGGCGCAGCGCAGCGGCCAGCCCAGGCGAAGCCGGCGCAGCCGGGTCAACCATTCCTCGCGTTCATCCATGGGGGCAGGCATCCGGTGGCGTCGGGGGCATCGTGGCAGGCGGGCGGCTCAAAGATTGAGACGCTGATCCCGACCCACGCAGGCCAGCTTGGCAGGAAAGTCGGTTTCAACCATGCTCGGCCGGACTCCTCGCCCCCCGGACCCCATGAACCGCAAGTCGATCCTCGTCGCCCTGGCGACCCTGCTCCTGGCCGTGCTGGCCTATCTTGCCGGCCGCCAGCAGGCGCCCACCGCCGCCGAGGCCAGTGCGGCCGCGCAAGCCACGGCCCAGGACGCCGCCGCCGAGGCCAGTCCGGCGGCCAGGGCCAAGGCCCCCGCCGGGCCCGCCCGTCCCCTGCCCGCCCCCAGCCAGCCCCTGGCCGAGGTCGTGGCCGAGCTCGAACAGCGCGCCCGGGCGGGCGAAGCCGCCGCGGCCTGCCGCCTGGCGGCCGAGTGGTCGCACTGCTCGTTGCTGCCGGCGCGGCGCGCCGAGTTCGATGCCTGGCTGTCCAACCGCCGGCTCGCGCTCGACATGCTGCCCGAAGCGATGCGCGGCGAGGCGGCGACCAACATCGAACGCGAGCTGCCGCTGCGCGAACGATCCCTGCGTGCATTGCAGGAGCACTGCGGGGACGTGCCCGTGCCCTCGCCCGCGGAAGTCGTCCGCATGTGGCGCAGCGCGGCCGTGGGCGGAGATGCCGCGGCCCTGCGCCACTACGCCAGCGGCAACGGCTTCAAGTGGGCCACGCTGATGGACGCCCTGCCGGAGCTGGCGGCCTACCGCGCCGAAGCGCCGGGCCTGGCCCGCCTCGCGGCGAGCCGCGGCGACCTCGACATGGCCGTCGCGCTCGCCTCGGCCTATGCGCCCACCGGGCATCGCCACCGCACGCTGCTCCAGCAGTCGGTGCCGCCGGATCCCGCGCAGGGCCTGGCGCTTTACCGGCACATCGAGGCTGCGCTCGACGCGGGCGGCGCGGGCAGTACGCGCCTGGCGATGGAGGTCAGCGAGCGCATCGCCACGCTGGAAAAAAGCCTTCCGCCCGACCAGCTCGCCCGCGCGGCCAGCCACGGCGGCGAGATCGCCAGCCAGTGGCAGCCATTGCAGCTGCGCGGCGTGGAGCAGATGCAGGCCTCCGGCGCGGTGCGCTCGATTGAACGCGGCTGGTGCGGGCGCTGAGGCGTCAAGGCCGGATCAAGCCAGCCTTCACGGCCTCTATCCGGCCGCGCCGACAAACTGGTGGCCAAGCCTGACGCAAGCCAGCCGCCATGCCCCGCCATCTCCGCCTCGTCTACGCCAGCCGCGCCGCCTTCCCGCCCGTCCGCCACGGCGCGGGCATCCACCCGGAAGTCGCCCGCATCCTGATCCAGTCGCGCCGAAACAACGCCCGCCGGCGCGTGGTCGGCGGCCTGTACTACGCCGACGGCTGCTTCTTCCAGTGCCTCGAAGGCCCGGCCGAAGTGGTGGAGACGCTGTACCAGAAACTGCACTCCGACCCACGCCACCGCGACCTCAAGGTGCTCGACCGCCGCGAGATCGACGCACCCAGCTTCCAGGCCTGGTCGATGAAACACGTGCCCGATGCGCCGGAAGTGCGCGAGCTGCTCGCGCGCTACGGCCGCACCGGCTTCGAGCCCTACAGCTTCAGCGCCGGGCTGGTAGAGGACATGGTCACGTTGCTGCTTGGCCGCCCGGATTCGGGCAACCTGCCCGAGTTCGACGAAGCCCGCGAAGCCCTGGGCGACAACCGGCGCAGCGACCTGGTGCGGCTGGTGGCCGCCACCGGCCTGTTCGCCGGCGCCGCGTTGATCGCGGTGCTGATGTTGCGCTGAGCCTCAGCCCGCCGCCGGCCCGCAGCCCGGGCACGCCGGGTCCGGACGCAGGCGCGTTTCCCGGAAGCGCATCGCCAGCGCATCGAAGTGCAGCAGCCGCCCCGACAGCGGCTCGCCCAGCCCCAGCAGCAGTTTGATCGTCTCGGTGGCCTGCAGCAGGCCCACGACGCCCGGCAGCACGCCCAGCACACCCGCCTCGGCGCAGTTGGGCGCGTCCTCGGCCGCGGGCGGTTCCGGGAACAGGCAGCGATAGCACGGCGCCTCGCCGCGCCGGCGCCCGGCATCGAACACGCTCACCTGCCCTTCGAAGCGATGCACCGCGCCGTACACCAGCGGTTTGCCGTGGCGCAGGCAGGCGGCGTTGAGCACGTAGCGCACCGGGAAGTTGTCGGCGCCATCCACCACCACGTCCACGCCGGCCAGCAGCGCGTCGACGCTTTCGGCGGTGACGCGAAGGCGGTGGGTCTCCATGCGCACGCGCGGGTTGAGCGCGGACAGCGCCTCCGCCGCGGAGGCGACCTTGGGCACGCCGATGCGCGCCTCGGTGTGCAGGATCTGGCGCTGCAGGTTGCTGCGGTCGACCACGTCGTCGTCGGCCAGCACCAGGGTGCCGATACCGGCGGCAGCGAGGTAGTACGCCGCGGGCGAACCCAGGCCACCCGCGCCCACCACCAGCACCTTCAAGGCGGCGAGCTGGCGCTGGCCCTCCAGGCCCACCTGCGGCAGGCGCAGGTGGCGCGAGTAGCGTTCAAGGAAATCGGCGTCCTCGTCGGCGCCCTTCACCGTGGGCAGGCCGGCGGCGCACCAGGCTTCGTAGCCACCGAGCACGTTGCGAACACGCGCGTAGCCTTGCGCGCGAAGCGACTCCGAGGCCAGCTGCGAGCGTCGGCCGCTGGCGCAGATCAGCAGCAGTTCGGCCTGCTTGTCGGGCGTGACGCGCGACGGGTTGGCCTCGAGCGCGGCGCGCGGCAGCGGCAGCGCGCCTTCGGGCAGGCCCAGGGCGTGTTCGCCGGGCTCGCGTACGTCCAGCAGGCGGCTGCCCTGGGCCTGGCGGCGGCGCGCCTCGGCGGGCGTGATCTGTTCGATGTCGGCCATGCGCGAAGTCTAGCCGCCCGGCGCACACGGCAGGCAGTCGAGCACGGCGCCCGCAGGCCAGTCGCCGGGGCCTTCGGGCAGCACCACCAGCACGTCGTTGCGCGCGGCGGCAGCCAGGCGGTGCGAGCCGGTGGCCAGGTCGGGCGTGACCTCGAGCTGGCCGCCCTCCCCCACCTCCAGCCGGCCGCGCAGGAACTCCAGGCGCTCGTGGCGCTTGCTCACGGGCGCCGCGAGGCGCGCACGCCAGCGACGGCGCGGCTCGGCGCGGCCCTGCAGACCGTCGAGCAGTCCGCGACCCAGCGTGAGGAAGGTGGCCAGCACTGACACCGGGTTGCCGGGCAGGCCCAGCACCAGGGCCTGGCCCAGCGAGCCGAACAGCAGCGGCATGCCGGGCTTCATGCGCACCTTCCAGAAGTGCACCTGGCCGCGTTCGCGCAGCAGCGCCGGCAGGTGGTCCTTCTCGCCGGCGGACACGCCGCCGCAGGTGATCACCACGTCGAAGGAAAACGCCGCGTCCTCGAGCGCCGAGGCGATGCGCGCCGGGTCGTCGGGCAGGATCGGCCAAGCCACGGGCTCCAGGCCCTCGGCCACGAGCAGCGACTGCAGCAGCGAACGGTTGGAATCGAAAATCTGCCCCGGGGCCAACTCATTGCCGGGCGGCTGCAATTCATCGCCGGTGGTGAACACCGCCACCGTCGGGCGCCGCGCGGCCGGCAGGGTCGGCAGGCCAAGCGCCGCGGCCAGGGAAATCCGCGCGGGTGTGAGCACCTGCCCCGCTTCGAGCACGCGTTGGCCCGCGGCAACGTCTTCGCCGGCGCGGCGGATGTTGGCGCCGGCGCCGGGCGCCGTTTCGGCCAGCACGCGGTCACCCGCGAGGCGCGCGTTTTCCTTGATCAGCACGGCATCGGCGCCGGCCGGCAGCGGCGCGCCGGTCGTGATGCGGCAAGCCTCGCCCTCGCCCAGCGCGAGCGCCAGGTCGGGGCCGGCGAACTGCTCGCCGACGAGGCGCCAACCGTTCGCGGGCATCGCACCGCGCACGGCGAAGCCGTCCATGGCGGCATTGTCGAAGTTCGGCAGCGGCGTCGACGCCACGATGTCTTCGGCCAGCACGCGACCCAGGGCTCGCTGCAGCGGCACGGCCTCGGCGGGCAGGCGGCGCGCCGCGGCCACGCGGGCCAGGATGGCGGCGGCTTCGTCGAAGGCGATGCGCGTGGGGAACGGATCGGTCATGGCTCGGGGTCGTAGGCGCCGGGCGAATTGGCATTGCCCAGCTGGTGCGGCGAAAGGTCCAGGCAGCTTGCCTGCAGCGGCGCGAGCGCGCGATGAACCGCCAGCTCGCCGCCATCGAGCGCCTCGCGCGCGGCGGCGAGCAGCGCCGGCGCCGGCCACAGGCCCACCAGCGGCTGCAGGCCACCGGCATCGCGCAGCCAGGCGCCACGCGGCGCGGCGATGGCCGCGAGTCGCCCGAACAGGCCTACCGGCAGCGACAACGCGTCCACCGGAAGCACCAGCAGCCAGGGCGTGGTGCAGGCCGCCGCCAGCGCCTCCAGGCCAGCAAGCGGGCCGGGCTGGCCCGCACGTAGGTCGGTGACGCAGCGAAAGCCGCGCTCCGTCCAACGCGGGTCGTCGCCTCGAACGCTGGCCAGTCGCGCAGCGAACGAAGGATCGCCCAGCTGCGCGAGCAGGCCGTCAACCAGGGGAATGCCATCGCGACGCAACCAGGCCTTGTCCTGGCCGCCGACGCGTTCACCGCGACCACCGGCGAGCACGCCCAGGCTGGTCGCCGACGCCGGGATCACTTCTTGCTTTTGACGTGCCTGAGCAGGCGGCGCTTGCGCTGCACCTGTCGTTCCGTGAGCACGTTCTTCTTGCCCTCGTAGGGATTCTCGCCTTCCTTGAAGACGAACTTGATCGGCGTGCCCACCAGCTTGAAGCGCTTGCGGAAGAAGTTCTCGAGGTAGCGCCGGTAGCTGTCGGTCAACACGCGCAGGCGGGTGCCGTGCACGATGAACGTGGGCGGGTTGGCGCCACCCGGGTGGCAGTAGCGCAGCTTCGAGACGTGCCCGCGCACGGCCGGCGGCGGGAAGCTCTGGTAGGCGATTTCCAGCGCCTTGGTCACTTCCGAGGTGCTGAATTCCTTGGTGGCCGAGGCGTGGGCACGGTGGATGGCGCGGAACAGCTCACGCATGCCGGTGCCGTGCTTGGCCGAGATGGTGATGCGTTCGGCCCACTCGCAGAACGAGAGCTTGCGGGCGATCATCGCCATGGTCTGCTCGCGCTGGTAGCTGGTCTGGCCGTCCCACTTGTTGACGGCGATCACCAGCGCCTTGCCGGCCTCGAGCACGTGGCCCAGCACCGTGGCGTCCTGCTCGGTCACGCCTTCGCCGGCGTCGAGCATCACCACGGCCACCTGGCAGTTCTCGATGGCCTGCAGGGTCTTGAAGACGGAAAACTTCTCCACCGCCTCCTCCACCTTCGAGCGGCGGCGCAGGCCGGCGGTGTCGATCAGGCGGTAGGGCCGGCCGTCGCGCTCGAGGTCCACCGCGATCGAGTCGCGGGTGGTGCCGGGCACGTCGGAGGCGATCATGCGCTCCTCGCCCAGCAGGCGGTTGACCAGGGTGGACTTGCCCACGTTCGGGCGGCCCAGGAAGGCGATGCGGATGCGCTCGGGGTCGTCGGCCAGCACCTCGGCGTCGCCGTCCTCGGGCAGCTCGGGCAGCACGGCCTCGAGCAGCTCGGGCACGCCGCGCTGGTGCGCCGCCGCCACCGGGATGACCTTCTCGACGCCGAAACGGGCGAACTCGGCCAGGGCTGCGCCCAGGTCGATGCCGTCGGTCTTGTTAACCACCAGGAAGAAGCGGCGGCCGCGCTTGCGCAGCATCGCCAGGATGGATTGGTCCAGGCCCGAGGGCCCTTCCCTGCCGTCCACCACGAACAGCACCAGGTCGGCTTCGTCGATGGCGGCCAGCGACTGGCGCGCGGTGGCGCCGGCCAGGCCTTCCTCCTCGCCCGACAGGCCGCCGGTGTCGCACAGGCCGAAGGGCCGGCCCTCGACCAGGCGGCAGATGCCGTAGTGGCGATCGCGCGTGACGCCCGGCTCGTCGTGGACGAGCGCGTCGCGGCTGCGCGTGAGCGCGTTGAACAACGTCGATTTTCCGACGTTGGGACGGCCAACGAGGGCGACCAATGGCAGCACGTGGTGTTCCTCGTTGCTCGCTGCGTCGCCGGCTTACTGCGCCGGCGACGGATAGGCGGCCAGGCGGCCTTCGGAGTCGACCGCCAGCAGCATGCCCAGCGGGGAAACCTGCGGCGTGGCCAGGATCGGCGCGCGGCCCAGGCGCTCGCGCCCCGCCAGCGTGCCGTCTTCGGCGCGCACCCAGTGCAGGTAGCCCTCGACGTCGCCGACCACCAGGTAGTCGCCCTGCACGGCCGGCGTGGTCAGCCAGCGACGCGCCAGCGCCTCCTGCTTCCAGACGGCCGAGCCATTGCTGCGGTCGAGCGCCCAGAGCGTGCCGGCCGGATCGGCCAGCACCACGCGGTCGCCCAGCAGGGCCAGGCCGGTGTAGCCGCCGGTGTCGCGGCTCCACAGCGGGCGGCCGTTCTGGGTGGAGATCGCGAGCGTCTGGCCGGCGAAGCTGCTGGCGTAGAGCTCGCTGTAGCCGAGGGCGATCTCGCCATCGACGTCGGACATGCGGGCCAGGTCGTTGCGGCCCTCGGACTCGGCCACGAGCTGGGTCCAGGCCACCAGGCCGTCGGCGGCGCGCAGCGCCACCACGTTGCCGTCGTCGTAGCCCAGGTAGACCAGGTTGCCGTCGGTCACCGGCGCGCCGTTGCCGCGCACGCTCAGGGTCGGCAGGCCGCGGTCGAAGACCCACTTGCGGGTGCCGTCGGCGGCGTCGAGGCCGAAGGTGCGGCCGTCGTTGCTGCGCACCACCACGCGGTCGCCCGCCACCAGCGGGGCGGCGATCACTTCGGAGGTGACCTTGGCGCGCCAGCGCTCGGCGCCGGTCTCGGCGTCCAGGGCGACGACTTCGCCGTTGCGGCCACCGGCCACCACCAGGCCATTGCCCACGCCGGGGCCGCCGGTGACGCCGCCGTCGATCGTCTTGCGGCGCCAGAACAGCAGGCCGCCGCCTTCCTTGCCGGCGCGCACGACCTCGGAGTCCCAGAGCGTCGCGCCGGAATTGAGGTCGAGCGCCAGCACGCGGCCGGCGTCGTCGGAAACGAACACGCGCTCGCCCTCGATGGCCGGGCGCTGGCGCAGGCCCAGGCTGGCCTTCTCGTCACCGAGCTTGCGGGTCCAGGCCTTGCGCACGGCCAGCGGGCTGGCGATGTCCACCAGCTCGGCGGGCGCCAGGGCCTTGGTGGCCTTGTCGGCGAACACGCCCTTGATGGTGGAGCAGCCGGTGGCGAAGGCGAACACCGCCGCGATGATCAGGGTACGACGCAGCATGCGTTCAGGCCTCCGGGTTGTCGGGCAGGCTGCCGCCGGCCTCGGTGAACTTCATTTCGACCATGCCGCGGGTGGCCGCGGCCAGGTCGAGCGCGGCCAGCGCCGCTTCATAGGCCTCGCGGGCCTGCTCACGCTGGCCCAGGGCCAGGTGGGCGTCGCCGCGCAACTCGGCGGCCGTGCCGGCATTGCCGGCGAAGGCCTTGCCCTCGAGGCGCTTGAGCACGTCCTCGTGGCGGCCCAGCGTGGCCAGCACGCGCGCGGCGCGCAGGTCCAGCACTTCGACCGTCGCCGGGTCCAGTCCCTCGCGGGCGACGCCGTCGAGCGCGGCCAGGGCCTCTTCGCCCTTGCCCTCGTCGACCAGGCGGCGGGCATCGGCCAGCGCGACCAGCGCGCTGTAGATGGTCTTGGGGTAGTCCTGGCGCAGCACCT
Organism: Arenimonas sp. SCN 70-307; assembly: GCF_001724815.1. GTDB lineage: Bacteria > Pseudomonadota > Gammaproteobacteria > Xanthomonadales > Xanthomonadaceae > Arenimonas. Next base: position 86,242 of record NZ_MEDO01000019.1, on the reverse strand, counting down.
GGGCGTGGGCGGCGGCCTTGGCGGTTTCGCCGGCCTCGCTGGCGCGCGTGAAGGCCAGGAACTCGGCCGCGGCCTCGACCTTGCGCACTTCGCCCTGCACCTGCCACCAGTTCCAGCCGCCGAGGGCCGCCAGGCCGAGGGCGACGCCGGTGATCAGGGAAGAGCCGTTGTTCTTGAGCCAGGCGCGAACGCGTTCGCCCTGTTCGTATTCGTCAATCTGGTCCATGGATCACTTCTTCGGGCCCGCACGCGCGGCGTGCAGGCGGGTGGACTGGGGGCGGCGGCCGCGCTCAGTGGCGGGCAGGCGCGGGTTCGCCCTCAGAGGATACCGCAAAGCGGGCGACGTTCGCCGCGCGGTAGGGCGCCAGGTCGAGGGGCTTGCCGTCGTGGAAGACCTGCACGGCGGCGGCGTTGCCCAGCGTGACGTGCCCCACTTCGCCGGCGGCGTAGCGGCGCTCGGCGCCCGCGTCGAGCAGGGCCTGCTCGACCCGTCGACCGTCCGGGCCCAGCACTTCCATCCAGCTCTGGCCGGTGAAGCGCAGCACGAGGCCGGTCTCCGGCGCAGCGGGCACGAGCTCGGCCGCGGCGGCGGCCGCGGTGGACTTGGGCTGGACCGGGGTGATCGAGGCCATCACCGGCTCCGGGCCAGGCGCGGCGGCAGGCGCGGCCACGATGGGCGCGGCCTCCGGCTCGAGGGCCGGCAGCACCGACGGGTCGGCCTCCAGGGTGACGTTGCCGGGACGCTCGGCGTTCTGGTAGTGGCGCGCCACCAGCACCACCGGCACCACCAGCACGGCGGTCATCACCAGGTAGATGCCGTTGCGCAGCGAGGTGTCGAGCGTGCGGCGCAGGCGCGAGCGCGACGCCATGGGCACGAGCACGGGCGCGGCCGACGGGGTGGCCACCCGTTGGGCCAGCTCCGACGGCAGGCCCAGCAGGCGCAGGTAGCTGCCGAGGTAGCTGCGCACGTAGATCGGCGCGCCCAGGCGCGGCCAGTCCTCGCGCTCCATCGCCTCGATGATCGCCACCGGCAGCTTCAGCTGCGCGCCGGCCTGCTCCAGGGCCAGGCCCTGCTTTTCACGGGCCGCCCGCAGGCGGATGCCGATGGGGTCTTCGAACAAAACGTCCTGCCGGCCTTCGGTGCTCATGACTGGGGGGATCCCTCGCGGGCGGTTGGCGTGTAGTCGGGGAAGGCCTGCCGCAGCCTCGCCCGGTAGCGCTCGGCGGCGGCGCGGTCGCCCGCGCCCTCCTCGATCGCGACCGCGAGGTCGAGCATTTCGGCACCGACCTCGCCCTGCGCCTCGCGGCGCTGGAAGAAGGCGCGGGCGCTCATGAAATTGCCCTGGCGGAACTGCAGCCGGGCCATCTGCTCGAGCAGCAGGGGGTTGTTGGGTTCGAGCTCGAGGCCCCGGCGCAGCGGAACCTCGGCACGGTCGAGCCGGTTGCCCAGCATGGCGCAGCGGCCGGCGTTGAAGTAGCTCTGCGCCTTGGCCTCGTAGAAGGGATCGGCGACGGCGCGGGTGAACAGCGCGTCGGCCTCGTCGTAGCGGTTGCGCTCGCACAGCCAGACGCCGCGCACGTTGAGCACGTGGCCGGCCTCGGGCGCGAGCTTGACGGCGCGGTCGAAGTGCTCGCCGGCGCGGGCTTCGTCGTTGAGCTGCTGGCGGATCATGCCCAGCACCACCTGCACGTCGGCCGATTGCGGGTCCAGGCGCAGCGCGCGGTTGGCGCGGTCGAGCGCCACGTCGAGCCGGCCGGCGCGCAGGTAGTTCTGCGCCAGCTGCAGGTTGGCCAGGCCCTTGTTGGACATCTTGGCGTGGCTGGGCCCGCTGTGGGCGGGCGTGCTGGCGCCGTTGCTGGCGCAGCCGGCCAGCGCCACCGCCAGGGCAAGGCCCCAGGCCAGGCGCAGGGATTCATGCCGCATCGGATACCCCCTGTTTCTCGAGCTTTCGCTTGAATTCGGACTGGCGGCGGGTGCGGTCCATGACCTGGCCCTTGAGCTGGCCGCAGGCCGCGTCGATGTCGTCGCCGCGGGTGCGGCGCACCATCGCCAGCACGCCGTTGTCGAGCAGGATCTTCTGGAAGGCGCGGATCTCCGTTTCGCCGCTGCGCTCGAAGCGCGTGCCGGGGAACGGGTTGAACGGGATGAGGTTGACCTTGGCGGCATCGGCGTACTGCATCTTGTTCGAGAACGCCTTCATCAGCTTCACGAGCTCGCGGGCGATCTCCGGCGAGTCGTTGACGCCCTTCATCAGCGTGTACTCGAAGGTGACCGAGTCGCCCTTCTTCTTGTGCCGCAGGTAGCGCACGCAGGCTTCCATGAGCTCGGCGAGCGGGTACTTCTTGTTGAGCGGGATCAGCTCGGTGCGCAGCGCGTCGTTGGGTGCGTGCAGCGACACGGCCAGGGCCACGTCGGACTCGACCGCGAGGCGGTCGATCATCGGCACGAGGCCGGAGGTGGAGAGCGTGACGCGCTTGTTGGCCAGGCCGAAACCCAGGTCGTCGCGCATCAGGCTCATGGCGCGCACGACGTTGTCGAAGTTCAGCAGCGGCTCGCCCATGCCCATCATCACCACGTTGGTGAGCTTGCGGTGCAGGTGGGTCTTGTTGCCCAGGTGCTTCGAGGCCACCCACACCTGGCCGATGATCTCGGCGGTGCTGAGGTTGCGGTTGAAGCCCTGCGTGGCGGTGGAGCAGAACTGGCAGTTCAGGCCGCAGCCGACCTGGCTGGACACGCACAGCGTGCCGCGGCCCTTGTCGGGGATGAAGACGGCCTCGATGGCATTGCCCGCGTCCATGCCCAGCAGCCACTTGTGGGTGCCGTCGGCGCTGGGCTTGTCGAACAGGACGTTGGGCGGACGCACTTCGGCACGCGCCTCGAGCTTGGCGCGCAGCGCCTTGCCCACGTCGGTCATCTGCGAAAAATCGGTGACGTGCTGGTGGTAGATCCACTTCATCACCTGGTGGGCACGGAAGCGCTTCTCGCCGAGTTCCTCGTCGAAGAAGCGCTCCATGCCCGCGCGATCGAGGTCGAGCAGGTTCACCCGGGCCGGGCCGGCGGATGCCGGCTCGACCTGCAGCGGGATGGACTTGTCGGTGGCTTCGATCACGTCGGGTGCCTGGCTCAGCGCGGGCAGAGCTCGGTGGCAGCGAAGAAGTACGCGGTTTCGATCGCGGCGTTCTCCAGGCTGTCCGAACCGTGCACGGCGTTGGCGTCGATAGACTGGGCGAAGTCGGCGCGGATGGTGCCCGGCGCGGCTTCCTTCGGGTTGGTGGCGCCCATCAGCTCGCGGTTCTTGAGCACGGCGTTCTCGCCCTCGAGCACCTGGATCATCACCGGGCCGGAGATCATGAACTCGACCAGCGCGTTGAAGAACGGGCGCTCGCGGTGCACGGCGTAGAAGCCCTCGGCTTCCTTGCGCGAAAGGTGCTTCATCTTCGCCGCGACGACCTTCAGGCCGGCCTTCTCGAAGCGGGCGTAGATCTCGCCGATGACGTTCTTGGCGACCGCGTCGGGCTTGATGATGGAAATGGTGCGCTCCAGCGCCATGGTGTGACTCCGTTTGTTTGCAGGGTTTGGGGGATTGGGACAGCCCGGGAATTTACCACAAAACCCCGCCCGGACACGGGTTTAGCGCATTTCCCTGAATAATTCCAGAAGCATCCGCCACCCCGCCCTCACCCCCACCCGCGGAGGCTCCCGCCCTTCAGGCGTTTCAATTGGGCATTTGACGGCGGCGCCAGCCCGGGTACACTCGCCAACAACCGTTTGAATCGAGCGCTGGCAGGGCCATGACCACGACCCATTTCAACACCAAGGAACGCATCCTCGGCGCCGCGGAGGAGCTGTTCGCCCAGCACGGTTTCGCAGGCACCTCGCTGCGCCAGGTCACCAGCCGGGCCGACGTGAACATCGCCGCGGTCAACTACCACTTCGGCAGCAAGGAGAACCTGGTCAACGAGGTATTCCGGCGCCGCATGGACGACATGAGCGAGCGCCGCCTGGCCCTGCTGCGCAAGGCCCTGGAGGAAAAACCCGGCGACCTCGAGGCCATCCTCTCGGCCTTCATCGAGCCGCCGCTGGCCCTGACCATCGACCGCCACGGTGGCTCGGCCTTCGTGCGCGTGCTGGCCCGGGCCTTCGCCGAAAAGAACGACCGCCTGCGCAAGTTCCTTTCCGACAACTACGGCCACGTGCTGCGCGAGTTCGCCAAGGCCATCGGCACCGCCCTGCCCGGCCTGGCCAAGGAAGACCTGTACTGGCGCCTGGACTTCACCGCCGGCGCGCTGACCTACGCCATGGCCGATTTCGGCCTGATCAAGCGGCCCGCCGGCGTGTCCGAGAAGGCCCACTGCGAAAAGGCCGCCCAGGCCCTGATCCGCTTCGCCGCCGCCGGCCTCCGGGCCGGCTGAGCCCCCGTTTCCTCCTCCCACGGAGCTGTTCCCATGCCTCAACTTCGCATCCGCAAGGTGGCCGTGCTCGGCGCCGGCGTGATGGGCGCGCAGATCGCCGCCCACCTCGCCAACGCCGACGTCGACACCCTCCTGTTCGACCTTCCCGCCAAGGAAGGCAAGCCCAACGGCATCGTCGAGAAGGCCATCGCCAACCTCGGCAAGCTCTCGCCCTCGCCGGTGGCGACCAAGGGCAAGGCGGCCGCCATCACCCCGGCCAACTACGACCAGCACCTCGAGCTGCTGCGCGATTGCGACCTGATCATCGAGGCCATCGCCGAGCGCATGGACTGGAAGAAGGCGCTCTACGACCGCATCGAGCCCTACGTGGCCCCGCACGCCATCCTGGCCTCGAACACCTCGGGCCTGTCGATCAACGGCCTGGCCGAAGTGCTGCCCGAGTCGATGCACTCGCGCTTTTGCGGCGTGCACTTCTTCAACCCGCCGCGCTACATGCATCTGGCCGAGCTCATCCCTTGCATCAAGACTGACCGCCAAGTGCTTGAAGGGCTTGAGACTTTCCTGGTCACCACCTTGGGCAAAGGCGTGGTCTACGCCAAGGACACGCCCAACTTCATCGGCAACCGCATCGGCGTCTTTTCCATCCTCTCGACCCTGCACCACACGGCCCAGTTCGGCCTGGGCTTCGACGAGGTGGACGCCCTGACCGGCCCGCTGCTGGGCCGCCCGAAGTCGGCCACCTACCGCACCTCCGACGTGGTGGGCCTGGACACCATGGCCCACGTCATCAAGACCATGGCCGACACCCTGCCCGAGGATCCGTGGCACGGCTACTTCAAGGCCCCCGAGTGGCTGCAGGCCCTGGTGGCCAAGGGCGCCCTGGGCCAGAAGACCGGCGCCGGCATCTTCATGAAGAAGGGCAAGGACATCGTGGTGCTGGACCTCAAGGCCCAGGACTACCGCCCCGCCACCGGCGTGGCCGACCCGGAGGTCGTGGCCATCCTCAAGAACAAGAACCCGGCCGAGAAGATCGCCCAGCTGCGCGCCAGCCAGCATCCGCAGGCGCAGTTCCTGTGGGCCCTGCTGCGCGACCTGTTCCACTACAGCGCCTGCCACCTGGCCTCGATCGCCGACACCGCGCGCGACGTCGACCTGGCCATCCGCTGGGGCTACGGCTGGAAGCAGGGGCCGTTCGAAACCTGGCAGGCCGCCGGCTGGAAGCAGGTGGCCGGCTGGATCGCCGAGGACATCGTGGCCGGCAAGGCCATGTCCAGCGCGCCCCTGCCCGACTGGGTCTTCGACGGCCGCGACGGCGTGCATGAAGCCGCCGGCAGCTTCAGCCCGGCCCGCGGCGAGCTGCTGCCGCGCTCGAACCTGGCCGTCTACAACCGCCAGCGTTTCCCGGACCCGGTGCTGGGCGAGCGCGCCAACACCGGCCAGACCGTGTTCGAAACCGAATCGGTGCGCCTGTGGCACGACGGCGACGGCATCGCGGTGCTGAGCTTCAAGACCAAGATGAACACCGTCGGCGACGGCGTGCTGGCCGGCATCCTCGAGGCCGTGGAACGCGCCGAGAAGGAGTTCCAGGGCCTGGTGATCTGGCAGCCGACCGAGCCCTTCTCGGCCGGCGCCGACCTCGCCGGCGCGCTGGCCTCGCTGCAGGCCGGCAAGCTCGACGAGTTCGAGAAGATGGTGGCCACCTTCCAGTCGGCCAGCCAGCGCATCAAGTATTCGCTGGTGCCGGTGGTCGCGGCCGTGCGCGGCCTGGCCCTGGGTGGCGGCTGCGAGTTCCAGATGCACGCCGCGCGCACCGTCCTGGCGCTCGAGAGCTACATCGGCCTGGTCGAGGCCGGCGTGGGCCTGCTGCCCGCCGGCGGCGGCCTGAAGGAAATCGCCGTGCGCGCCGCGCAGGCGGCCGGCCCGGGCGGCGACGTGTTCGCCCAGCTCAAGCCGTACTTCGAGGCCGTGGCCATGGGCAAGGTCTCGGGCTCGGCGCTGGAAGCCAAGGAGCTGCAGCTGGCCCGCCCGGGCGACGTGGTGGTGTTCAACGCCTACGAGCTGCTGCACGTGGCCAAGGCCCAGGCCCGCGCCCTGGCCGAGTCGGGCTATCGCCCGCCGCTGCCGGCCCGCGCCATCCCGGTGGCCGGTGACGTCGGCATCGCCACCTTCCGCATGATGCTCGAGAACATGATCGAGGGCCGCTTCATCTCCGAACACGACTACGAGGTGAGCAAGCGCATCGCCACCGTGCTCTGCGGCGGCGAGGTGGACCGCGGTTCCCTGGTGGACGAGGAGTGGCTGCTGCGCCTGGAGCGCGAGCACTTCGTCGCCCTGGCCCAGATGCCCAAGACCCAGGAGCGCATCGCCCACATGCTCAAGACCGGCAAGCCGCTGCGTAACTGAGCGACGACGAGGACACCAAAATGACCAAGCAAATCCAGGACGCCTACATCGTCGCCGCCACCCGCACCCCGGTGGGCAAGGCCCCGCGCGGCGTCTTCCGCAACACCCGCCCCGACGAGATGCTGGCCCACGTGCTGCGCGCCGTGGTCGACCAGTGCCCGGGCATCGACCCGACCCGCATCGACGACGCCATCATCGGCTGCGCCATGCCCGAGGGCGAGCAGGGCATGAACGTGGCGCGCATCGGCCTGCTGCTGGCCGGCCTGCCCAACGTCATCGCCGCCCAGACCATCAACCGCTTCTGCTCCTCGGGCCTGCAGGCCGTGGCGCTGGCGGCCGACCAGATCCGGCTCGGCAACGCCGACCTGGTGCTGGCCGGCGGCACCGAGTCGATGTCGATGGTGCCGATGATGGGCAACAAGGTGGCCATGAGCCCGCGCGTCTTCCAGGACGAGAACGTGGCCATCGCCTACGGCATGGGCATCACCGCCGAGAAGGTGGCCGAGGAGTGGAAGGTCTCGCGCGAGGACCAGGACGCTTTCGCCCTCGCCTCCCACACCAAGGCGCTGGCGGCCCAGGCCGCCGGCGAGTTCAGCGCCGAGATCACGCCCTACGACGTGGTTTCGCGCCAGCCCGAGCTGGGCGGCAACACGGTGCGCCTGCGCCAGCTGAAGGTGGAGCAGGACGAAGGCCCGCGCGCCGACACCAGCGCCGAGGGCCTGGCCAGGCTGCGCCCGGTGTTCCGCAACGGCGGCTCGGTGACCGCGGGCAACAGCTCGCAGATGTCCGACGGCGCCGGCGCGGTGATGCTGGCCTCGGCGCAGGCGATCAAGGACTACGGCCTGACCCCGCTGGCGCGTTTCGTCGGCTTCTCGGTGGCCGGCGTGCGCCCGGAGGTGATGGGCATCGGTCCGATCGCCGCGATCCCGAAGGTGCTGCGCCAGGCCGGCCTGACGGCCGACCAGCTCGACTGGATCGAGCTCAACGAGGCCTTCGCCGCGCAGGCGCTGGCGGTGATGCGCACCTGCGAGCTCGACCCGTCGAAGGTGAACCCGCTGGGCGGCGCCATCGCGCTCGGCCATCCGCTGGGCGCCACCGGCGCGATCCGCACGGCCACGATCGTGCACGGCCTGCGCCGCCGGCAGCTCAAGTACGGCATGGTCACCATGTGCATCGGCACCGGTATGGGCGCCGCGGGCCTCTTCGAAGCCCTCTGACCTGCCCTTCGTTGCACGAAAGACCCCCGGGGAAACCGGGGGTCTTTTTTAACGCGGATCAAATCGGATGGAAGCGGATAAGAGCGAATAGAGCAGATTTGAGTTTGGTCTTCCGCGGGCCAACGGTTTGCGGCGAAACCAATATCGATTCCGCTTTATTCGCATTTATCCGCTTCCATCCGATTTGATCCGCGTTCAAAAAATCAAGCCATCCTTGTGCCGTTGGGGACCGGGCGCTCGAGGGTGGTGAGGACGACGCCGTCGTCGGTGGGGAAGCCGGTGAGCAGGAATTCGGAGCGGAAGGGGCCGACCTGTTTGGGCGGGAAGTTGACCACGCCGACGATTTGCCGGCCGACCAGATCTTCGGCGGCGTAGAGCGCCTTCACCTGCGCGCTGGTCTTGAGCACGCCGATGTCGGGCCCGAAGTCGACCCAGAGTTTCCACGCCGGCTTGCGCGCCTCCGGGAAGTCCTCCACCCGCAGCACCGTGCCCGCGCGCAGCTGCACCTTCTCGAAGTCGGCCCAGCTGATCAGCCCGTGCCCGTCGATGGGATTCATGCCCTGCCCTCGCGCCAGTCCTTCCACGCATCCTGCGCCTGGTACCACCAGTACGACAGCTGGGCGCCGAGGAAACCCGCCGGCTTGAGCGCCGACACCAGGCCGTAGTCGCTGAACTCGCGCCAGCGCGGGTCGCCGTGGGCGATGGCCGCCGCCAGCACCTCGCCGGCGAAGGTGGTCGGCGCCACGCCGTGGCCGCCGAAGGCCTGGGCCAGCCACAGGCCCTCGTCCACCCGGCCGATCTGCGGCATCTGGTGGCGGGCGTAGCTCATCAGGCCCGACCAGGCGCGCTCGATGCGAACGCCCTCGAGCTGCGGGAACACCCGCAGCATGTCCCGCCGCAGCAACCGCTCCACCGCCGCGGGCGAGCGGTCGAACACCGAAATGCGGCCGCCCCAGAGCAGGCGGGTGTCCGGCAGCGGCCGGTAGTAGTCGAAGGCGAAGCGGCTGTCGTAGATGGCCGCGCGGGTGCGCAGCACCTCGTGCATGCGCGCGCCCAGCGGCTCGGTGCACACCACGTAGGTGGCGATCGGCAGCACGCCGGCGTCCACTTCGCGGCGCAGGCCCGCGAGGTAGCCGCCGCAGGCGAGCACCACGTGGCGCGCGTGCACTTCGCCCTGGGCCGTGCGCACCCGCCAGCCGCCGGCCTCGCGGTCGAGCGCGATGGCGGGGCTGGATTCGTGGATGGCCACGCCCTGTGCTTCGGCCACGCGCGCCAGCCCGCGGGCGTAGGCCAGCGGGTCGAAATGCAGGGCGTTGGGCTCGAACAGGCCTTCGGTGTAGCGTTCGCTGCGGACCAGTTCGGCGAGGCGCCCGCGCTCGAGCCACTCCCACTCCACGCCGAAATGCGTCGCCAGCAGCGCCTGGCGGGCGCGCATCGGCGCCGGGTCGCGGAACCAGTTGGCCCAGATCACGCCGGCGTCGGTGGCGCTGCAGTCGATGTGGTGGCGGGCGATGCGCCCGCGGATCAGCCCGACCGCATCCTGGGTGCCGGCGTAGAGCGCCTGCGCGCGCTGCGGGCCCAGCTCATCGAGCAGGGCCTGCTCGCCGCGCGAAAAACCGCCGAAAACGAAGCCGCCGTTGCGGCCCGAGGCCCCGTGGCCGAGGGTGCGCGCCTCCAGCAGCACCACCCCGGCGCGGCCCCGCTCGGCCAGGCCGAGGGCGGTATTGAGGCCTGCGAAGCCGCCGCCCACCACGCAGACCTCGGCCTCCCGGCGGCCCTGCAGCGGGGAACGCAGCGCCGGCGCGGGCGCGCTGGCGAGGTAGTGGCTGGCGGCGTCCATGCGGCCCCGCGTACCGGTCAGCGCGCCAGCGCGGCGCGCATGTACTCGCGTGTCGGCTCGGCCAGGTCCTCGTGTTCGAGCGCGAACTCGATGGTCGCCTCGACCAGGCCGATGCGGCTGCCGCAGTCGAACCGGCGCCCCTCGAAGCGATAAGCCAGCGCCCGCTCGCGCTCGAGCAGCGCGGCGATGGCGTCGGTGAGCTGGATTTCGCCGCCGGCGCCCGGACGGGTCTTGCGCAGCAGCTCGAAGATGCTGCCGCTGAGCACGTAGCGGCCGACCACGGCCAGGGTGCTGGGCGCGTCCTCGGGGCGCGGCTTCTCGACGATGCCGGCGATTTCGCCGTGGCGGCCGGAAAAGTCGCGGGTGGCGACGATGCCGTAGCTGCCGGTCTGCTCCGGCGGCACGTCCTGCACGGCGATCACGCTGGCGGCCTGCTGTTCGGCCAGGTCGGCCATCTGGCGCAGCGCACCCGGGCCCTTGTTCCAGATCAGGTCGTCGGGCAGCAGCACGGCGAAGGGCTCGTTGCCCACCACCGGCTCCGCGCACAGCACCGCGTGGCCCAGGCCCAGCGCCTCGGCCTGGGTGACGAAGACCGCGCGCACGTGGCGCGGCAGCACCTCGCGGATCATCGCCAGCAGCTCGGACTTGCCGGCCTTCTCCAGCTTCTGTTCGAGCTCGTAGGCCTTGTCGAAATAGTCGGCCACCGAATGCTTGTAGCGGTTGGTGACGAACACCAGCGTGTCGCAGCCTGCCTCGATGGCCTCGTCCACGGCGTACTGGATCAGCGGCTTGTCCACCACCGGCAGCATCTCCTTGGGCACGGTCTTGGTGGCGGGCAGGAAGCGGGTGCCGAGTCCGGCAACCGGGAAAACGGCCTTTCTGATGCGGGGGCTCATGCGTTCCTCGTGTTCGATTCGAATTCCGCGACCGGGGCGTCCAGGGCCGGGTTGGCGTCGGCCTGGCCGGGCTGGAAGTCCGGTACCGCCTCGTGCAGCAGGGCCAGCAGGCGATCGCCGGCTTCGGGCTCGGACAGCAGCTCGCCCAGCCGCGCCAGCAGCGCACCCGGGTCGTGGCCGACCGACTGCCGCGGCCGCGCCTGGAAGATGCGCGGGTGGCGGGTGCGCTGGTAGCGCTCCTCGGGATGGAACAGGATTTCGTGGAGCTTTTCGCCCGGACGCAGGCCAGTGTAGCTGACCTGTATGTCGATTCCGGGACGCTTTCCGCTCAGGCGGATCATCTGCTCGGCCAGCTCGCGGATGGCCACCGGGCGGCCCATGTCGAGCGCGTAAACCGCGCCATCCTCGCCGGGCAGCGCGGCCGCATGGAGGATCAACTGGCAGGCCTCGGGGATGGTCATGAAGTAACGCGTCACCTCCGGGTGGGTCACCGTCACCGGGCCGCCGGCGGCGATCTGCTGCCGGAACAGCGGCACCACCGAGCCCGCCGAATCGAGCACGTTGCCGAAACGCACGATCGACAGGCGCACGCCGCTGCCGCCGAGTTCGTCCTGGCAGGCCAGCTCGGCGAAGCGCTTGCTGGCGCCGAGCACGTTGACCGGGCAGATCGCCTTGTCGGTCGAAATCAGCACGAAGTGGCCGACGCCGGCCTCGCGGCAGGCCCGCGCCAGCACCGCGCTGGCCGCGACGTTGTTTCGCAGCGCCTCGCGCACCTGGCCCTCCAGCAGCGGCACCTGCTTGCAGGCGGCGGCGTGGAAAACGAAATCAACGCCACCCTCGAGGGCAAGGCGGCAGGCCACCGGGTCGCCGCAGTCGGCCAGCAGGGTGCGCACGCGCACCTGCGGCAGATCGCGCTGCAGCTCCTCGACGATGCCGCACAGCGACAGCTCGTTGCGCTCCATCACCACCAGTTCGGCCGCGCCCAGGGCGGCGCACTGGCGCACCAGCTCGGAGCCGATCGAACCACCGGCGCCGGTGACCAGCACGCGTCGCCCGCGGACCAGCCCAGCCCCCAGCGCATCGTCGAAGCTCACCGGCGGCCGGCCAAGCAGGTCTTCGATGCGCACCTCGCTGAGTTCGAGGCGCTGCGGTTTGCCCGCCAGCACGTCGGCGAGGCGGGGTGCGGAACGGAACGGCAGGCCGGTCTCGTCGCACAGGTCCACCACCCGTTGCATCTCGCCCGGGCTGGCTTCGGGCATGGCGATGACCAGCAGGTTGGGTGCCGTTTCCTGGGCGAGGTAAGGCAGGTCGCTGATCGGCCCCAGCACCGGCACGCCGCGCACCCGCGCGCCCTTGAGCGCCGGGTTGTCGTCCAGCAGGCCGACGACGCTGTAGCGCCCGTCGCCGGCGAGGTCGCGCAGCAGCGTCTCGGCCGTGCGGCCGGCGCCCAGCACCAGCAGGCGCTTGGCGTCGGGGTTCTCGCGCCCAAGGCGCCAGTCCTTCCAAAGGCGGTAGAGCACCCGCGGAACGCCCAGCACCACCACCAGCGCGAGCGGATACGGCAGCAGCACGCGGCGTGGCACCTCGGGCAGCAGGCCACCCAGGAAAAGCAGGGCCACGATCAGCAGCAGGCCCAGCAGTGCCCCCCGCGCCAGGTTGGCCAGGTCGGGCACGCTCGCGAAGCGCCACAGACCCTGGTAGAGGCCGACCCAGCGCAGGACGAAGCCCTGGGCCACCAGCGCCACAAGCAATTCGACGTGCAGCAGCGGCGGTAGCGGCGCGCCGGCCTTGCTGGCCAGCCAGCGCAGGCCGAGCCAGAGCAGCGCGACCATGAGCAGGTCGTGCAGCACGATCAGCACGCGCGGCAGGAGGAAACCGGTGGGCCGCTGGGGGACGGGTTTATGGGGGGATTTCATCAGGAGGCGGTTTGGGGGGAACCGTTGGGGGGCCATCGCCGGGAAAGGCTGCGATGCAACATGATGCCAACAAGGGCGGTGAAGATGGCCGCCCCGATCATCCAGGCCAATGGGCGACCCGCGAACGCCAGGGCCAGCGCGCCGGCACCCAGCGCCCAGGCCAGGTACAGGCCGCAAACCCCGGCATGGCTCCAGCCGGCGGCGACGGCCCGCTGGTAAAGATGCTCGCGGTGGGCCCGCCAGAGGACTTCCCGGCGGCGCGCCCGCGACAGCAGGGTCAGGCCGGCATCAAGGAGCATGGCCGAAGCCGGCAGCCACAGCAGCCAGGCCCCCTCGCCAGCCGCCGGCGCCGCCTGCAGGGCGATGGCCGCCAGGCCGAAGCCCAGGGCGTGGCTGCCGACATCGCCCAGGAACAGCCGGGCGCGCGGGAAGTTGAGCGGCAGGAAGCCGAGACAGGCGGCCGCCAGCAGCGTCGCCAGCAGCAGCGCGGCCGGCGACGGCCCGAGCCAGGCCATGGCGAGCGCGGCGACGATGGCCTGGCTGGCGGCCAGGCCGTTCGAGCCGTCCATGAAGTTCCAGATGTTCACCATCGACAGCACCAGCAGCGCCGCCAGCGCAACGCCCGGCACCGGGGGCAACACGCCCGGCAGCAGCGGCCAGGCCAGGGCCAGGCAAAGCGCGCCCGCCGCCTGCAGCGCCAGCTTGGCCAGCGGGCGCAGCGGGCGCAGGTCGTCGAGCAGGCCGCCGCCGGCGCACAGCGCCAGCCCGGCGGCGAAGCCGGGCCAGCCGCCGCCCAGCCACGGGGCGCCTGCCAGCAGCACCAGGGCGATGCCGATGCCGCCGCCGCGCGGGGTGGGCTGCTGGTGCAGGCGGCGCTCGCCGGGCAGGTCGAGGTGGCCGCGACGCAGCGCGAAGCGACGCCAGCCCTCGGCCAGCAGGAAGGACGCGGCCAGGGCCGCGGTGGCCACGGTGGTGCCAGCCATCGGGCTCACTCGCTGACCGCGCCGTGCACGGGCTTGATGCTGCCCCAGGACTTGCAGCCCGGGCACTGCCAGTGGTGGGCGCGGGCCCCGAAGCCGCAGCGCTGGCAGCGGTAGCCCGGCGTTCGCACCACCAGCTGTTCGGTGATCTGCTTGAGCGTGCGCAGCGCCCGCGCCGGGTCGGTGCCCTGGTCGCGCAAGCTCAGGTCGATGTAGGCCGCCTCGCCGCGCACCGAGGGGCGCTGGCGCAGCTGGGTCGAGAGGAACTCCAGCGCCGGCGCCTTGCCCTCCTCGCGCTCGATGATGCGGGTGAGCGCCAGCACCGGCGAGACGCCCGGGTAGTGCTCGATCATCTCGAGCAGGAATCCGCGCGCCCGCGCCGACTCGCCGCGGCGCTCGTAGCAGGCCAGCAGCGGGTCGAGGATTTCGGGCAGGAACTCGATGTCATGCCGGGCCACGCGCTCGAAGGCGCGGATGGCCGCGGCGTCGTTGCCGGCGCCCAGCTCCAGGCGCGCTTCGACCAGTCCGGCGCGCACCGAATGGCTGTCGGCGGCGTAGGCCTCGGCCACGTGGCGGCGGGCGGCGTCGACGTCGCCGCCCAGGCGGGCGATTTCGGCCAGCTCGCAGTGGAACTGCGCCACCAGCTTGCCCATCGGCTCGCCGCCGGCGCCCTCAAGCTTGCGGGCGTGCTCGATCGCCTTGGCCCAGTCGCGCTCGGCCTGGTAGATCGAGATCAGGTGGCGCAGCGCCTGCGGCGCCAGCACGCCCATGCGCACCAGGTCGGTGAACAGGGTTTCGGCGCGGTCGAGCAGGCCGGCGCGCATGTAGTCCTCGCCCAGGGCCAGCACGGCGCGGGTCTTCTGTTCGTCGCTCAGGCCCGGGCGCGCCACCAGGTCCTGGTGCAGGCGGATGGCGCGGTCGACCTCGCCCCGGCGACGGAACAGGTGCCCGAGGGCGAACTGGGTCTCCACCGTGTCCTTGTCGACGGCGGCGATCTGCAGGAAGACCTCGATGGCCTTGTCCTGTTGCTCGTTGAGCAGGTAGTTCAGGCCGCGGAAATAGGTGTTCGACAGGCGCGAAACCCGCGCCCCTCCCCGTCGTTCCCCACCGCGCCGCCCGGCCAGCCAGCCGGCGCCGGCGGCCACCGGCAGCAGCAGGAGCAGCCAGGCCAGTTCAGTCATGGTCGTCCTGCGCGGGCGCCGCGGCCGTGGGCGCGGGCGCGCCGCGACGCAGGCGATGGCGCAACGGCCAGACCACGGTGGCGGTGATGACGATGCCGGCGAGCACGGCGCCGAGCAGCACGGCCAGCAGCAGGCTGGTGCCGAGGGAGAGCGATTCGATATGGGCCAGGCCCAGGTCGATGCGCACCGGGTCGCGGTTGAGCGCGCCAAACAGCACGCCAAGGGCGATGAAGAGCAGCGCGAACAGGGCCTTGAGCAGTCGCATGCGCGGTTTTTCCCGGATCCGGTCGCGGGCTAGCTTAGCCCATCGCGGGGCAGGCTCAGGCGGCCGGCGGCACGTTGCGGGCGTTGACCCGGTCGCGCAGTTCCTTGCCGGGCTTGAAATGGGGGACGTACTTTCCGGGCAGGGCCACGGACTCGCCGGTCTTGGGATTGCGGCCCAGGCGCGGCGGGCGGAAATGCAGGGAGAAACTGCCGAAACCGCGGATTTCGATGCGCTCGCCCTCGGTCAGGGCGCCACTCATCATCTCGAGCAGGGTCTTGACCGCCAGGTCCACGTCGTCGGCCTTCAGGTGGGCCTGGCGCCGCGAAAGCACCTCGATCAGTTCGGACTTGGTCATCTCCGGGCGATCCCTCGTTCGGTTCGGGGTAGTGCGTGGCCCGGGGTCGCCGGGCCACGCACGGGTACAGCAGGCTTACTCGCCCTTGTTGAGCTGCTCGCGCAGCAGGGCGCCGAGCTTGGTGGTGCCGGCCGACGCGTCGGAAGCCTTGTTGACCTCCGCCATCGTCTCCTGCAGCTCGGCCTCGTCCTTGGCGCGGATCGAGAGCTGCATGGTGCGGCCCTTGCGGTCCATGCCCATGTACTTGGCCTCGACCTTGTCGCCCACCTTCAGGTACTGGGTGGCGTCCTCGACGCGCTCCTTGGCGATGTCGTTGGCACGGATGTAGCCCTCGACGCCGCCCTCGAGCTCGATGGTCGCACCGCGGGCGTCGACTTCCTTGACCACGCCGTTGACGATCGAACCCTTCTGGGTGCCGGCCATGTACTGGCCCACCGGATCCTGCTCGAGCTGCTTGACGCCCAGCGAGATGCGCTCGCGCTCGGGGTCGACGGCCAGCACGACGGCTTCCAGGTTGTCGCCCTTCTTGAAGTTGCGCACGACGTCCTCGCCCGTGGTGTTCCACGAGATGTCCGACAGGTGCACCAGGCCGTCGATGCCGCCGTCCAGGCCGATGAAGATGCCGAAGTCGGTGATCGACTTGATCTGGCCGGAGACCTTGTCACCCTTCTTGTGCAGGGCCGAGAAGGCCTCCCACGGGTTCGGGGTGCACTGCTTGATGCCCAGCGAGATGCGGCGGCGCTCGCCGTCGACGTCCAGGACCATCACCTCGAGCTCGTCGCCCAGCTGGACGACCTTCGACGGGTTGACGTTCTTGTTGGTCCAGTCCATCTCGGACACGTGCACCAGGCCCTCGACGCCCGGCTCGATCTCGACGAACGCACCGTAATCGGTGACGTTGGAGACCTTGCCGAACAGGCGCGAGCTGGTCGGGTAACGGCGGGCGATGTTGTCCCACGGATCGTCGCCCAGCTGCTTGAGGCCCAGCGAGACGCGGTTGCGCTCGCGGTCGAACTTCAGCACGCGCACGTCGAGCTCGTCGCCGACGTTGACCACCTCGGACGGATGGCGCACGCGCTTCCAGGCCATGTCGGTGATGTGCAGCAGGCCGTCGATGCCGCCCAGGTCCACGAACGCGCCGTAGTCGGTGAGGTTCTTGACCACGCCCTTGACGACCGCGCCTTCCTGCAGGCGGTCGAGCAGCTGCTCGCGCTCGACGCTGTTCTCGGACTCGACCACCGCGCGGCGGGAGACGACGACGTTGTTGCGCTTGCGGTCGAGCTTGATGATCTTGAACTCGAGTTCCTTGCCCTCGAGGTAACCCGGGTCGCGGACCGGGCGCACGTCGACCAGCGAACCCGGCAGGAACGCGCGGACGTCGCGGATGTCGACGGTGAAACCGCCCTTGACCTTGCCGGAGATGCGGCCGGTGACGATCTCGCCGGCTTCCATCGAAGCCTCGAGCTCGTCCCACACCATGGCGCGCTTGGCCTTCTCGCGCGACAGCACGGTCTCGCCGAAGCCGTTCTCGAGGTACTCGAGGGCGACCTTGACGGTCTCGCCGACGGCGACTTCGAGCTCGCCGGCTTCGTTACGGAACTGCTCGATGGGGATGATGCCTTCGGACTTCAGGCCGGCGTTGATCACCACGACGTCGTTGCGGACCTCGACGACGATGCCCGAGACGATGGCGCCCGGCTTGAGCTTGGAGAGGGCGTTCTGGCTCTGCTCGAACAGTTCAGCGAAAGATTCAGTCATTGTTGGATACTCGGTTGGACACACGGGCCGGCGGCTCCGCCGCGACCCACCTGTTGGCGCTGGATGCGCGTTGGTGGACCCCACGCCATCGGGCGCGGGACGTTTGCCTGCTTCGGAAGTCGCGCCCGCGGGTGCGGATGCGCCGGGGCGATCAAGCCTGCCGGGGCTGCCTGAGTTTTTCCGGCAGCACCGACAGCACGCGCTCGATCACCTCGGTGATGGGCGAGCCGGTGGAGTCCAGGATGACCGCGTCGTCCGCGGGTTTCAGGGGCGCCACCGCACGCCCGGCATCGCGCTCGTCGCGAGCGGCGATTTCGTGCAGCAGACTGTCAAGATTAACCGAAACCCCTTTTTCCTTCAACTGCTTATGGCGCCTTTTGGCCCTCTCCTCGGCGCTGGCCGTGAGGAAGACCTTGTAGGGGGCGTCCGGGAAGATCACCGTGCCCATGTCCCGGCCGTCGGCCACCAGGCCCGGGGCCCGCCGGAAGCGGTGCTGCAGATCCACCAGGGCGGCCCGGACCGGCGGGTGGGCGGCGATGGCCGAAGCCGCGGCGCCGGCGGTTTCCATGCGCAGCTGGCGGGTGGCGTCCTTGCCGTTGACGATGATGTGGGGTTCGCCCTCCCCGGCCGTCTCGAAGCGGATTTCGGTCCGGCTGGCGCACTGGGCCACGGCCTCGGGGTCGCTCAGGTCCACGCCCTCCCAGGCGGCGGCCAGGCCGACGGCGCGGTAGATCGCGCCCGAGTCGAGGTAGTGCCAGCCCAGGCGCTCGGCCACGGCCCGGCTGATGGTGCCCTTGCCGGAGCCGGAGGGCCCATCGATGGTCAGAACGGGGATGCGTGGCATGGGGCGATTCTAGCCGAGCCCCGCCGTTTCCTGCAGGCCGAAACCGACCCCGCCGGCCAGCGCCGCGAAGCCCGGGAACGACGTGGCGACGTTGGCGCAGTCGGTGATGCGCACCTCGCCTTCGGCCCGCTGGGCCGCCACGGCCATGGCCATGGCGATGCGGTGGTCGCCGTGGCTGTGCACCTCGCCGCCGTGCAGCCGGCCGCCGCGGATGAGCGCGCCGTCGGGTGCTTCTTCGATGTCGGCGCCCAGCGCACGCAGGGCCGCGGCCATGGTGGCGATGCGGTCGGACTCCTTCACCCGCAGCTCGGCCGCGCCGCTGACCCGGGTTTCACCCTCGGCCAGCGCGGCGGCCACGAACAGGGCCGGGAACTCGTCGATCATGTCCGGCACCAGGGCCTCGGGCACGGAGATGCCGCGCAGGCGGGCGTGGCGGACGCGCAGGTCGGCCACCGGCTCGCCGCCCTGCTCGCCGGCCGGCGTCTCGGTGATGTCGGCGCCCATGGCCCGCAGCGCGGCCAGCAGGCCGGTGCGGCGCGGGTTCATGCCGACCCGGCGCAGCAGCAGGTCCGAACCCGGCACCACCGAGGCCGCGACCAGGAAAAAGGCCGCCGAGGAGAAGTCGGCCGGCACGAGCACGCGGGTGGCGCGCAGCCGGTGCCCGCCCTCGAGGCGGGCGTCGCCCGGGGAAAACCGGATGGGCCAGCCGAACGCGGCCAGCATGCGCTCGGTGTAATCGCGGGTCGGGTGCGGCTCGCGGACGCGGGTCTCGCCGCGGGCGTACAGGCCCGCCAGCAGCACCGCCGATTTAACCTGCGCGCTGGCAACAGGAAGTTCATAATCAATAGCTTGCAGGCCATTACTCGCGTAAATTATAAGTGGCGGCAACCCGCCCTCGCCCGCCTCGATACGGGCGCCCATGCGCCGCAGCGGCTCGATCACCCGGCCCATCGGCCGGCGCGAGAGCGAGGCATCGCCCACCAGGGTGCTGTCGAAGGCCTGGCCCGCCAGCAGGCCGGCCAGCAGCCGCATGCCGGTGCCGGCATTGCCGCAGTCGAGCGGACCATCCGCGCCGCGCAGGCCGTGCAGGCCCACGCCGTGGATGCGCCGCAGGCCGTCGCCCGGCGCCTCGAAGCGAACGCCCAGCCGGCCCAGGATGGCCGCGGTGGCGCGCGTGTCCTCACCCTCGAGGAAACCCTCGACCTCGGAAACGCCCTCCGCCAGCGCCCCCAACATCACCGCCCGGTGCGAAACCGACTTGTCCCCGGGCCCGCAAATCGCGCCCTGCAGCGGGGCGCCGGGGCCGGCCAGCCAGTCCAAGGTCTTGCCGTTCATGCCATTGCCTCGTCGAGCGCCTGCAGCAGGCGCTGGTTGTCCTCCGGCGTGCCCACCGTCAGGCGCAGGCAGTCCGGCAAGCCGTAGCCGGCCATCGGCCGCGGCACCACGCCGCGGGCAACCAGCCCGGCCTCGATCGCGCCGGCGTCGCGCCCGAACGCCACGAGCAGGAAGTTGGCCTGGGACGGCGACACCGCCAGTCCGCGCGCCTTGAGCGCCGCCGACAGCGCCTCGCGCGCTGCCGCGTTGGCCTGGCGTACCCGGGCCAGGTGGGCCGTGTCCGCCAGGGCCGCCACCGCCGCGGCCAGCGCCGGGCCATTGGCGTTGAACGATTCGCGCAGGCGCTCCATCACCGCCACCAGGCCGCGCGCCGCGACCAGGTAGCCCAGTCGGAGGCCGGCCAGGCCGTGGGCCTTGGAGAAGGTGCGCGTCACCACCAGGTTCGGGAAGCGCGGCAGCAGCCCGACCGCACTCTGCAGCGCCGGGTCGGTGGTGTACTCGTGGTAGGCCTCGTCCACGACCACGAGCAGGCGCGGCGGCAGCGCCGCAAGCAGTCCCTCCAGGGCCGCGCGCGGGAACCAGGTACCGGTGGGGTTGTTCGGATTGGCCAGGTAGAGCAGCCGCGTGTCCGGCCCGACCGCCGCCGCCAGCGCGTCGAGGTCGTGGCCCAGGGGCATGGCGTGCCCGGCCGGCAGCGCCGGGGCCTGCACGAACCGGGCGCCGCAGGCCTGGGCCGCCAGGCCGTAAACCGCGAAACCGAAGCGCGAGGCGAGCACCTCGTCGCCGGGCCCGGCAAAAGCCTGGGCCAGCATCATCAGCAGCTCGTGCGAGCCATTGCCCAGCATCAGTTGCTCCGAACCGACACCGAGCGCACCGGCCAGCGCCGACTTGAGCGCACCACCGGATGGATCGGGGTAGCGGTGCACCTGCTCCAGCGCCGCCTGCGCCGCCGCGCGGGCGGCCGGGCTGCAGCCCAGCGCGTTTTCGTTCGAGCCCAGCTCCACCAGGCCCGGGCAGTCGCGGCGCAGCGCCACCAGGTCCAGCCCGGGATCGTAGGGCCGCAGCGTGCGCAGCCCCGGGCGTGCCAGCGCCAGGAATCCGGCCTCGTCCATGCTCAGCCCAGGGCCACGGGATAGGCGCCGAGCACGCGGATGTCGGCGGCGTACTCGCCCAGCTCCGACAGCGCGGCGGCCACCGGGGCGTCGTCGACATGGCCGCCGACGTCGATGAAGAACGCGTACTGCCAGCGGCCGGTGTGGGCCGGCCGCGATTCGATGCGGTTCATGCTCACGCCGTGCCGCGCGAACGGGCTGAGCACGTTGTAGAGCGCGCCCGGCTGGTCGCGCACGTACACCAGCAACGAGGTGCGGTCGTGTCCGCAGGCCGGCAGCAGCTCGCGCCCCAGGACCAGGAACCGGGTGGTGTTGTCGGGACGGTCTTCGATCGGGCCGGCAATGGTGCGCAGGCCGTAGACATGCCCGGCGTTTTCACCGGCGATGGCGGCGGCGTCGTCGGACTGGCGGGCGCGCCGGGCCGCCTCGGCATTGCTCGAGACCGCGAGCTTCTCGGCCTTGGGCAGGTGCTGGCGCAGCCAGGCGCGGGCCTGGGCCAGCGACATGGGGTGCGAATACACCCGCTCGATGTCCTCGATGCGGCCGGTGCGCGACATCAGGTACTGGTGCACCGCCAGCTCGACCTCGCCGCAGATGCGCAGCGGCGAGGTGAGGAACATGTCCAGGGTGGACTGGATGGTGCCCTGCCCCGAGTTCTCGACCGGCACCACCCCGAAGTCGGCATGGCCGGCCTCGACCTCCTGGAACACCTCCTCGATGCTCGCCAGCGGCAGGCCCTTGGCCGAATGCCCGAAGTGCTTGTGCAGCGCCTGCTGCGAAAACGTGCCTTCGGGGCCCAGGTAGCCGACCTTCAGCGGCTCCTGCTGGGCCAGGCAGGCCGACATGATTTCGCGGAACAAGCGCAGCAGGACCTCGTCCGGCAACGGCCCGTCGTTGCGGTCGAGCACGCGCCGGAGCACCTGCGCCTCGCGCTCGGGCCGGTAGTAATCCACGGCGGCCGCCAGCTCGCCCTTGGCCTTGCCGACCTGGCGGGCGAACACGGCCCGCTCGGCGATCAGGGCCTGGATCTGCCGGTCGATGGCGTCGATGCGCTCGCGCACCTGCGCCAGTTCGGGACCCGCCGGCTTCGACTTGCCGCGCGGCGCCATCTCAGCCGTTGCGCCGGGCGAAGTCGGCCATGAAGTCGACCAGGGCCTGCACGCCCGCCTCGGGCATCGCATTGTAGATCGAGGCGCGGATGCCGCCCACGGCGCGGTGGCCCTTCAGGCCCAGCAGGCCGGCCGCGTCGGCTTCCTTGAGGAAGGCCTTCTCGCGCGCCTCGTCGGGCAGGAAGAAAGGCACGTTCATCCACGAACGCGCGGCCGGTTCGACCGGGTTGCGGTAGAAACCGCCCGAGCCGTCGATGGCCGCGTAGAGGTTCGCGGCCTTGCGCCGGTTGCGCTCGCCCATGGCCGCGGCGCCGCCTTCGGCGCGCACCCACTTGAGCACCAGGCCCAGCACGTACCAAGCGAAGGTGGGCGGGGTGTTGAACATCGAGTCGTTCTTCGCCTGGTTCTCGAGCTCGAAGATCGGCGGCAGGGCCCGGCCGTGCTTGCCGAGCAGGTCCTTGCGCACGATGGCGATCGACAGGCCCGAGGGCCCCAGGTTCTTCTGGGCGCCGCCGTAGAGCACGCCGAAGCGCGAGACGTCGACCGGCGCGGAAAGGAAGTTCGAGGACACGTCGGCCACCAGCGGCGCGTCGACCGCGTCGGGGATGTCGTGGAACTCGACGCCGTGGATGGTTTCGTTCGGCGTGTAGTGCAGGAAGGCGGCGCCCGGGGTCAACCGCCAGCCCTCGCGGGCCGGCAGGCCGGTGTAGCCGCCGGCCTTGGCCGTGGCGGCCACGTTCACCTGCAGCGAGGGCTTCATGTTCTCGAGCGCCTTCTCGCCCCAGTGGCCGGTGAGCACGATGTCGGCGGTCTGGTCGGCACGGGCCAGGTTCAGCGCCAGCAGGGCCGAGAGCGTGGTGGCGCCGCCCTGCAGGAACAGCACGTGGTAGTCGGCCGGGATGGCCATCAGCTCGCGCAGGTCGCGCTCGGCCTCGGCGGCGCACTCGATGAAGGCCTTGCCGCGGTGGCTGACCTCCATGACCGACGCGCGCTCGTCGCGCCACTCCAGCAGTTCGTCCCGGACCTGCCGCAGGACGGGCTCGGGCAGCGCGGCCGGGCCGGCGCTGAAGTTGTACGCGCGTGACATCGTTCACCTCGTGGGAATGGTCGGGACGTTAGCACGGGGCCGATTGGCCCCGGAAGTTCATCCGACGATGCCCGCCCCGGCCGAGAGCATTTGCTCGAATTGCTCGGGCGGCAGCGCCCGCGAGAACAGGAAGCCCTGCCCGAACTGGCAGCCGATGGCGCGCAGCATCTCACGCTGGCCCTCGGTTTCGATGCCTTCGGCGGTCAGGGCCAGGCCCAGCTCGCCGGCGAAGCCGTTGATGGTGCGCACGATGGCGCGGTGGCGCGGGTTGGTTTCGATGTCGCGGATGAACACCTGGTCCATCTTGAGCGCATCGAAGGGCGAGGACGCGAACGATTCGAGCGAGGAATAGCCGGTGCCGAAGTCGTCCACCACCAGGCCGACGCCAATCGCCTTGAGCGAAAGCAGGTGCCGCTCGGCCTCGCCGCGGCCGGAGCGGAAGGCCGTTTCGGTGACCTCGAGCCGCAGGCTGTCGGCGGGCAGCTGGTGCCGGTGAAGCAGCGCCAGCACTTCGTCGACCAGGCCGGGCGCCACCATCTGGCGCTCGTCCACGTTGACGTTCATCGACAGCCCCGGCGCCACCTGCCGCCACTGCCCGAGCTGGGCGCAGGCCTCGCCCAGCACCCAGGCGTCGAGCTGGGTGATCAGGCCGCTTTCTTCGGCCAGCGGCAGGAATTCAGCCGGCGCCAGCAGGCCCCGGCGCGGGTGCAGCCAGCGCACCAGCGCTTCGGCGCCGACCAGGCGGCCGCTGGCCAGTTCGATGATGGGCTGGTAGTGCACGCGGAACTCGGCGCGTTCGAAGGCCAGGCGCAGGTCGGTCTCGAGCTGCAGGCGGCTCAGGGCCTGCTGGTGCATGCCTTCGTCGAACACCACGAAACCCGACTTGCCGGCCGACTTGGCCCGGTACATCGCCGTGTCGGCGTCCCGCAGCACCTGTTCGGGCGACTCGTAGTCGGGTCGCCCGAGCACGATGCCCAGGCTGGCCGAGGAAAACACCTGCTGGCCGCCGGCATCGAAAGGCTGCTCGAACAGCGCGATCACCTGGCGCGCGATGGCGGCGGCCCGCGCCTCGTCGCAGGGCCCTTCGGGCAGCAGCGTGAACTCGTCGCCGCCGTAGCGGGCGATCAGCACGTCCTGGAGCAGGCTGTCCTCAAGGCGCCGGGCGATCTGCACCAGCAGGCCGTCGCCGGCGCCGTGGCCGAGGCTGTCGTTGACCCACTTGAAGCCGTCGAGGTCGAGGAAGAGCACGGCATAGGGCTGCCCGCCCGCGCGCCCGGCCGCCAGCATCGCGCCGGCCAGCTTCTGGTTGAACAGCATGCGGTTGGGCAAGCCGGTGAGCGGGTCGTGGGTGGCGTGGAAGCGCAGCCGCGACTCGGCCTCGCGCTGGCGCGTGACGTCGAGCACCGTGCCGGTGAGGTGCTCGACCCCGTCGAGCTCGACCGGCCCGATGCTCACCCGCACGAACACCCGCCGCCCGTCGCGGTGCAGCAGGCAGGTTTCGAAATCCGAGGGCACCGGCCGCCCGGCGGCGCGGTCGCGGTCGCGCTGCTCCGAGGCCGGCACCGCCTCGGGCGCCATGATCTCGCGGTACCCGCGGCCCACCAGTTCGCCCTCGCCCAGGCCCAGCATCTGGGTGAAGGCGGTGTTGGCATAGGTGTAGCGGTCGCCGTCCATGATGAACACGCCGACCTGGCTGTGTTCGACCAGGGTGCGGTAGCGCCGCTCGGCGTCCTCGATGGCGCGCTGGCGGGCGCGCTCCTCGGTGACGTCGCGCAGGGTGCCGGTGGAGGCGATGTCGCCTTCGTACTGCACGGCGTCGGCGCGCACCTCGCACAGGATCACCCGGCCGTCGCGCCGGCGCAGCCGCACCTCGTACACCTGCGGCGCGGGCGAGCCCGCCTCGCGGGCCGCCCGGCGCGCCATCTGCGCCTCGATGTCGGCGGGGTCGACGAGCGACATGTAGTCCATGCCGGTCAGCTCCGGCACCTCGTAGCCGAGGATGCTGGCCAGGGCCTGGTTGGCGAACGCGACCTTGCCGCGCTGGATGAGGAAGACGCCGTCGCGGCTGTTTTCCACCAGCACCTGGTAGAGCGTGCGCGATTGCCGCAGCGCCTCCTCGGCCTCGACCTGGGCGGTGATGTCGACCAGCGAGCCTTCGTAGAACAGCACCTTGCCCTGCTCGTCGAAGATGCCGCGGGCATTCTCGCTGACCCAGATGATCCCGCCGTCGCGCCGGCGCACGCGGGCGCGGACGCGCTCGAGCCGCTCGCCGGCCTGCAGGCGGGTATGGAAATGGGTGGCCGACTCCGGGTCGACGTAAAGGCTCGATGCTTCGCGGGCCACTTCCTGCAGCAGCTGCGCGGGCGAGTCGTAGCCCAGGATGCGCGCCATCGCCGGGTTCACGTCCAGGAAACCGCCGCCCGGCAAGCTGCGGTAGATGCCCTCGGAGGCGGCGAGGTAGAGCGCGCGGTAGAAGCCCGGCGGCGCCGACGGCGCCGTTTCCCCGGGCGCGGCCGGTTCGGTGGCCAGGTGCAGCAGGCAGAACACCACCGTTTCGCCGTCGGCGTCGGTGGCGAATTCGACATTCAGGTGCCCCGGCAGGATGCGGCCGTCGGCGTGGCGCAGGTGCATCGGCAGCGCCACCGCGCGATGGTCGCCGCGCAGCAGGCTCCAGATCTGCGAGCGGAAGGCCGGGTCGGGCCACAGCCCGATCTCCACCGGCAAGCGGCCTGTCACCTGGTCGCGACGGTAGCCGGTGCTACGCTCGAACGCAGGGTTGACGCCGAGGAAGACCCCGTCGCTGGCACGCATCACCGCGACCACGCTGGTGGACGATTGGAACGCATCGACCAGGCGCATCCGATCCCCCGCTGGCCCCCACTGGAGGCAGTATGCCACCCCCTCCGGTCCTGCGCGGCGTGAAGGAGAACCGAACATGAGTCGCTACCGCTATCCCCGTCCCCCGGCTTCGGAGATCACCCCGGAAGGCGTCTATCGCCGTCGCCGCGAACTGATGGGCCTGGGCCTGGCCAGTCCCCTGCTGGCCCTGGCCGGCTGCGCCGGCGCCGAGGACGCGCCCACCGCGGCGGCTCCGGCACCGGCGCCCACCGACACCCCCGATGGCTTTCGCACCCGCGAGACGCTGACCACCGAGCGCGACGCCACCACCTACAACAACTTCTACGAGTTCGGCACCGGCAAGGCCGACCCGGCCCAGAACGCGCACACACTCAGGCCCAGCCCCTGGATGGTCGTGGTGGGCGGCGAGGCCGAGGTCACCGGCGTATTCCCGCTCGAGGACTTCCTGCGCCCGCACGCGGTGCAGGAGCGCATCTACCGACTGCGCTGCGTCGAGGGCTGGTCGATGGTGCTGCCCTGGGAAGGCGTGCCGCTGGGCGAGGTGCTGGCGCGCTTCCGCCCGACCTCGAAAGCGAAGTACGTGGCGTTCACCACGCTCGCCGAGCGCGACCAGATGCCCGGCCTGCGCTGGCCGGTGCTGGACTGGCCCTACCGCGAGGGCCTGCGCATGGACGAGGCCATGCACCCGCTCTCGCTGCTGGCCACCGGCCTTTTCGGCAAGCCGCTCCCGAACCAGAACGGCGCGCCGCTGCGACTGGTGGTGCCATGGAAGTACGGCTTCAAGAGCATCAAGTCGATCGTGCGCATCGAGTTCACCGAGCGCATGCCGCCCACCAGCTGGAACCAGTCCCAGCCCAGTGAATACGGCTTCTACTCGAACGTGAACCCGGCCGTGGACCACCCGCGCTGGAGCCAGGCCAGCGAGCGCCGCATCGCCGGCGACGGCAACCGCGTGTTCGCCAACCGCATCCCCACCCTGCCCTTCAACGGCTACGCCGAGCACGTCGCGCCGCTCTACACCGGCATGGACCTGCGCAAGTGGTTCTAGGCGGCATTGACTGGCGTTGGGTCGGGCTCAAGGCCGGCGCCCACGCGCTGGCCCTGTGGCCGCTGGCCATTCTGGTGCTGGGCATCGCCAACGACACGCTCGGCGCCGACCCGGTGGCGCGCATCACCCACGACACCGGCACCTGGGCGCTGCGCCTGCTGCTGCTCGGGCTGGCGCTGACGCCGCTGCGCCGGTTCAGCGGCCAGGCCTGGCCGATCCGCTTCCGCCGGCTGGTCGGCTTGTACGCCTTCTTTTATGCCTGCCTGCACCTGGCCACCTGGCTGGTGCTGGACCTGGGCGGCTACTGGACCCAGGTGTTCGACGACCTCGCCAAACGGCCCTACATCACCTTGGGATTCAGCGCCTGGCTGCTGCTGGTCCCGCTGGCGCTGACCTCCACCCGGGGCTGGATGCGGCGACTGGGTCGACGCTGGGGCCAGCTGCACAAGCTGGTCTACGCCGCCGCCGTGCTGGCGGTGCTGCATTACCTGTGGCTGGTGAAGGCCGACCTGCGCGAGCCGCTGGTCTACGCGGCGATCCTGGCCTTGCTGCTGGGCCTGCGCTGGCGCTGGCGGCGCGGGGCCGCCCCGGCTCAGGGCGCGTAGACGAGCAACGCCGTCAGCGCCGCGCCCAGCACCATCGCGGCGGCGATCAGCCACCACAGCGCACCCGGATCGCGGGTGGCGGGCGCCGGCTCGGGAGCGTCCGGCGCCGGGACCGGGTCCTTGGCGACCGCCACGTTCACGGCCTTCATGGTCTGGGTGTGCGGGTTGGCCGCCGACTTGCCCAGGCTGGACTGGCCGCGCGGCGGCAGGCCCGGGGCCTCGAGCACGAAACGATGCTGCTCGATGACCAGCTGGTCGCCCGGCGCCAGCATGGCATCGCGCACCGGTACGCCGTTGACCAGGGTCGTTTCGCCCCCGTTCGCCATCGCACGGAGCACGACGCGGTCGCCGTGGAGTTCGACCACGGCGTGGCGCTCGGCCACGGCCGGGTCGTCCAGGCGCACGTCGGCGGCCGGCGAGCGGCCGAACACGCGCGGCTCGGTCAGGGTGTAGCTGCGCCCGAAGTGGGCGCCGCTGAGCCCGCGCAGCACCACCCGCGCGGCGGCCACGCGCTGGGCCTCGCCCAGGGGGGCGGGCGCGCTGGCGGGAATCTGGCGATCGATCGCCGGCTGGTCGTCGGCGCGCACCACCACGCGCAAGGCGTCCAGGCAGACCAGGTCGCCGGCGCGCAGCTGGGCCAGGCGCTGCACGGGCCGGGCGTTGAGGTGCACGGCCGGCGCGCCGTTGGGCACGCGCAGCCACAGGCCGCGACGGTCGCTGAGGAAGCTGGCGTGGTGCGGGGCCAGCCCGCTGCCCGGCAGGCTCACGCGCAGGCCGGCGCGGCTGCCGACGGCAACCTCGCCCTGCAGTGGCACGTTGGGGTGTTCGCCATTCGGGAACGTCAGTTGCATCCGGCCTCCTCCGACCGCGAATCTAGCATGGCCCGGTCCCCGGCCATGCTTGGTGGATACGGCTTGTCCGCGCAGAATAGGCCGCCAAGGAGGAACCCATGTCCCACATCGACATCCGTCGCAAGCACGGCCGCCCGGTCAAGGAGGCCAAGGCCGCCATCGAGCGCGTGGCCGAACACCTGGCCGAGAAGTTCGACGTCGAGTACGGCTGGGACGGCGACACGATGCAGTTCTCGCGCGGCGGCGTGGACGGCCACATCGCCGTTGGCGCCAAGGAGGTCCGCGTCACCGCGACCCTGGGCTTCCTGTTGTTCGCCATCAAGGGCCCGATCGAGCGCGAGATCCACCAGTACCTCGACCGCGAGTTCGGCCCGGCGTAATCCCGAACGGGTCCGGGTGGCCCGCGAACAGTCGCCGCGATGCCTCGCGCTCGCGGTGGCCGATGGCTTCGAGGAAATCGCCGGCGCCGCCGAGCGCATCGAAGGCCGCGAAGCCGCGCTCGAGGAATCCCTGCAGCTCGCTCAGCCCGGCCGCCCGCGCCGGCAGGCGCGAGGCGCGCAGCAGCTTGTACACGCCGTGCTTCTTCACCGCCGCGTCCAGGGTCCAGCCCACACCCAGGATCATCTCGATCTGCCGACGGCGCAGGCGCGGGCAGCCGGTGGCCCGGTAGGCCTCGCCGTAGTCGGCCAGGCTGATCGGATCGTCCGGCCGCGGCCGCCGCGCCAGCGCCTCGGCCATGCGCAGGTCGAAGGCGTGGCTGAGCACGGCCAGGCCGATCGCGTCGGCCGCCGCGGCCACCAGCGAATCGGGCAGCAGGCGCGCCATCAGCGGCATGATCCGGGCCACGTCGCGGTCGCGGCCGGAGAAGTCGCGCTCGCCGTACAGGTCGGTGAGGAAGAATTCGGCCGCCGGGCGCATGCGCGGGTCGGCCAGGAAGTCGGTGAAGCTGCCGGCCAGGCGCGCCGCCTGCCACGACTGCAGCGCCCGAAGCTGCGGCAGCCGGTTGCGCGGCTCGCGGCGCGGGTCGTTGATGGCCTGCTGCCAGGCCAGCCGGTGCCCGATGCGCTGGCGCAGGACCTGGCTCATGCCGTTAGGGCGGGGTTGGACGGACGCGTGCAGGGGTTCACAGCGGGGCGGGCTCGGCAGCGGCTACAATCGGCCGGTCATCTCGGGAGTCCTCCATAGCATGCTGGTTCTGCAACCCGCCCGGAAGCGCCAACCGCCCAGCCAGGGCCGCATCGGGCTGGCCATCGCCGGCGGCGGGCCGATCGGCGGCATGTACGAGCTCGGCGCCCTGCGCGCGCTCGACGTGGCCATCGAGGGCCTGGACCTGACCCGGCTGGAGGTCTACGTGGGCGTGAGCTCGGGCGCCTTCCTCGCCGCGGGCCTGGCCAATCGCCTCGACACCGCCGAGATGTGCCGCATCTTCATCACCGGCGACAGCGACCAGGTGAAGTTCCAGCCGCAGATGTTCCTGCGCCCGGCCTTCATGGAATACCTGCGCCGCGCCGCGGCGGTGCCGCGCCTGGCCTTCGACTGGTGGAAGGACCTGCTCACCGACCCGACCGGCTCGCACCTGAGCGAGCTGGTCGGCCGCTTCGGCGGCGCCATCCCCACCGGCCTGTTCGACAACCGCGGCATCGAGCGCTTCCTGCGCGAGGTGTTCACCATCCGCGGCCGCAGCAACGACTTCCGCGAGCTGGCCGCCAAGCTCTACGTGGTGGCGGTGGACCTCGACAGCGGCGAAGCGGTGCGCTTCGGCAGCCCCGGCTGGGACGACGTGAGCATCTCGCGCGCCGTCCAGGCCAGCTCCGCCCTGCCCGGCCTGTACCCGCCGGTGGACATCCGCGGCCACCACTTCGTCGACGGCGCCCTGCGCCGCACCATGCATGCTTCGGTGGTGCTCGACCACGGCATCGACCTGATGCTGGGCGTGAACCCCTTCGTGCCCTTCAACGCCAAGACCGCCGGCCGCCCGCCCGACGGCATGGACAAGCTCAGCGAGGGCGGCCTGCCGGTGGTGCTCTCCCAGACCTTCCGCACCCTGCTGCAGTCGCGCATGCGCGTGGGCCTGGAGAAATACGCCGAGCGCTACCCCGACGTCGACCAGGTCGTGTTCGAGCCCAACGAGGACGACGGCGAGATGTTCTTCACCAACGTCTTCAGCTACTCCTCGCGCCAGCGCGTCACCGAGCACGCCTTCCGCTCCACGCTCAACGACCTGCGCCGCCGCCGCGACGAACTGGCCCCGGTGCTGGCCCGCCACGGCCTGTCGCTGCGCCAGTCGGTGCTCGACAACCCGGCCGCCTCGATCATGGACGGCCTGGGCCTGGCGGCGAAGCCCACCGAAACCACCGCCCGCCTGCGCCGCGCCCTCGACGACGTTGACATGCTGGTGCGCGCGCGCCGCCCCAACCGCCGCCGGACCGGCACCAGCCGCCGCCGCTGAGTCGCGGCCTTGGTGTGAAAACTCTAGACAATCGGCCGAAATTGGCCGAAACCGGCGGCAAGCCGGACCGCATTCCCAGGGAGTCAAGCACCATGGCCAAGCTCAAGAAGAACGTCCGCTCCAAGTCCGCCGGCGCCAAGCGCGCCACCGGCAAGTCCGCCACCCCCGCCGCCGAGCTGCAGGCCCGCGCCGAGCAGGTGTCGCGCTCGATCGTCGGTTCCGCCCAGCAGATCTGGATGGCCGGCATGGGCGCCTTCCACCGCGCCCAGGGCGAAGGCTCGAAGCTGTTCGAGGCCCTGGTGAAGGAAGGCATGAGCATCGAGCAGAGCACCCGCAAGCTCGCCACCGGCAAGGTCGATGCGGTGCGCGACGCCGTCGAGGACCGCGTCGGCGTGGTGCGCGAGCGCGCCGTCGACACCTGGGACCGCCTCGAGAACGTGTTCGAGACCCGCGTGCAGCGCGCCCTCAACCGCCTGGGCGTGCCCGGCCGCGAGGACCTGGCCGAGCTCACCCAGCGCGTAAACGAACTCAACGCCGAGCTGCGCAAGCTCTCCAAGCCGGCCGGCCGCGCCAGCGCCAAGGCCAAGCCCGCCGCGAAGAAGCCGGCCGCGAAGGCCGCGTCCAGGCCCAAGGCCGCCAAGGCCAAGCCGGCCGCCGCCAAGCCCACCCGCAAGCGCGCACTGCCCAAGGCCCCCAAGCCGGTCGCGCCGCAGCAGGCCGGCTGACCTTTCCGTCCGCCAGCCAAGCAGGACCCGCTCGCTCCCTCCCCTTGCGGTTTCTGGCTGGCGGACGGTTTTGATGCACCACGAAGCCCGGCGAAAGCCGGGCTTCGTGCGTCTGGTCCCCGGTCCCGGGCCGCCGGGTTTCCGCGTTATCCTCTGGCACCTGCCAGACCGCCCCCGGAGTCCATTGATGTTCGGCCTCAGCCCGCTCGTCGCCGCCATCGGCGCCACCCTCGTCGCACTCGCGGCCAGCACCTGGTGGTTCGGCGTGCATCGCCGCCGTCGCGCCGAGACCCGCGCCGGCGTGCAGGCCCTGGCCGGCATGAAGTGGCGCGAGTGCGCCGGCCTGGTGCTGCAGGCGATGGAGGAGAAGGGCTACAAGGAATTGCCCTCCAGCCGCCAGCCGGGCGACGGTGGCGCCGAGTTCCTGCTGGCCAAGGGCGACGAGCGCTGCCTGCTGGGATACAAGCACGGCACGGCCTACCGCCTGGGCGAGGCCAACGTGCGCGACTTCGCCAACGGCGTGCAGCTGCAGGGCGCGACCACCGGCATGCTGGTGACCCTGGGCAGCGCCGAAGGTTTCGCCCGCGACCTCGCCCGGCGCTACGGCGTCGACCTCACCGATGGCGACAGCCTGTGGCCGCAGGTAGAGCCTTTCGCGCCGCCGCAGATGGTAGTGGCCATCCGCGAGCAGGCCGCCGAGGAGATCCGCAAGGGCCAGCGCGTGGGCGTCGCCGCCAGCCTGTTGCTGGGCCTGCTGGTGTTCGGCGGCGCGACCCTGATGCAGCCGGCCGCGCCGCTGCCACCGGCCCCGGTGCTGGCCCCGGCGGCCAGCCCGGCCACGCCGGCCGGCGAGGACGCCCCGGCTCCCGCCGAAACCGCCCCGCGCTTCGCGGACGAGGCTTCGCGCCAGGCCGACGAGGCCCTGCGGGAACTGCGCGAGGTGGCGGCGCTCACCGAGCAGGAACGCATTGAGCGGCGCCTGGCCGCGGCCAGTGCCGTGGGCTCGCTCGAGCAGGTCGACAATGCGGCCTGGTCGACCCAGTCGACCCTCGTCATCCGCATGCACCGCGCCGACGGCATCGATACCGGCCTGGTCAACGAGGCCTGCGCCATCCTCGTGCAGTACGAGGAGCTGCGCTATTCGCGCCTGCAGCTCGAGCCGCCGTCCGACAGCACCGCCCCGGTGCGCTGGCGGCAGTGCCAGTAAGGCACCGCCGCCCCACCAACCCGCTTACCAGTGCACGCCGCGCATCAGCGCGGCGAAGGCCACCTGCTCGTTGGTCGGCTGCTCGTCCTTGAGCGCCTTGCGGTCGCCCTTGGCGGCGGCGGAGTCGGGGAACATCTCGAAGGCCGTGTTCATGATCACCTCGTAGGCCTTCGGCGCCAGCGCGTTGAGCGTGGCGGCGAAGATGCCCATGCGGGTGGCCACGCGGCTGGGCCGCTCGATGATGGCCTTGACCACCAGGTCGGCGGCCTCGTCGGGCGTGAGCGTGGGCACCGACTCGTACATCTTGGTCGGGGCGATCATCGGTGTCTTCACCAGCGGCATGTTGACGGTGGTGAAGGCGATGTTCTTGCCGCTGAATTCCGCCTGGGCGCAGCGGCTGAAGGCGTCGAGCGCGGCCTTGGAGGCCACGTAGGCCGAGAAGCGCGGCGAGCTGGCCAGCACGCCGATCGAGCTGATGTTGATGACGTGGCCCTTGCGGCGCTGGGTCATGGCCGGCAGGAAGCCCAGGATCAGGCGCAGGCAGCCGAAGTAGTTGAGCTGCATGGTGCGCTCGAAGTCGTGGAAGCGGTCGTAGCTGAGCTCGACCGAGCGGCGGATCGAGCGGCCGGCGTTGTTGACCAGGATGTCCACGGCCTTGTGCTCGGCCAGCACGGTCCTGACCAGCTCGTCGCAGCTGGACATGTCGGTCAGGTCGCAGGTGTAGGCCCAGCACTTGCCGCCGGCGGCGATGATCTCGTCGCGGGTGGCATAGAGCTCTTCCTGGCCGCGGGCGACGATGATGACCTTGGCGCCGGCCTCGGCCACCTTGATGGCGCTGGCCTTGCCGATGCCCGAGGAACCGCCGGTGATCAGCACCACCTTGCCGGCCACGTGGCCGCGCAGGGTGCGGTCGATGAACAGGTCCGGGTCGAGGTGGCGCTCCCAGTAGTCCCAGATGCGCCAGGCGTAGTCCTCGAGCCGCGGCAGCTCCACCTTGCTGCCCTTGAGGGCGCGCTCGGCGACGCGGGTGTCGAAGCGCGTCGGGTAGGTGATGAACGACAGCGTCTGCGGCGGCAGCTTGAGGTCGCGCAGGACCATGTTAGTGAAGCGCTTGATCGGCGGCAGGTTCAACGCCGCGCTGCGGACCGCGCCCGGCACCACGGCCAGCATGCGGGCGTCGAGGCGCATGGTCATCTCGGGCGCGTGGGCGGCGCGGCAGAAGGTGTTCATCAGCTCGCCAAAGCGCATCGGCTCGGGGTCGACCAGGTGGAAGCACTGGCCGTCCAGGCCCTTCTTGTGGGCGATGTGGTCCATGGCGTC
Source organism: Arenimonas sp. SCN 70-307 (assembly GCF_001724815.1). Taxonomy (GTDB): domain Bacteria; phylum Pseudomonadota; class Gammaproteobacteria; order Xanthomonadales; family Xanthomonadaceae; genus Arenimonas. The sequence continues at coordinate 52,467 of NZ_MEDO01000019.1, read as the reverse complement.
GGCCACGAAGTCCACCGGCACCACGTTGATGCGCCCGCCCTCGATGCCCAGCGTGGGCACCCACTGCGGCAGCGCCTGGCGCATCTTCTTGATCAGGGTGAACAGGTAGTAGGGGCCGTCGATCTTGTCCATCTCGCCGGTCTTGGAGTGGCCGATGACCATCGAGGGGCGGTAGATGCGGAACGGCACCTTGCACTCCTTGCGCACGATGCCTTCCGACTCGTGCTTGGTGCGCAGGTAGGGATCCTTCAGGCCCTCGGCCTCGTCGAACATGTCCTCGCGGAACACGCCCGGGTAGAGGCCGGCGGCGGCGATCGAGCTGGTGTGGTGGAAGCAGCCGGCCTTGATCGCGCCGGCCAGCTCGATGGCGTTGCGGGTGCCGTCGATGTTGGCCACCTGCTGCGAGGCCGCGTCGGCCGAGAGGTCGTAGATGGCGGCCAGGTGGAAGAAGTGCTGCACCTTGCCCTGCAGCGCCTTGATCCTGGCCGCCGGCAGGCCGAGCCTGGGCTTGGACAGGTCGCCCGTGACGACCACGATGCGCTTGCGGTCCCAGCCCATCGACGCGGCGATGGCGTCGAGCTTCTTCTCGGAACCCTTGCGCAGCAGCACGTGGATGGTGCCCTTGCGCTTGAGCAGGTTGCTGACCAGGAAGCGCCCGATGAAACCCGTGGCGCCGGTGACGAAATAAGACATGACCTCTCCCCTGCCCGTGTCCGTGGCCCGGCCGGACGGCCGGTTACACGGCCTAAATTGCCAGAGCCCACCGCGCGCGGCAAACCCCGCGTTGACCGACCATGGGGGCCGTGATATCACCGGGGCCTGACCCGGGGGATGCAAGACGATGGCCGACCTGAAAGAACAGTTCCAGAAAGCCGCCAAGGACGTGATGGGCCTTGCCGAGCGGCCCGACAACGACACCATGCTCAGGCTCTACGCGCTCTACAAGCAGGGCTCCGAGGGCGACGCCAAGGGCCCCAAGCCCGGTTTCTTCGATTTCGTGGGCACCGCCAAGTACGAGGCCTGGGAAAAGCTCGCCGGCATGTCCAGCGAGCAGGCGATGAAGAAGTACGTCGACCTCGTGAAGACCCTGCGCGGCTGACCCGGCGTGGCCAGGCAGACCCGCCAGCGCATCCTCGATGCCTCGCTCGCCATGTTCAACGAACAGGGCGAGCCCAACGTCACGACCAACCATATCGCCGACGAGCTGGAAATCAGCCCGGGCAACCTCTATTACCACTTCCGCAACAAGGACGACATCATCGAGCAGCTGTTCGCGCGCTACGAAGAGCGCATGGACACGGCCCTGGTGGCGCCCGAGGGGCGGCTGCGGGACCTGGAGGACATCTGGCTGCAGCTGCACCTGGTGTTCGAGGCGATCTGGGACTACCGCTTCCTCTACCGCGACCTGGTGGACATCCTCAGCCGCAACCGCCGGCTGCGCCTGCGCTTCGCCCGCATCCTCAAGCGGGCGGCCGACAACGCCACCTCGGGCATGCGCGGCCTGGTCCAGGCCGGGGTGATGCGGGCCTCGGCCGCCGAGGTCGAGGCCACGGCCACCAACATCCTGGTCCTGGCCACCTTCTGGCTCAACTACGCCTCCGTCCGCGGCGACCGGGACGAGCACGAAGCCATCCGGGCCGGCATCGTGCAGGTGATGATGCTGCTCTCGCCCCTGCTCCGGGACGCCGAGCGCCTGCACCTGAACAACCTGACCCAGGCCTACCGGCAGTAAGGCAAGGGGTTGTATTGCAAGCTGTTTTGGACCCCGCTATAATCCCGCTTCTTTATTGCCCCAACCCTATCCAAGGAACTGCCATGAAAGTGCTCTCGTCCCTGAAGTCGGCGAAGACCCGCCATCGCGACTGCAAGGTCGTGCGCCGCCGCGGCAAGGTCTTCGTGATCTGCAAGTCCAACCCGCGTTTCAAGGCCCGCCAGCGCTAAGCCAGGCAGGCAGGTTGGACCCGAAGGCGCCGGCGAAAGCCGGCGTTTTCGTTTCCGCGCCCCGGCCGGCGCCCGATGGCGCCGCCGGGCCGCATTTGCGATTATCCTCGGCCCAACCGTCATCCCGACGAACCCGCGGAGGTGCACCATGAAGGCCCATCCCCTGTTCCTGGCCCTGGCGCTGTCCACCGGCCTGTTGCTGCAGGCCGCCCCGGCGTCTGCCGACACCCTGCTGGTCGAGCGTGTGCGCGCCGAATCCGGCAACCTGCCGGCCCGCGGCCAGTCCATGGCCCAGGTCGAGGCGCGTTTCGGCGCCCCCGAGCGCAAGCACGCCCCGGTGGCCGGCCCCGGCGACCGCAAGCACAACCCGCCGATCACCCGCTGGGACTACGCCGGCTTCTCGGTGTATTTCGAGCACAGCCACGTCATCGACGCCGTGCAGGCCAAGAGCCACCCGGCCGAGGTCGGCCCCAAGCCCGTCCAGTAGACCCTGATGCCTGCAAACCTACGCTTCCCGGCGGAATGGGAACCCCAGTCCGCCGTCCTGCTCGCTTGGCCGCACGAAGGCACCGACTGGGCCGACCGCCTGGCCCAGGTCGAGCAGACCTACGTGGCCCTGGTGGCCGCCATCACCCGCTTCCAGCCGGCCCTGGTCTGCGTGGCGGGCCCGGAACTGCGCGCCCGCGCCGCCGCCCAGCTCGGCTCGGCCGGCGTGGACCTCGGCCGCGTGCGCTTCTTCGAGGTCGAGTACGACGATACCTGGCTGCGTGACTCCGGCCCGATCACCCTGCGCGAGGGCGAAGGTTTCCGCCTGCTCGACTTCCACTTCACCGCCTGGGGCGGCAAGTTCGAGGCCGGGCTGGACGACCAGATCGTCGGCAAGCTGCACGCCGCCGGCCTGTTCCGCGCTGCCAGCCACCGCCGCGTGGACTTCGCGCTCGAGGGCGGCGGCATCGAGACCGACGGCGCCGGCACCCTGCTGAGCACCTGGCGCTGCCTGCACGAGCGCCACCCGGACCGCAGCCGCGAGGAAATCACCGCCCTGCTCGAGCGCGAGCTGGTGCAGTCGCGCACGCTCTGGCTCGAGCACGGCTACCTCGAGGGCGACGATACCGACGCCCATATCGACACCCTTGCGCGCCTCGCACCCGGCGACGCCATCGTCTTCCAGGCCTGCGACGACCCGTCCGACAGCCACTACCACGAGCTGACCGCCATGGCCGGCGAGATCGCCGCCCTGCGCACCGCCGACGGCCGCCCCTACCGTCTCTTCCCCCTGCCCTGGGCCCGCCCGGTGCTGGACGAAGGCCGGCGCCTGGCGGCGTCCTACGCCAATTTCCTGATCATCAACGGCGCCGTGCTGATGCCGGCCTATGGCGATCCGGCCGACGGCCGTGCCGCCGAGGTGCTGGCCGCTGCCTTCCCGGGCCGCGAGATCGTGCCGGTGAACTGCCGGCCGCTGATCTGGCAGAACGGCAGCCTGCACTGCGTCACCATGCAACTTCCCGAAGGCCTGCTGGCATGAACAACAAAACCCTGCGCGTCGCCCTGGTCCAGGACCGCGACCACGGCGACGTCGAGGCCAACCTGGCCAACATCGAACTGCGCGTGGCCGAGGCCGCCGCGGCCGGCGCGAAGCTGGTGCTGCTGCAGGAACTGCACAACGGCGCCTATTTCTGCCAGCACGAGTCCACCCACGAATTCGACCGCGCCGAGCCCATCCCCGGGCCGAGCACCGGGCGACTGGGCGCGCTGGCGAAAAAGCACGGCGTGGTGCTGGTGTCCTCGCTGTTCGAGCGCCGCGCCGCGGGCCTGTACCACAACACCGCGGTGGTGTTCGAAACCGACGGCTCCATCGCCGGCAAGTACCGCAAGATGCACATCCCCGACGACCCGGGCTTTTACGAGAAGTTCTACTTCACGCCGGGCGCGTGCTGGTGTGCTGGGACCAGTGGTATCCGGAAGCCGCGCGCCTGATGGCGCTGGCCGGCGCCGAGCTGCTGCTCTACCCCACCGCCATCGGCTGGGACCCGGACGACGTCCAGGACGAGAAGGACCGGCAGCGCGGCGCCTGGGTGCTCAGCCACCGCGGCCACGCGGTCGCCAACGGCCTGCCGGTGCTCAGCTGCAACCGCATCGGGCACGAGCCCTCGCCGCTCGGTGCCTCGGGCATCCGCTTCTGGGGCACCAGCCACGTGCTGGGCCCGCAGGGAGAATTCATCGCCGAGGCCGGCACCGATGAGCCGCAGGTGCTGGTGGCCGACGTGGACCTGGGCCGCAGCGAACACGTGCGCCGCATCTGGCCCTTCCTGCGCGACCGCCGCATCGACGCCTACGCCGACCTGCTCAAGCGGTACCGCGATTGAACGCCGCGGACGGCGCCGTCCCGGACGGCCTGCACGACCAGCCCTACGCCATCGTCGAACGCGAGGGCGTGCGCTACACCCTGCTCGGCACCGCGCACGTGTCGCAGGCCAGCGTCGAGGCGGTCGAGGCTGCGCTGGCCAGCGGCCGCTACGACACCATCGCGGTCGAGCTCGACGCCCAGCGCCATGTCGCGTTGACCGACCCCGACGCGCTCTCGCGCCTGGACCTGTTCCAGATCCTGCGCGAGGGCAAGACCGGCCTGGTGGCCGCCAACCTCGCGCTGTCCGCCTACCAGCGGCGCCTGGCCGAGCAGCTCAAGGTCGAGCCAGGCGCCGAACTCAAGGCCGCGGCCGTGGGCGCCACCGAGCGCGGGCTGCGCCTGGCGCTGGTGGACCGCGACGTGGGCATCACCCTGCGCCGGGCCTTCGGCGGCCTGGGTTTCTGGGGCCGCACCAAGCTCATCGCCGGTCTGGGCGCCAGCCTGCTGGCCGACGAGGAAGTCGAGGCCGGCGAGATCGAGAAGCTCAAGCAGGGCGACGTGCTCGAATCGAGCTTCGGCGAGTTCGCCGAGGGCAGCCCGCCGCTCTACCGCGCCGTGATCGCCGAGCGCGACCGCTACATGGCCGCGCGCCTGCGCCAGGTGGCTGCCGACGGCGGCCGCGAGGTGCTGGCGGTGGTCGGCGCGGGCCACCTCAAGGGCCTGGCCGAGCACCTGCGTGGCGACCAGGACGACCCGGCGGCCGCGCTGTCGGAGCTCGACGCGCTGCCGCGCAGCAGCAACATCCCGTGGTTCACGATCTTCCTGGCGGTGTTCCTGCTCGGCGGCTTCGCCTGGGGCTGGGTCCAGGGCGGCGCGGCCTTCGGCGGCGAGCTGGTGCTCCAGTGGGCGCTGATCACCGCCGTCGGCGGCGCGCTGGGCTGCCTGGCGGCCGGCGGCCACCCGCTGAGCATCCTGGCCGCGGCGATCTCCTCGCCCTTCACCCCGCTGCACCCGGCCCTGGCCTCGGGCACGGTCAGCGCCGCGGTCGAGGCCTGGGTGCGCAAGCCCACCTATGCGGACTTCCTGCGCCTGCGCGACGACACCGGCCACGTCACCGGCTGGTGGAAGAACCGCGTGGCCCGGGTGCTGGTGAACTTCTTCCTCACCAGCCTGGGCACCGCCGTCGCGGTGTGGATCGGCGGTGCCAACCTGGTCAGCAAGCTCACCTGACGGCCGGGGCGGCTCCCGCCAGCGGGGCCTTGGCCCGGGCCCTGGCGATGCGGGCGGAAACGCCCGCGGCCATGTCGTCGAGGATGGCGTAGATCGTCGGCAGGAACAGCAGGCTGACGAGGGTCGAGAACGCCAGGCCGCCGGCGATGGCGCGGGCCATCGGGTAGTACGGCGGGCCGCTGCCGGCCATCTGCGTGCTGCTCAGCGCGATCGGCACCATGCCCAGGATCGCCGTGCCCATGGTCATCAGGATCGGTCGCAGGCGGTCGCGGCTGCCCTGCACCAACGCCGTCGTGCGATCCAGGCCCTGTCGCCTGAGCGTGTTGATGTGCTCGACCATCACGATGCCGTTGTTCACCACCACGCCCATCAACACCAATATGCCGATCGAGGCCATGATCGTGAACACCGTCCCGGTGATCCAGAACAGCCAGAACACGCCGAAGATCGAGAACACGATCGAGCTCATGATCGCCGCCGGGAACAGCAGCGACTCGAACACCGCCGCCATCACCACGTAGATCATCAGCAGCGCGATCAGGGTGTTGAAGGCCATCTGCGCGCCGGCCTCGTCGTTGCGCCGGAACACGCCGTCGAAGCTCCAGGTGTAGCCCGCGGGCAGCTCGGTGGCCGACAGCACCTCCTCCATCGCCTTGCGGGCATCGGGCGCGGTGGCGCCCTCGGCCAGGTTGGCCTCGATGTTGAGGGTGGTGCGGCGGTTCTGGCGGAACACCTGCGTGGCCGCGGCCTGGGTGTTGACGTTCACCAGCGCCAGCAGCGGGATGGAGGTGCCATTGGGTGCGCGCAGGGTGAAGCCGGCCAGGTCCTCGAGGCCGAACTGCTCGGAGCCGTCGAAACGCACCCACACCGGCACCTCGGTCTCGCCGCGGCGGAACTCGCGCAGCGGCGTGCCGCGCAGGGCGGTGCCGACGTAGCGCGCCACTTCCTCGGCGCTGAAGCCGTAGGTCAGGGCCTTCTCGCGGTCGACGCTGATGGCCAGCTCGGCGTTCTCGTCGCCGGTATCCACGCGCACGTCGCGCAGGGCCTCCTTGCGGGTCGCCAGCTGAGGCACCAGCGCCTCGGCCAGCAGCTTGAGCTGGGCCGAGGAATCGCCGATCAGGGAGACCTGCACCTTGTCGCCGCCGCCCTGCCCGCCCTGGTTGCCGCCCTGCTCGAAGCCGACGGTGCCGCGGGCCGACTTGGGCATCTCGCGGCGGATCTGCTCCATCACCTCGAGCGGGTCGCGCAGGCCGCGGCCGTCGCTGCGCAGCGTGATCTTGGTGCCGGCCCAGCCCTGCTCGCTGTACCACGAGTAGATCTGCTCGATCTGCAGGGCCTCGCGGTTCTCGTCGAGGTAGCGCTCGACCCGGGCCACTTCCTCGGAGATCTGCGGCAGCGAATAGGCGCTGTTCCAGCGGTAGAACATGTCCAGCTCGCGGCCCGGCTCCTGGTAGAAGAAGTCGGTCTTGGTCTGGGTCATGGGCACGATGCTCACCGCCACGATCAGCAGGATGCCGCCCACGCTGGTCCAGCGGTGGCGCAAGGTCCACTCCAGGAAGCGCGCGTAGCCATCCTGCATGCGGGCGATCATGCCGGTGCGGGCGGTGGCCGCCGGCGGCGTCTTCATGCGCGCCGACAGCATCGGGATCAGGCTGATGGCCACCAGCCAGGAGGCCAGCAGCGAGACGGTGATCGTCACGGCGATCTGCACCATGAAGATCGAGATCTGGTTGGTCTCGCCGAACAGGTTGGGCACGAAGACGATGCAGTGGCTCAGCGTGCCGGCCGAAAGCGCGATGGCGACGTGGCGCGTGCCCACCACCGAGGCCCAGCGCGGGTTGCCCGGGTGCTTCTCGCGCTCCTGGTAGATGCTCTCGACCACCACGACGGCGTTGTCCACCAGCATGCCCACCGCCAGCAGCAGGCCCATCATGGTCAGCACGTTGAGCGTGACGCCCAGGAAGTGCATGAAGCCCAGGGTCATGATGAAGCAGATCGGGATGGCCAGGCTGACCATCAGCGTGGACGGCCAGTGGCGCAGGAAGAAGAACAACACCGCCACCGAGAGCACCAGGCCGATGATGCCGGCCTCGGTGAGCTCGAGCAGGGAGCTGGTGACGTTGTCGCCCTGGTCCTCGATCAGGATCATGCGCACGCCGCGCAGGTCCGGGTCGGTGCCGATGCGCTCGATCTCGGCCAGGGTGTTGCGCGCCACCTCGACCAGGTTGGCGTTGCGCTCCTTGAACACGTCGATGCCGACCGCCGGCCGGCCCTCGAGGCGGCGGCCGTAGTTCATCCGCTGCGGCTTGAGCCGCACGTCGGCCACGTCCGACAGGCGCAGGCCGTTGGCGCCGATGACCAGGTCGCGCAGCTCCTGCACGTCGCGCAGTTCGCCCACCGGCTGCACGCGCAGTCGGCGGCCGCCGTCGTCGATGTTGCCGGCCGAGACCGAGAAGTTGACCTGCTGCAGGGTGCGCGCCAGGTCGTTGAGGCTCAGGCCGTGCGCCGCGAGGCGGTTGGCCTGGATGGCGATCTCGACCTCGTTCGGGGTCGCGCCGGAAATCTCCACGCGGGCCACGCCCGGCAGGCGCTCGAGCTCGCGCTTGATCTTCAGGTCGATCAGGTCGTAGTCGTCGGTGAGGTCGCGCTCGCTGGCCAGGCGCACCCGCAGGATCGGGCTGTCGCTGGTGGAGAACTTCATCACCTGGTAGCGCTGGAAGTCGTCCGGCAGCTCGTCGCGGATGGCGTCGATGCGCTCGCGCGCCTCCGAAGCCAGCACCTCGACGTCGCGGTCCCAGTCGGTGAACTCGATCCAGACGCTGCCGCCGTCGGCGCGGCTCATCGAGTTGATGTTCTTGATGCCCTGCAGGGTGGACAGGGCCTCCTCCACCGGCCGCACCAGGCCGCGCTCGACCTCCTCGGGGGTCGAGCCCGGGTACGGCAGCTCGACCGCGATGAAGGGGGCGTTGAGGTCCGGGAACTGCTCCAGCGGCAGGCGGAAGGCGGCGATCAGGCCGATCACCACCATCGAGATGAAAAACATGATCACCGTCACCGGACGGCGCATGCTCAGCTCGGCGATGCTCATGCGCGCGCTCCTTCCGCCTCGCCCTCGCCCTCGTCGATCACGATGGGCCTGGCGCGTTCGACATAGCTCTCGTCGCTGCGGCGGTCCATCAGGTTGTAGACCACCGGGATCACCACCAGCGTCAGCAGCGTGGACACGGCCAGGCCGCCGATCACCGTGGCCGCCATCGGCGCGCGCACCTCGGCGCCCTCGCCCGTGGCCAGGGCCATGGGCAGGAAGCCCAGCAGCGCGGTCAGCGAGGTCATGGCGATCGGCCGCAGGCGCGAACTGGCGCCCTCGACCAGGGCCTGGTGCTTGGGCACGCCGGCCATGCGCAGCTGGTTGACCTTGTCGATCAGCAGGATGGCGTTCTTGACCACGATGCCCACCAGCAGGATCAGGCCGATGAACACCACCACCGACAGGCTCGAGCGGGTCACCAGCAGGGCCAGCACCGCGCCGACCATGGCCAGCGGGATGGTGAACATGATCACGAACGGATGCAGCAGCGACTCGAACTGCGAAGCCATCACCAGGTAGACCAGGAAGATGGCCAGGCCGAAGGCGAACACCAGCGAGGCCACCGACGCGGCGAGTTCCTCGCCCTGGCCGCCGATGCGCAGGCCGACGCCGCCCGACAGCGGATTGTCGGCCACCAGCTGCTGGACCTCGGCCACGGCCGAACCCAGGTCGCCGTAGGCCAGGCCCGCCGACACCACGGCCACGCGGCCCTGGTTGGCGTGGTGGATCTCGCCCGGGCCAGTGGTCTGGATGACCTCGGCCACGGAATCGAGCGTCACCGGCACGGCCGACTCGGGATTGACGATGAGCTTGCGGATGTCCTGCACCGAGGCGCGGTCGGCGGCCTGGGTACGCACCAGCACGTCGATCTTGCGGTCGAGGAAGCTGTAGCGCGTGGCCACTTCGCCGCGCACCTTGCGCACCACCTGGTCGGCGATCTGGCGCGTGGTCAGGCCCAGGGCCGCGGCGCGCTCCTGGTCGAAGCGGATCTGGATCTCCGGGTAGCCCTCGGCGACGGTGGACTTGATGTCCACGAAGCGGTCGGAGCCTTCCATCAGCTGCACCAGCTGGCGGCCCGCGGCCTCCAGCTCGGCCAGGTCGGCGCCGTGCAGTTCGATCTCCAGCGGCGTGGAGAAGCTGAAGATCTCCGGCCGGCCGAACTTCACCTCGGCGCCGGGGAAGCGGGTGGCCATGGTCTGGCGCAGGCTGGCGGTGGCGGCGGCCTCGGTGGCCGGCGTGTGGCCCTCGCCCAGCACCACGGTGAGCTTGCCGATGTGCTCGCCCGACTCGGTCGGGTTCGCGTCCAGGCGCGTGCCGCTGCCGCTGACGCCGTACAGGGCGCGCACGCCCGGCTCGTCGGCGTGCTGCTCCTGCACCGCGCGCAGCACGGCGTCGGTGTCGCGCAGCTGGGTGCCGGCGGGCAGCTTGACGGTCATTTCGAAGCGGTCCTGGGCCAGGGGCGGGATCATGTCCAGGCCCAGGGTCGGCACCATCGCCAGCGACACCGCGAAGGCGGCGGCGGCGAAGCCCAGCACGCGGCCCGGGCGGGCCAGCGCGGCCGGCAGCAGGCGGGCGTACCGGCGCTCGGCCCACTCGTAGGGCAGCATGACGTAGTGGCCCAGCCAGGACAGGCCGCGTCCCAGCGGCACGATGATTCCGCGGAAGACCGTGGTCACCAGCCAGGCAAGTCCGAACACCAGGCCGCCCGCGACCGCGCCCAGGCCGCGGCGGCCGGAGGCCACCGCGCGCAGCGCGGGGTTCTTCGGCTCCCAGCGCGGCGCGGGCGCCTCGGCCGGGAAGGCCAGCGGCGCCTTGGCCTTGAGCGAGGACAGCATCGGGATCAGGGTCAGCGAGACCACCAGCGACATCAGGATGGCGATCGAGATCGTCAGCGCCTGGTCCTTGAACAGCTGGCCGGCCACGCCCTCGACGAACACCAGCGGCAGGAACACCGCCACGTTGGTCAGCGTGGAAGCGACCACGGCCATGCTCACCTCGCGGGTGCCGGCCACGGCCGCCTCGACGATGCCCAGCCCGCGCTCGCGCGCCTTGGCGATCGATTCGAGCACCACGATCGAGTCGTCCACCACCAGGCCCGTGGCCAGCGCCAGGCCGCCGAGCGACATGACGTTCAGGCTCAGGCTCATCTGGTCCATGAAGAAGAAGGTGGCGATCAGCGAGATCGGCAGCGACAGCGAGATGACGAAGGTGGACCAGCCATCGCGCAGGAAGAAGAAAATCAGCAGGATGGCCAGGCCGCCGCCCAGCAGGGCGTCGTAGCGCACGTCGGCCAGGGCCTGGCGGATGAAGATGGCCTGGTCGTCGACCACGGTCAGCTCGACGCCGGCGGGCAGCTCCTTGCGGATGCGTTCGAGCGACTCGTGCACCGCGTCGGCCACGCTGACGGTGTTGGCGTCGCCTTCCTTGTAGATGGCCAGCTCCACGGCCTCCATGCCGCCGAGGCGGATGATCGACTCGCGTTCCTTGAAGCCCTGGGTGATGGTGGCGACGTCGCGCAGGCGCACGGCCTGGCCGCCGGCCGCGGCGTTGCCGCCGCCGCGGGCGGCGCTCTGCGCCGAGGCCGAGGCGGCCAGCGCCTCGGCCGAACCGGTGATGGCCGCCACGCGCGCGGCGGCCGCCGCGGCTTCCTGCGCGGCGCTGTCGCCGCCGCCGGTGCTGCGCGGGGTCACCAGCAGGTCGCGGATCTGGTCCACGTCGGCGAACTGGTTGATGGTGCGCACCAGGTAGCGCTGGCTGCCGTCCTCGATGCGGCCGCCTGAGATGTTCACGTTCTCGGCGCGCAGGCGGTCGATCACGGTGCCGATGCCCAGGTTCAGGCGCGCCAGCTTCTGCTGGTCGATCTCGACCTGGATCTCGTCCTCCAGGCCGCCGCCGGCCTTCACCGCGGCGACGCCCTCGACCGGCTCGAGCTGCTTCTTGAGCTCCTCGTCGGCGTAGCGGCGCAGCGCCACCAGCGCGGCGGCGTCCTCGGAGCGGCCGGCGTCGGCCAGCACGAGGCGCATCACCGGCTCGGTGGACGGGTTGAAGCGCAGCAGCACCGGGGCCTCGGCCTCCAGCGGCAGGCGCAGGGTCTCGAGCTTGTCGCGGACCTCGAGGCTGGCGCGGTCCATGTCGGTGCCCCAGGCGAACTCGAGCACCACGTCGCTCTGGCCCGTGCGCGAGACCGACTTGAGCTTGCGCAAGCCCTTGACCACGCCCACGGCCTCCTCGACCGGCTCGGTGATCAGCGTTTCGATTTCCGAGGGTGCGGCGCCGGTGTACTCGGTGCGCACGGTCAGGGTCGGGTAGCTCAGGTCCGGCAGCAGGTTCACCGGCAGGCCGAACAGCCCGATCAGGCCGAACAGCACCATCGTCGCCGTCGCCATCAGCACGGTGACGCGACGGCGTACGGAAAACTCGGCAAGGCTCATGGCTCAGTTCCCGGCGGTGGCGGCGGCGGCGACCTGGCCCACGTCCGTGGCGGCGGCCGCGGACGGGGCGTTGATGACTTCGACCGCCGCGCCGTCGCGCAGCGTGACCTTGCCGGCGGTGACGACCTGCTCGCCTTCGGACAGGCCCCTGCGGATCTCGGCCAGCTCGCCGCTCAGGTGCCCGAGCTCGACCGGCACGCGCACGGCCTTGTTCTCGCGAACGGCGTACACCGAGGCCTGGCCGGCGTCCTCGACCAGGGCCGCGCGCGGCACGGTCAGGGCATTGGCGCGCTGGTCGTAGACCACCTCGATGCGGCCGAACATGCCCGGGCGCAGGCCCTGGCCGCCCGGGAAGGCGGTGACGACGCGGAAGGTGCCGCTGCCGCCGTCGACCACCGGGCTGACGCGGTCGATGACGCCTTCGAACACCTGTCCCGGCAGGGCGTCGGCCACCATGCGAACGGCCAGGCCTTCGCGCATCGTCGCCAGGTCGCGCTCGGGCACGTTGAGCACGGCCTCCAGGCGCGAGTCGTCGATGATGCGGAACAGCGAGGAGTTGAGCTGGATCAGGTTGCCGGGCTTGACCGCGCGGCTGGCGATGACGCCGTCGATGGGCGCGACGATGTTGGTGTACGACAGCTCGAGCTGGGCGATCTGGTAGGCCGCGCGCGCGGCCTCGAGGTCGAAGCGGATCTGGTCGCTGGCCTCGGCGCTGACCATCTTGGAGGCCAGCAGCTCCTGCGAACGGCGGTAGTTGTTCTCGAGCTTGCTGACGGTGGCGCGGGCGCGCTCCATCTCCAGGCGCGGGCGGTCGGGGTCGATGCGCGCCAGCACCTGGCCGGCCTTCACCTTGTCGCCCTCCTCGGCCAGCAGCTGCAGCAGCACGCCGGAGGTCTTGGCCACCACCTGGGCCTCGGACGGCGCCTCGAGGTTGGCGGTGCCGGTGTAGCTGGCCGAGATCGGGCGGCGCGCCACGGCGGCCACTTCGACGGCCACCGCCTCGACCTTCTTTTCCGCGGGCTTGCCGTCGGCGGTCTTGGCGGCCTCGGCGCCTTCACCCGAGGGGGCGCCACCGCCCCCGCAGCCAGCCAGGGCCAGGGAAATCGCCAGCGCCAGGGCGGCGGCGGTGCGGGACAGGGGGACGCGGCGGGAAGTCTTCATGGGCAGGGCTTCTGGCGGGGGTGTTTTAGTTGAATAGGACAGTACAGCTCGGGCGGGTCGGTGCGCATATGCCGGAAGTCCATGTGACGGCCGGATCGTCCCCCCGGCGCTCCCCGGACCAACCCCCTCGTCTAGCGTCCGATGCTGCGGCTATACTTTCGGTTTAACGCCGCCCGACCCTTTCGAGCCGGAACGACACCTGATGAAGCGAATCCTGTTGCCCGCCGCCAGCCTCGTGCTCGCCCTCGCCGCCCTGCCCGCCGCCGCCAGCGGCGACCCGGAAAACGGCAAGGCCCTGTTCTACACCTGCACCGGCTGCCACGGCATCGCCGACTACAAGAACGCCTACCCGACCTACCGCGTGCCCAAGGTCGGCGGCCAGAACGAGGCCTACCTCGTGGCCGCGCTGGTCGCCTACAAGAAGGGCGAGCGCAAGCACCCGACCATGCAGGCCCAGGCCGAGTCCTTCTCCGACCAGGAGATCGCCGACATCGCCGCCTACCTGTCCAGCATCAAGCCGGCGAAGTGAGGGCCGCGAAAATGACCAACGTCCGCCGCATCGCCCTGGTTTCCCTGCTCGCCCTCGCCGCGCCGGCCTTCGCTGCCGCGCCCAAGGGCAACGTCGCCGCCGGCCAGGAGAAGTCCAAGTCCTGCGCCGCCTGCCACGGCCCCACCGGCAACGAGTCGCTCGACCCGAGCTACCCGAAGCTGGCCGGCCAGTACCCCGAGTACCTGGCCAAGTCGCTGCGCGACTATCGTTCCGGCGACCGCCAGAACGCCATCATGGCCGGCATGGCCGCGCCGCTGAGCGACGCCGACATCGACGACCTCTCGGCGTTCTACGCCGCCCAGAAGGGCGACCTGCGCGACCTGAGCAAGATCGACGAGCGCTGATCCGCGCCCGACGCATCAATAAAAGGCCCCGCATCGCGGGGCCTTTTCTTTTCGTCCCGGCGCGGCCTCAGCCCGGCGGCATCGCGTCCTTCGCCGGCGGCTTGCGGCACTCGCGATCGTAGAGCGCGCGCGTGCGCCGCCACTCTTCCTGGCTTCCCGGACCGACGATGCGCTCCCACCACAGCGCGCACTGGCGCTGCTCTTCGGCACTGAGCGTGTCCGGGTCGTCGCCGGCGTTGACCACGTAGCCGTCGTTGTTGTTGACGAAGCCGCAGGCGCCGCCGGCGGCGAGCACGACCACCGTGCAACGCAGCTTGGTGCCGGGGCTGCCGGGAATGGGAATGTCCACGGTGCCGGTGGTGGCCTCGACGGCCCGCTCCAGCAGTTCGGTCAGCACGTCCTTGGTGGGCCGCCAGTTGGCATCGAACTGGGTCGGCGTGTACTCCAGCACCGGACGCCGCTTCATGAAGGCTTCGGACTCGGCCAGGCCGGGCAGCTGGAAGCCGAACTGCTTGTCGGCGCCATCGGCGCCCGCGATCTGGTCGCGCACCTCGTCGGGCAGCACCAGCGAACCGTCGGGGTTGTAGAGCGAGAGCGCACCACCCGGCGGACCCGCGCGCGGCGTCGGCTCGACGGCGATCAGCGCGCCGGCGGGCGGCGGCATCGCGGCCTCCGCGGCCAGGGGCGCCTCGGCCGGCTCGTCGGCGAAATCGAGTTCGATCGGCTCGAGCGTGACCGGGTCGACCGCGATGCGGGTCTTCTTCTTTTCCGGCGCCAGCGTCGGCGCCTCGACCTGCAGGCGCTCCGGCGCGGCGCTGGGCAGCGCTTCCTCGACGGCCATGTCCACCGTCACCGGAACCGGCACGGGCAGCACCGACTCGGGCCGGGGCGTGTCGACCTCGACCGCATCCAGCACCGGCCGGTCGATCGTCGGCAGCGGAATGTCCGGTCGCGGCGCGGGGATTTCGACCGGCTGGGGTTCGGTGTCGGGCAGCGGTTCCGGCTGGGGCTCGGGTTCGGGCTCGGGTTCGGGTTCCGGCTCGGGTTCGACCGTGGGCTCAGGCTCAGGTTCCGGCGTCGGCTCGGGTTCGGGTTCCGGCGTGGGCTCCGGCTCGGGCACCGGTTCGGGCTCCGTGACGGGTTCGGGTTCGGGTTCTGGCTCAGGCTCGGGCTCGGGCTCGGGCTCGGGCTCGGGCTCAGGCTCGGGCAAGGGCTCGGGAAACAGCAGCACCATCGTCGTCTCGCGCTGCGGCGGCAGCGAATCGGTGAAGCGGTTGTTGTCGAGCATCCAGAAGGCCAGCAGGTGGCCGCCGAGGATGAGCAGGAAGATGCCGATGCGCTGCGAGAGCGGCATCGGATCGACGTCGGGGATCGGGCGCCAGCGATGGTCGGCATCGACCAGGTCTTGCGCGGGGTCGCGTTGCTCGATGTCGTCGCTCACGGGCCGGCGTCTGGGGAGGGCCCGCAGAGACTACCGGCAAGCCACGCAAAAAATCGGTTAAGCCGTGAACCCGCCGGACGGCGATATTCAGCCGCGGGCTATGTAGGGCGCGCTGCCGGTGCTGTGGTCGGTGGCGTCGCGCACGGCGGTCACCTCGGGGAAACGCGCCACCATCTGCTTTTCGATGCCCTGCTTGAGCGTGACGTCGGCCATGCCGCAACCGTGGCAGCCGCCGCCGAAACGCAGGTACACGACACCGTCGGCGTCGATCGAATCGAGCGCGACGCGTCCCTTGTGCGAAGCCAGCTGCGGGTTGATCTCCGACTCGATCATCCAGCGCACGCGCTCGACCAGGCTGGCGTTGCCCGCCGGCGCCTCGCCCTTGATGCGCGGGGCGCGGATGCTGAGCTGGCCGCCGGTGGCATTGGCGGCGAAATCGATTTCGGCGGCATCCAGCCAGGGCACGCTGTCGGAGTCGACATACAGCACGAAACCCTGGCACTCGATGGCCCACTCGTCGCCGCGCAGGTCGACCGGCTCGCAGAACTCCAGGCGCGCGTCGGCGCGAGGCGTGCCGGGCTCGACGGCCGAGAGGCGGATGCCCACCACGTCGCCACCCTGCGATTCGAGCAGGCGGCGGAAGTAACCCTGTGCAGCGTCGGTGAGGTTGATCATGGCGCGCATTCTACCGCCGCGACCTATACTTCGCCCCTCCCGGACCGGAACGCTGTCATGACCACGATCAATGAACTCGCCGACCGCCGCTGCCAGCCGCTCAAGGGCCCGCAGCACCAGCTCGACGCCGCCACCGTGGCCACCCGCCTTGCCGCCCTGCCCGGCTGGTCGGCCATCGAGGACGGCGCGGCCATCAGCAAGACCTTCCGCTTCCCGGACTACCACCGCACGATGGCCTTCGTGAACGCGCTGGCCTACGTCGCCCACGCCGAGGACCACCACCCCGACCTGGGCGTGCACTACGACCGCGCCGTGGTGCGCTTTTCCACCCACGACGTGGGCGGCCTGAGCGAAAACGACTTCACCTGCGCCGCGAAAGCCGAGCGGCTCGCCGCGCAGTCCCGCTGAAGGCCCTGCCTCACCTCAGCCGAGGCGATCGAGCACGGCGGTGAGTTCGTCGGCCAGCGGCGCGTTGATGAGGTAGGGCTTGGCGCCACCCTCGAGGGCGAACTCGATCGAGGCCGCGTGCAGGAACAGCCGGCGCAGGCCGGCCTGCTCGGCCAGGCGCTTGTTGGCCTCGCGGTCGCCGTATTTCTCGTCGCCGGCCACCGGGTGGCCCAGGTGCGCCGCGTGCACGCGGATCTGGTGGGTGCGGCCGGTTTCGATGCGCACCTCGCAGAAACTGTGGCCGCCGCGGCGCTCGAGCACCTTGAAGTGGCTGGTCGAGGGCTTGCCGGAGGGATCGACCCGCACCATGCGCTCGCCGCCCTGCAGCACCGACTTCTGCAGCGGCGCGTCCACCGTCAGCGTGCCGTTGGGCACCCGCCCCACCAGCAGCGCCAGGTAGCGCTTGGCCGGGCCCTCGTCGTCCTCGCCGGCGCGCATCAGGGCCTGCAGCTCGAGCAGGGCCGAGCGCTTCTTGGCCAGCACCAGCACGCCCGAGGTGTCCCGGTCCAGGCGGTGCACCAGTTCCAGCGGCTCGTCCGGGCGCAGCGCCCGCAGCGCCTCGATGACGCCGAAGCTGATGCCGCTGCCGCCGTGGGTGGCGATGCCGCTGGGCTTGTTGAGGGCCAGGATGGCCTTGTCCTCGAACACGATGCTGGCCGCCAGGCGCTCGAGCATGCCCTTGGGCGGGGTCCGGGCCTCGCCCGGGGCCTCGAGCCGGACCGGCGGGATGCGCACCTCGTCGCCCCCGGCCAGGCGGCTGTCGGCCTTGGCCCGCTTGCCGTTGATGCGCACCTGCCCGCTGCGCACCAGCTTGTAGACCAGGCTGCGCGGGGCGCCCTTTAGCTGCAGCAGCAGGAAATTGTCCAGCCGCTGGCCGTCCCGGTCCGCCGGGACCCGGACCAGTCTCACGCCGGTCGAGACATCGTTTGCCGCCATGGGGGTTGCCCCTATACAATCGCTTCGCGAGATAACGTCCTGATTTCGAAGGGGCTCCCCGGCCGAAAGCCGACCCCGCCGAATCCCGAGGAACCGCTACCACACCCCACGGGGGTGACCATGTTAGCCGGTGCCGAAGGCGGACGGATATTGCCGCCGGCCTGCGGGCCTGCGAACACCGGACGCCGCCAGGCGGGGTCCGGGCCCAACGACCGAACAAAACAAGACAAGCGCTCCCGTGGGTTCGCCCAAGGTTTGTAGCGCTGGAAGTTCCTGCCAGGCCCGGGTGCGCAACGCGCCCCGGGCCCGAAACATCGGGCGCGGACCCCGGCGTTCCTCGCGGTAGAGCGCGTGAGGAATCCACCATGAAGCGTATGCTGATCAATGCCACGCAGGCCGAAGAACTGCGCGTGGCGATCGTCGATGGCCAGAACCTGTACGACATCGACATCGAGCAGCCCTCGAAAGAGCAGAAGAAGTCCAACATCTACAAGGGCCGCATCGTCCGGCTCGAGCCGTCCCTCGAGGCGGCCTTCGTTGAATACGGCGGCGAGCGCCACGGCTTCCTGCCGCTGAAGGAAATCTCCCGCGACTACTTCGTGCCCGGCGTCGACCCGAACAAGGCCGGCCTGAAGGAGTTCCTGCGCGAAGGCCAGGAAGTGGTCGTGCAGGTGGACAAGGAGGAGCGCGGCAACAAGGGCGCCGCCCTGACCACCTTCATCTCGCTGGCCGGCCGCTACATGGTGCTGATGCCCAACTCGCCCACCGCCGGCGGCGTCTCGCGCCGGGTCGAGGGCGACGACCGCGCCGCCCTCAAGGAGGCGATGGACGCGCTGACCATCCCCGAGGAGATGGGCGTGATCATCCGCACCGCCGGCGTCGGCCGCGCCGCCGACGAGCTGCAGTGGGACCTGGACTACCTGCTGCAGGTCTGGAAGTCGATCACCGATGCCGCCCTGAGCAAGCCGGCGCCCTTCCTGATCTACCAGGAATCGCGCCTGATCATCCGCGCCCTGCGCGACTACCTGCGCGCCGACGTGGGCGAGATCCTGGTCGACACCAGGGAGCTCTACGACGAAGCGCGCGACTTCATGCAGTCGGTGATGCCGCAGAACCTGCGCAAGCTCAAGTTCTACGAAGACCCGACGCCGCTGTTCAACCGCTACCAGATCGAATCGCAGATCGAGAACGCCTACGAGCGCCAGGTCCGCCTGCCCTCGGGTGGCTCGATCGTGGTCGACCAGACCGAGGCGCTGACCGCCATCGACGTCAACTCGGCGCGCGCCACCAAGGGCGGCGACATCGAGGAGACGGCGTTCAACACCAACCTCGAGGCCGCCGACGAGGTGGCCCGCCAGATGCGCCTGCGCGACCTGGGCGGCCTGGTGGTGATCGACTTCATCGACATGAGCTCGGGCAAGCACCAGCGCCAGGTCGAGGAGCGCCTGCAGCAGGCGCTCAAGCAGGACCGCGCCCGCGTGCAGATCGGCCGCATCTCGCGCTTCGGCCTGCTCGAGATGAGCCGCCAGCGCCTGCGTCCGTCGCTGGGCGAATCGAGCCAGATCGTCTGCCCGCGCTGCGAAGGCCACGGCCGCATGCGCAGCGTCGAGTCGCTGTCGCTGTCGATCCTGCGCCTGCTCGAGGAGCACGCGATGAAGGAGAACACCGGGCAGGTGCTGGTGCAGGCCCCGCCGGAAATCGCCAACTACCTGCTCAACGAGAAGCGCCGCGCCCTGATCGAGATCGAGCAGCGCCACGAGGCGCCGGTGGTCATCGTCGCCGACGACCAGCTCGAGACGCCGCACTTCAACATCAGCCGCCTGCGCGAGAACGAGCTGGGCGAGGAGTCGGGCAAGCCCAGCTACCACCGCACCACCCCGCGCAAGCTGGCCGTGCATTCGCTGACCAAGGCCCACATCAACGTGCCCGACCTGCCGGCCGTCACCGCCGTGCGCCCGCCGAACCCGGCGCCGGTGCGCGAAGAGGCGCCCGCCCCGCAGGCCGCCCCGGCCCCGGTGTTCGTGCAGGCCCCGGCGCCCAAGCGCGGCTTCTTCGCCCGCCTGATGGCCGTCTTCACCGGCGACGACGCGCCGGCCGCCGAGGCGGCGCAGCCGCGCCGCGGCGAGCGCAACGGCCGCGACGAGCGCGCCGAGCGCAACGAGCGCGGTGGTCGCCGCGAGCGTGGCGAGCGCGGCAACCGCCGCGAGCGCATCGAGCGCGACCGCGGCGGCAAGCCGCAGCAGGCGCAGGGCCAGGCCCAGCCGCAGGGCCAGGGCAAGGGCAAGCCGCCCAAGCCCGAGCGCAGCGAGGAGCAGAAGAAGCTCGAGGAGGCCAAGCGCCTCGAGGCGCAGCAGCGCCGCGAAGAGAACCAGAAGAAGGACGCCGAGCGCCGCGAGCAGCAGCGCCAGGAGAACATCCGGCGTGAGCAGGAGCGCCGCGAGGCGCGCGCCGCCCGCCAGGCGGCCGAAGCCGCCGGCGGCGTGGCCGGTGTTGCGCTGGCCGAAGGCGCCGCGGCCGAAACCCTGGACGACGTCGACAGCGCCGTGTCCGCCGCCGAGGTGGTCGAGGGCGTGGCCGTGCCGGGCGCCGAGGGCGCCGCGGCCGAGGGCACCGGCCGTCGTCGTCGCGGTCGTCGCGGTGGCCGTCGTCGCCGTCGTGGCGATGGCACGCCGGGCGAAGGCCAGGCCCATGGCGAGGACGGGCTGGACGATTCCGGCGATGCCGGCGACGAGGATGGCGAAGGCTCGGCCGAAGGCGAGGCCGCGCCGCGGGCCGTCGCCGCTGCGCCGGTGAGCGCCTCCGAGTCTGACTTCGATGACCTCGGTCCGGCCCCGGTGGCCGCGCCGGTCGTGACGGCGGCGGCTCCGGTGGTCGCTGCCGCGGCGCCGGCGGTTGTCGCGGCCGTTGTTTCGGTCGACGTACCGCCGGCCGATGCGATGGAGTCGGTGGAAGCCGCGCCCGCACCGCTGGCGCCGGCGAACGAGCCGGTGGTGGTTGAGCTTGCTGCTGCCGAGACCGCTGACGTCGAGCCGGTGGTGGAAGCGCCGGCTGCGCTGGAAACCGTCGAAGCCCCGGCCCCCGTGGTGGTGCCGGCGGCCACGCAGGCCCCGGCCAACGGCTTCAGCCTGACGCCGCCCGCGCCGATGCAGCCGAGCCTGATCCCGCTCGAGGCCGAGCCGCTGGCCGCGGCCCCGGTGGCGCCCCAGGCCGAGCCGGCGCCCGAGCTGCCGGCCGCGCCGGACTGGACGCTGGCCGAACCCGGCCAGCCGGACGCGAACGCGCCCGAAAAGAACGGCTGAGCTCCCCACTCCGTTCCAAGACAAAGGCGCCGCAAGGCGCCTTTGTTCTTTCCGGATGCCTGGCCCCGACTAGACCGTCAGCGCCGACGCCGGATCGCAGACGCCGTGCTGGCCGGCCAGGCGCGCCAGCGCGATGGCGTCGCGGATGCCGAGCTTTTCGTACAGGCGGTATTTGTGGGTGGCCACCGTCTTGCCGCTGAGGCTGAGGCGACGGCCGATTTCCTCCATGCGCAGGCCCTGGCACAGCAGGCGCGCCACCTGCAACTCGCGCGGCGAGAGCTGGTCGAAGGGCGAAGCCTGGCCGCCGAAGCCGTCGAAGGCCATGCGCTGGGCCACGTCGGTGGCGAGGTAGCGGCGGCCGCGGAACACGTCGCGCACCGCCCGCAGCAGCTCCTGCGGGTCGCAACCCTTGCCCAGGTAGCCCGACGCACCCGCCTCGATGAGTCGCCGCGGCATCGGCCCGTCTTCCTGGATCGAAACGATGACCACGCGCACGCCGAGGTCGGAGCGCACCAGGCGCTCGGTGACATCCAGCCCGCTGATGCCCGGAAGGTGCAGGTCGCACAGCACCACGTCGGGCCGCAGCTTGCGGATGCGCGCCAGCGCTTCCTCGCCGGTGGCGGCCTCGCCGACGATCTCGACCTCGCCGCCCTGCTCGAGGATGAGCCGGTAGCCGGTGCGCACCAGCGCGTGGTCGTCGATGATGAAGACTCGGATCACTTGCGGTCCCTCCCCGGACTCGTGAACCACGCTAGGCCAGGCACCCGGCCACGGCAATGGCAAGACTCCCTTATGCCGTTAAGCGATTTCCTACGCCACGCAAGCATCGGCAACCCGGTTATCCGGAGCGGACAAACTCGCGGGCCGTCGTGAATCGGCAGGCGCGGCAGCCGAGAATTCCTACCCAGCCCGCCGCCAAGCGCCGACGCCCCCGACGCGCCGGCCACGCCATGCTCGACCATCCCGCCACCTTCGGAGCCGGCATGACGCCCCGCCCCGGACCGTTCCAGCGCCTCGGCCTGCTCCTGCTGTCGCTGGCGCTTCCGGCGCTGATGCTCGTGGTCACCGCCGCCTGCCTGTTCGCGCTCACCACGATGGGAAACCACGACCGGAGCCTGGTCTGGGTGCAGGGCACGCCGCAGCAGCTGCAAGCGCTGGAGCAGTACGTCACCGGCCACCCGGTGTTCCGCCACGGCCGCGTCGAGGCCGGTGCCTTCGAGCGCCATCGCCCGCGCAGCTGCCCGCCCGACATGGTTTCGGCCAGCTTCTCGCGCCTGCACGACTACGAGTTGCTGGTGGCCAAGACCACGCTCGACGGCCTGGTGCGCGAGTCGGGCGCCACGCCCTGCCGCGCCCACGCCTTCGTCTTCAACGACCTGCCCAACCCGCTGGTGCCGGGCGAATGGAGCGACTCGCTGGCGATGGTGCTGCTGATGCTGTTGCTGCCCAGCGGCACGGTGCTGGTGGCGTGGTGGTCGTGCGGCGCGCAGCACGGCCTGCCGCGCCTGGCGGGCAGCGACCGCCCGGCGCCGTCCACCCTGGCGCTGGCGCTGGCGGTCGCCGTGCTGGGCCTGGCATGGGTGGGCGTGCTCGAGGCGCTGTGGCCACTGCTCGTCGGCGAGCCGGCGCACGCGCTGCGCCTGCCCTCGTTCTCGATCGGCATGCTGCTGGTCGCCGCGGTGTACGCGCCTTTCCTCGAGGAAGTCGCTTTCCGCGGCTGGCTGGTGCCCATCGCCCGCCGCGCCATCGGCGCCGTGCCGGCGGCCGGGTTGTCCGCCCTCGCCTACGCCGCGGTGCACCTGCCGGGCGGCGCGGCGGGGGCGCTGGCCGCACTGGGCCTGGGCGCGCTGCTGGCGGCATTGTTCCTGCGCACCCGCTCGGTGCTCGCCTGCATCATCGCGCACGGTGGATACAACGGCGCGGCGCTGGCGCTGCGCGATGCCGGCCTGCTCTGAGTTCAGGTCAGCAGCAGCTTCAGGCCCGCCACCACCAGCACCGCGGCCAGCAGTCGCCGGATCACCAGGCCCGGCAACCGGCGGCTGCCCAGCCACGATCCCAGCAGGCCACCACCGACAACGGCCACCACGAACGCCGGAAACTCCACGGGAAGCACCGCCAGCCCGCCGCCGCTCCAGGCCAGTCCCAGCAGGCCGGCGCTCGAATTGAGCAGGATGAAGGGTGCCGACACCGCCGCCGCCGACGGTGCCCGCGCCCAGCCCGAGAGCACCAGCAGCGGCGTGAGGAAGATGCCGCCGCCGGTGCCCGTCAGGCCCGCGAGCAGGCCGAGCAGCGCGCCCACGACCAGCGCCAGCGAGGTGGACGGCGGGCGCGGCGCCCGTTCGGCCGGCTTGCGCAGCAGCAGCTGCAGCGCCGAGAGCAGCAGCACGATGCCGACCAGCACCTGGAACAGTCGCAGCGGCACGTCCAGCGAGCCACCGAGGGCCGCCATCGGCATCGCCGCCAGCGCGAAGGGCCAGAACAGGCGCCAGGAGAAATGACCGGCGCGCCAGAACTGCCAGGTGGCGATGCTGGCCACGACCACGTTCAGCGCCAGCGCCAGCGGCCGGATCTCGGCCGGCGCCAGCCCCGCCAGCGTCATCACCGCGATATAGCCCGACGCCCCGGCGTGGCCGACGCTCGAATACAGCAGCGCCACGACGGCGACCGCGAGCAGCAGCCAGGCGAGCAGCGTCGCGTCCACGTCAGCCCTCCGCGGTTGGCGGAAGAGGTGGGATTCGAACCCACGGAAGGTTTGACCCTTCGCCGGTTTTCAAGACCGGTGCCTTAAACCGCTCGGCCACTCTTCCCCGCTTTCGCATGGCGCCGCGCCTAGGGCGACGGCGGCATTTTTTCACAGGGCACGCCGCCGGGCGTGCCGCACTTGAGCTTGCTGTCCTGGATCTTGGCGGGCAGCACTTCGGCCAGGAAGTCGATGAAGGCGCGCACCGCCGGCAGCAGGCCGCGGCGCGAGGGGTAGATGGCGTGGCAGATGCCCTGCGGCAGGTTCCAGTCCGGCAGGACGACCTCGAGCTCGCCGTTGCGGATGGCCTCGGCGCAGCTGAGTTCGGGCAGCAGCACCACGCCCAGGCCGTCGCGCGCGGCGGCCAGCAGCAGCGGGAAGTCCTGGGCCATCAGGGCCGGGGTCAGGTCCACGCGCTGCACCTGCCCCTCGGGGCCGTGCAGGGTCCAGCGCTGGCGGGCGTCGTCCTCGCTCATGCTCAGCGTGGTGTGGCCGGCCAGGTCGGCGGGCAGCTTCGGGCGGCCCACGCGGTCGAGGTAGCGCGGGCTGGCCACCAGCAGCTCGCGCAGCTGGCCGAAGCTGCGCGCCACCATCTCGCCGTCGTCGGTGAGCTGGCTGCGCACGCGCAGGGCCACGTCGAAGCCCTCCTGGATCACGTCCACGCGGCGGTTGCTCACGTGCAGCTGGATGCGCACCTGCGGGTGCTGCTTCATGAAGCCCGGCAGCAGCGGCGCCAGCAGCTCCTGCGCCAGCGCCACCGGGCAGCTGACCTTGATGATGCCGCGCGGCGCGGCGCTGACGCGGTCGACCGCCTCGCGCGCGGCCTGGGCCTCGGCGAGCATGGTCTGGGCGTGGCGGTACACGCTCTGCCCCACCTCGGTGACCGCGAACTTGCGGGTCGAACGCTGCAGCAGGCGCACGCCCAGGTCGGACTCGAGCTGGGCGATGCGCCGGCTCAGGCGCGACTTGGGCACGCCCAGGGCGCGCTCGGCCGCGGCGAAGCCGCCGTGTTCGACCACCATCGCGAAGAACTGCAGGTCGTTGAGGTCCGGGTGGTTCATCCGATGCGCTCCTGGCCGCCCATGTAGGGACGCAGCACGGCGGGCACCTCGATGCTGCCGTCGGCGTTCTGGTAGTTCTCCATCACCGCGATCAGGGCGCGGCCAACCGCCACGCCGGAACCGTTGAGCGTGTGCAGCGGCTCGGGCTTGCCGGTGGCCGGGTTGCGCCAGCGGGCCTGCATGCGGCGCGCCTGGAAGTCGCCACAGTTCGAGCAGCTGCTGATCTCGCGGTAGGTGCCCTGGCTGGGCAGCCACACCTCGAGGTCGTAGGTCTTGCGGGCGCCGAAGCCCATGTCGCCGGTGCACAGCAGCACCTTGCGGTACGGCAGGCCCAGCTTCTCGAGAACCACTTCGGCGCAGCGCGTCATGCGCTCGTGCTCCGCGTCAGACTCGTGCGGGCGCGCGATCGAGACCAGCTCCACCTTCTCGAACTGATGCTGGCGGATCATGCCGCGGGTGTCGCGGCCGTGGCTGCCGGCCTCGGCGCGGAAGCACATCGAATGCGCGCTCAGGCGCATCGGCAGCGCGGCGTCCTCGACGATTTCGTCGCGCACCAGGTTGGTCAGCGGCACTTCGCTGGTGGGGATCAGGTAGCGGCGCGAGTCGCCCACGTCGGTGGCGAACAGGTCTTCCTCGAACTTGGGCAGCTGGCCGGTGCCCTGCATGCTCTCGGCGTTGACGATCAGCGGCACGTTGGCCTCGAGGTAGCCGTGCTCGCCGGTGTGCAGTTCGAGCATGAACTGGGCCAGGGCGCGGTGCAGGCGCGCGAGCTGGCCACGCAGCACGGTGAAGCGCGCGCCGCTGAGCCTGGCGCCGGCGTCGCCGTCGAGCCAGCCGTCGCGGGCACCGAGCTCGACGTGGTCCTTCACGGCGAAATCAAACGCGCGCGGCGTGCCCCAGCGCGAGACTTCCTGGTTCTGGGTTTCATCGCTGCCCGGCGGCACGCTTTCGTGCGGCAGGTTCGGAATGGCCAGGGCGATCGCGTCGAGTTCGGCGCGGATGGCTTCCAGGCGCGCTTCCGAGGCCTTGAGCTCGTCGGCCAGGCCGGCCACTTCGGCCATCAGCGCGCTGGTGTCCTCGCCCTTGGCCTTGGCCATGCCGATGGCCTTGGAGCGGGTGTTGCGCAGGTTCTGCAGCTCCTGCGTGCGGGTCTGGATCTGCTTGCGCTCGGCTTCCAGGCGCTCAAGGCCGGCGACGTCGAGCTCGAAGCCGCGGGTGGCCTTCAGGCGCGCGGCGGTGTCGGCGAGCTGGCCGCGCAGGAGCTGGGGATCGAGCATGGGATCATTCCGGAAATGAAACGGGCCGGTTCATTATCGCGCCCTCACGGCGGCGTCCGCAACGAAAAACATGGCTAATCCGGGCCCGTCGGCGCATGCTTCCGGGGCTGGGCGCGCATCCTGTGCGGCCACCGGACGGAGACGACCATGCGCCCGCAAGTCATGACCGAGCCGGTCCGCCTCGCCCGCCGCGTGGTCGAGCTGACCGGCTGCTCGCGCAGCGAGGCCGAGCTGTACGTGCAGGGCGGCTGGGTCACGGTGGACGGCGTCGTGGTCGAGGCGCCCCAGCACCCCGTGGGCGATGAGGTCGTGGCCTTGCTGCCGGGCGCCCGCCCGGAGCCGGCCGAGCCGGCCACGCTGCTGCTGCACAAGCCGGCCGGCTTCGACATGGACGCCGGGCCGGAGGCCGCGCTGGCCCTGCTGGCGCCCGAACACCGCTGGCCCGAGGACGCCTCCGGCTGGCGCCTGCTGCGCCGGCATTTCCAGCGCCTGTCGCCGGCCATGGCCATCGAGCCCGCGGCCAGCGGCCTGGTGGTCTACAGCCAGGACGGCCGCGTGCTGCGCAAGCTGGCCGAGGACGGCAACAAGCTCGAGCAGGAATGGCTGGTCGACGTCGAGGGCGAACTGGCGCCCTACGGCTGGAACCGCCTCGTCGGCGGCACGAGCTTCAACGGCTGGCCGGTGGCGCCGTTCAAGGTGAGCTGGCAGAGCGAGCAGCGCCTGCGCTTCGCCATCAAGGGCGTGCGGCCGGGCCTGCTCGAGCACCTGTGCGCCGAAGTGGGCCTGCGCGCCACCGCGATGCGGCGGCTGCGCCTGGGGCGCATCGCGCTGTCGAAGATGCCCGCCGGGCAGTGGCGCTACCTGCCGGTGCTGGAACGCTTCTGAGCGACGCTCAGACCGGCCGCAGCCACTGCGCCAGCCGCGCACCGGCCCAGACCAGCGCCAGCCCGGCCACCAGCGTCAGCGCCAGGTAGGCCATCACCTGCCCGGATCGTCCCTCGCGGGCATACAGCAGGCACTCAAGCATCAGCGCCGAATAGGTGGTGAAGCCACCGAGCAGGCCCACCACCAGGAAACCGCGCAGCAGCATCGCGCCCTCGCCGCGCTCCTGCAGCCACACCACGATGAAGCCGGCCAGGAAACTGCCCAGCAGGTTCACCGCGAGCGTGCCCCAAGGCAGGCCAGTGCCGAGCTGGCGCAGCAGCCAGGCGCCCATCAGGTGGCGCGCGCCGGCGCCGAGCGCGCCGCCTGCCATCACCATGCCCAGCAGCGGCCAGTTCATGCCTTGCCTCCACGTGCGGCCGCCCGCGCGGCGCGCAGGCGGTCGAGTTTTTCCCTGAGCTTGATCTCGAGGCCGCGCTCGACCGGGTGGTAGTACTCGCGCTCGCCCATCGCGTCGGGAAACGCGGTCTGGTCGAGGGCGATGCCTTCGGGCGCGTCGTGGTCGTACTGGTAGCCGCTGCCGTAACCGAGCTGCTTCATCAATTTGGTCGGGGCATTGCGCAGGTGCAGGGGCACGTCCTGCGTGCCGGTCTCGCGCACGTCGGCCTGGGCGGCCTTGAAGGCCACGTAGCCGGCGTTGGACTTGGCGGTGCTGGCGAGATAAAGCACCACCTGCGCCAGCGCCAGGTCGCCCTCGGGGCTGCCCAGGCGCTCGTAGGCGTCCCACGCTTCGAGGGCCATCTGCAGCGCGCGCGGGTCGGCCAGGCCGATGTCCTCCACCGCCATGCGGGTGATGCGCCGCGCCAGGTAACCCGGGTCGCAGCCGCCGTCGAGCATGCGCACGAACCAGTACAGCGCGGCGTCGGGGTTGGAGCTGCGCACGGACTTGTGCAGGGCCGAGATCTGGTCGTAGAACTGCTCGCCGCCCTTGTCGAAGCGGCGCGTGCGGTCGGCCAGCACCTGCACCAGCGTCGCCTCGGTGATCTCCCCGCCCTCGTCCGCGGCCAGCTCGGCGGCGATCTCGAGCAGGGTCAGCGCGCGGCGCACGTCGCCGTCGGCGGCGCCGGCGATCTCGCGCAGGCGCGCCTCGTCGACGCGGATGCCCTGCCCGCCCAGGCCCCGGCCCTCGTCCCCAAGCGCGCGCTGCAGCGCCTGCACGATGTCCTCGGCCGACACGGCCTCGAGCACGTGCACGCGGCAGCGCGAGAGCAGCGCCGAGTTGAGTTCGAAGCTGGGGTTCTCGGTGGTGGCGCCGACGAACAGGATGCTGCCGCGCTCGATGTGCGGCAGGAAGGCGTCCTGCTGGGCCTTGTTGAAGCGGTGCACCTCGTCCACGAACAGCACCGTGCGCTGCCCCTGGCCGAAGCGCGCCTCGGCCGCCGCCAGCACCTCGCGCACCTGCGGCAGGCCGGAGAGCACGGCGGAGATGGCGACGAATTCGGCCTCGGCATAGCGCGCCAGCAGCAGGGCCAGCGTCGTCTTGCCGCAGCCCGGCGGGCCCCAGAGGATCATCGAATGCACGCGGCCCGACTCGACCGCCCGGCGCAGCGCCGAGCCCGGCGCCAGCAGGCGGCGCTGGCCCACCATTTCATCCAGCGAGGCCGGGCGCATGCGCTCGGCCAGCGGCTTGAGGGCCTCTGGGGCCTGGAACAGGGAGTCGCTGGCGGGGGCTTTGCGCGTCACGCCGCCAGTTTAGCGCCGCTCACTCGCCCAGCGGGATGACCTCGGCGGCGCGGATCTGCTCGCCGACCACCTCGGTGCCCTTCGGCGGCACGAAGGCGAAGGTACCGGCGGCGAAGGGCGGGTTGCGCTGCCAGGCGCCGAAGCGCACCTCGGTGCGCTGGCCCAGGCCGTCGAACATCTCCATCACCGCCAGGCCCTTGCCGTCGAAGCCCAGGCGGGCGCGCTCGAAGGGCGCGTCCTCGGCCTGGCGCGGCGACAGCTCGAGCCAGGACAGGCCATTGGCGCTGGCGCCCTCGGCCACCTTGAACTGGCGCTCGAGCTCGGTCGGGTCGATGAGCACCGACAGCGGGCTGCCCTGCTCCTCCAGCGACTGCTTGCGCACCGTCACCTGCTCGAGGTCGGGGTCGTGGATCCAGACATGGTCGCCGTCGGCGACGATCAGCTGCGGGTACGGCTGCAGCACTTCCCAGCGGAACTGCCGCGGCTTGTTGAGCTTGACCGTGCCAGTGGCCATTTCGACCATGCGCTTGTCCGGGTCGTAGACGCGCTGCTCGAAAGTGGTCGACAGGCCCTGCACGCCCTGGCTGAAGGCGTCGAGCTGGGCGCGCGCGCCGGCCTGGGCCAGCGGGGCGGCAAGGGCGAGCACGAGCAGGGCGAGAAGGCGCATGGGTCTGGATCCGTGGCGTGGTTGCAGGCGAGTGTGGCGCGGCGCGGCTGAACAAAGAACGGCGCGCCGGCGCCCGGTTTAGCGACCGCTCAGCGCGGTGGCGGCGGCGCGATGACCTTGCGGTCGCCGTTGTGCTCGGGCGGCGAGACGATGCCCGCGGCCTCCATCGCCTCGATCAGGCGGGCGGCGCGGTTGTAGCCGATCTTCAGGCGCCGCTGCACGCCCGAGATGGACGCGCGGCGGGTCTCGGTGACCACCTTCACCGCCTCGTCGTAGAGCGGGTCGGACTCGTCGCCGGCGCCGCCGCCCGATTCGGGCAGGCCGGTGGGGCCGATCACCACGCCGTCGCCCATGGACTGCACGTCCTCGAGCACGCCCTCGATGTAGTCCGGGCCGCTGCTGTTCTGGCGCAGGAAGGCCACCACGCGGTGCACCTCGTCGTCGCTGACGAAGGCGCCGTGCACGCGCTCGGGCATGGCCGTGCCCGGCGGCAGGTAGAGCATGTCGCCGTTGCCCAGCAGCGTCTCGGCACCCGACTGGTCGAGAATCGTGCGCGAGTCGATCTTCGAGCTCACCTGGAAGGCGATGCGGGTCGGGATGTTGGCCTTGATCAGGCCGGTGATCACGTCCACCGACGGGCGCTGGGTGGCCAGGATCAGGTGGATGCCGGCGGCGCGGGCCTTCTGCGCCAGGCGGGCGATGAGCTCCTCGACCTTCTTGCCGACGATCATCATCATGTCGGCGAATTCGTCGATGAACACGACGATGTAGGGCAGCGGCTCGAGCGGGCGCGGCACCTCGCCCAGTTCCGGGTTGGGGCGGAACAGCGGGTCGAC
This sequence comes from Arenimonas sp. SCN 70-307, assembly GCF_001724815.1. Lineage (GTDB taxonomy): Bacteria > Pseudomonadota > Gammaproteobacteria > Xanthomonadales > Xanthomonadaceae > Arenimonas. The sequence continues at coordinate 22,371 of NZ_MEDO01000019.1, read as the reverse complement.
CAGCGGCTGGCCGGCGTCCTGGGCGTCCTTGACCTTGCGGTTGAAGCCGGCCAGGTTGCGCACGCCGACCGCGCTCATCAGCTTGTAGCGCCGCTCCATCTCGGCCACGCACCAGCGCAGGCCGTTGGCGGCCTCCTTCATGTCGGTGACCACGGGCGCGAGCAGGTGCGGGATGTTCTGGTAGACCGAGAGCTCGAGCATCTTCGGGTCGATCATCAGCATGCGCACGTCCTTGGCGCTGCTCTTGTAGAGCAGGCTCAGGACCATGGCGTTGACGCCCACCGACTTGCCCGAACCGGTGGTGCCCGCCACCAGCAGGTGCGGCATGCGCGCCAGGTCGACCACCACCGGGCGGCCGGCGATGTCCTTGCCCAGGGCCATGGCCAGGGGCGAGGTGACCTTGTCGTATTCCTTCGAGCGCAGGATTTCGCTGAGGTAGATCGTCTCGCGGTGGGCGTTGGGGATTTCCAGGCCGACCACGGACTTGCCCGGGATCACGTCCACCACGCGCACCGACTTCACGCTCAGGCCGCGGGCGATGTCCTTGTCGAGCGAGCTGATCTGGCTGCCCTTCACGCCCGGCGCCGGTTCCATCTCGAAGCGGGTGATCACCGGGCCCGGGTAGGCGCCGACCACCTGCACCTCGACACGGAAGTCCTTGAGCTTGAATTCGATCTGGCGCGAAAGGGTTTCCAGCGTCTCCTCGGAATAGCCCTTGGGCTGCTCCTTGGGGTCGTCGAGCAGCGACAGCGGCGGCAGGCCGTCGCCGCCGGCGGCGTTGAACAGCGGGATCTGCTGCTCGCGCTGGGCGCGCTCGGACTTCTCGATCACGGGTTTCGGCGGCGGCTCGATGTACACCGGCTCGCGCTTGGCGCGCTTGACCGTCTCGACCTTGCGCACCACCTCGCGCTCCTCGCGCATGGCGCGGGCGCGCTGCCACTCGGCCGCCTGGCGGGTGCCGGTGCCCAGGCGCCGCGCGAGCGCCAGCACCTGGCCGCCGATCCAGTCCATCAGCGCGAACCAGCTCAGGCCAGTGGCCAGGGTGACCGACATCAGCAGCACGGCCAGCAGGAACAGGTTGCCGCCCATCACGCCGAACACGCTGCGCATCGAATCGCCGACCAGGCCGCCGAGGATGCCGCCCGAACCCGCCGGCAGGTCGGGCGCGGCGCCGCCGAGCACGTGGGCCAGGCCGCAGCCGGTCACCAGGAAACCGACGATGCCGACCAGGCGCAGGGCCGGGCCGAAGTCCACCCGGCCGTCGCCGTCGGAGTCGAGGCCGAAAAGGGCGATCCAGGCCACGCCGCCCAGCACCACCGGCAGCGTGTAGGAGATGTAGCCGAACAGCGAAAAGGCCATGTCGGCGAGGTAGGCGCCGACGTAGCCACCGATGTTGTGCAGCGGCCCGGCGACCGAGCCGCTGCGCGACAGGCCCGGGTCGTCGGTGTGGTAGCTGAGCAGGCTGGCCAGCAGATAGAGCAGCAGCGGCGAGATCGCGACGAGCGCGAGTTCGCGCCAGAGTTTCTGGCGGCGGTCGGTGCCGGTTTTGCTGGTTCGATCGGGAGAGCGCGCCACCGAGAGAAATTGCCTCAGCTAAACGTGATAGACGGCTGTTTATACAGCAGTTCGCGCCCCCGCGCCCACTGCCCCCCGGCACGGTCGCGCAACAGCGCGGACCAGCCATTCGCCTTGATTTGCCCCGGCGAGGCCGACAAGCTACGTGGCCTTCGGGACATTCCCCTACGAACCAGAAGAATCATACATGACCGCCCCCAAGCACTGTCGCCTGCTCATCCTCGGTTCCGGCCCGGCCGGCTATTCCGCCGCCGTCTACGCCGCCCGCGCCAACCTCAAGCCGGTGCTGGTCACCGGCCTGCAGCAGGGTGGCCAGCTGATGACCACCACCGAGGTGGACAACTGGCCGGGCGACGCCCACGGCCTGATGGGCCCGGACCTGATGGCGCGCATGCAGGCGCACGCGGAGCGCTTCGAGACCGAGATCATCTTCGACCACATCCACACCGCCGACCTTTCGCGCCGGCCCTTCCGCCTGGTCGGCGACAGCGGCGAGTACACCTGCGACGCCCTGATCATCGCCACCGGCGCCAGCGCCAAGTACCTGGGCCTGGAGAGCGAGCAGGCCTTCATGGGCAAGGGCGTCTCGGCCTGCGCCACCTGCGACGGCTTCTTCTTCCGCGACCAGGACGTGGCCGTCATCGGCGGCGGCAACACCGCCGTCGAGGAGGCGCTGTACCTGTCGAACATCGCCCGCAAGGTCTACCTGGTGCACCGCCGCGACAAGCTGCGCTCGGAAAAGATCATGCAGGACAAGCTCTTCGCCAAGGCCCAGGCCGGCAAGGTCGAGCTGGTCTGGGACCACACCGTGGACGCGGTGCTGGGCGACGAGACCGGCGTCACGGGCATGCGCATCCGCTCGACCAAGGACGACTCGACCCGCGAGATCGCGGTGCAGGGCTTCTTCGTGGCCATCGGCCACACGCCCAACACCTCGCTGTTCGAGGGCCAGCTGGAGATGCGCAACGGCTACCTGACCATCAAGTCGGGGCTCGAGGGCAATGCCACCGCCACCTCGGTGCCGGGCGTGTTCGCCGCCGGCGACGTGGCCGACCAGGTCTACCGCCAGGCCATCACCTCGGCCGGCTTCGGCTGCATGGCGGCCCTGGATGCCGAGAAGTTCCTCGACAAGGAATAAACCCGGCGCTCCTACAATGGCGCCATGCGACTGAAGCTGCACGAGCGCCTCGACGAGATCCCGGCCACGGCCTGGGACGGGTTGCACGACGGCGCCAACCCCTTCCTGGCCCACGCCTTCCTCGCCGGCCTCGAGCGCCACGGCTGCCTGCGCCCGGCCTGGGGCTGGACGCCGCGGCACGCCACGCTCTGGCGCGACGGCGAGCTGGTGGCGGCGGCGCCGGCCTACCTGAAGGCCAATTCGCACGGCGAGTTCGTCTTCGACCACGCCTGGGCCAATGCCTACGCGCGGGCCGGGTTGGACTACTTCCCCAAGTGGCTGGTGGCGGTGCCCTACACGCCGGTCACCGGCCCGCGCCTGCTGGCCCGCGACGAGAACGACCGCGCCGCGCTGCTGGTGGCGATGCGCGGGCAGGCCGACCGCGACGGCCTGTCGTCGTTGCACGTCAATTTCCATGCGGCCGTCGAAGACGCCGCCTTCGGCGAAGGCTGGCTGGCGCGCGAGGACGTGCAATTCCACTGGCACAACCGCGGCTGGCCGGATTTCGAGGCCTTCCTGACCGACCTGCAGCCCAAGAAGCGCAAGAACCTGCGCCAGGAGCGCGAAAAGGTTCGGCGCGCGGGCTACCGCTACCGCGTGGTGCACGGCGACGAGGCGGGCGACACCGACCTCGAGGCCATGTACTACTTCTATTGCCGCACCTTCGCCGACTACGGCAACCACCCCGCCCTGTCTCTGGAGTTCTTCCGGCACCTGGCCACGGCCATGCCGCGCCAGCTGGTGCTGGTGCTGGCCGAGCGCGCCGGCGAGGTGGCGGCCGGCGCGCTGTGCCTGCGCGGCAGCGACACGCTCTACGGCCGCTACTGGGGCGCCAGCGAAAACGCGCCGGGCCTGCATTTCGAAACCTGCTACCACCAGGGCATCGAGTACTGCCTGCGCGAGAAGCTGGCCGTGTTCGAGCCCGGCGCACAGGGCGTGCACAAGATCGCCCGCGGCTTCCTGCCGGTGGCCACGCGCAGCCACCACCACGTGGCCGAACCGCGCTTCGCGACGGCGCTGGCCGAGTGGTGCGCGCAGGAGCGCTTGGCCGTGGCCCGGCACCGCGCCAGCCTGCTGGGGCATCATCCCTACCGTGAGCTACCTGCCGATCCCTGCCCTGCCCGCTGACCGGCCCGAAGCCTTCCCGCCGGCGGAACAGGCGCTGGACGAGCCCAACGGCCTGCTGGCCTGGGGCGGCGATCTCTCGCCGGCGCGGCTGGTGGCGGCGTATTCGCGCGGCATCTTCCCCTGGTATTCCGAAGGCCAGCCGCCGCTGTGGTGGTGCCCGGATCCGCGCACGGTGTTCGACACGGGCGCGATACGGCTGTCCTCGCGCTTCCGGCGCACGCTGCGGCGCAGCCGCTGGGAAGTGCGCACCGATACCTGCTTCGACGCCGTGGTCGCCGCCTGCGCCCGCGCGCCCCGCCCCGGCCAGGACGGCACCTGGATCACGCCGGCGATGCGCGCCGCCTACGGGCACCTGCACCAGCTTGGGTACGCGCACAGCATCGAGGTCTTCGACGGGCCGAGGCTGGTGGGCGGCCTGTACGGCGTGGCGGTCGGCCGTGCCTTCAGCGCCGAAAGCATGTTCAGTGCCGAAAGCGGCGGCTCGAAGGTGGCCCTGGCGGCGCTGGGGCACTGGCTGGCGGCCTGGGGCTGGCCCTGGATCGACGCCCAGGTGGCCAATCCGCACCTGCTCGGTCTTGGCGCCCGCGAGCTGCCGCGCGCGGCCTTCCTGGCCCGCTGGGCCGGGCTGGTGGCGGCGCCCGGGCGGCCCGGGCCCTGGCGGGAAGCCCCGCTGCCGGCAGCCCGGCTGGCCGGCGTCAGCGCCGCTTAACCAAATTTTTGCAAGCGGGGCAAGGGCATGGCAGAATGCGCGGCTTCCAAGCGCGGTTTTCCCGCCCAGCGACACAAAGAATGTCCAAAGACGATTCCATCGAATTCGAAGGCACGGTGCTCGAGACCCTTCCGAACACCATGTTCCGGGTCAAGCTCGAGAACGGCCACGTGATCACGGCCCACATTTCCGGCCGCATGCGCAAGAACTACATCCGCATCCTGACCGGCGACAAGGTCAAGGTCGAGATGACGCCCTACGACCTGACCAAGGGTCGCATCACCTACCGCATGAAGTAACAAGAAAGGGGGTCAGGTTCACTTACCGCTGCGCGGTAAGTGAACCTGACCCCCTTTCTTTGCCCGGCCGCGGTCAGACCGTGGCGGGCAGCAGCTTCTCGGGCTCGGCCTGGGCCTCGACGACGAGTTCGCCGTCGCGCACTTCCACCGACACGCGGCCACCGCCGACCAGCTTGCCGAACAGCAGTTCGTCCGCCAGCGGGCGCTTGATCCTGTCCTGCAGCAGGCGCGCCATCGGGCGCGCGCCCATCTGCGGGTCGAAACCGTGCTGGGCCAGCCACTGCCGCGCCTCGGGCGTGGCGCTGAGCGAGACGTGCTTCTCGTGCAGCTGCGCCTCGAGCTCGATCAGGAACTTGTCCACCACGCGCAGGATGTGGTCGATTCCCAGCGAGCCGAACTGGATGATGCCGTCCAGGCGGTTGCGGAACTCCGGCGTGAAGGCCTTGCGGATCACTTCCATCGCGTCGGTGGTGTGGTTCTGCTCGACGAAGCCCATGGTGCGGCGCGCCGCCTGGGTGGCGCCGGCATTGGTGGTCATCACCAGCACCACGTTGCGGAAGTTCGCCTCGCGGCCGTTGGTGTCGGTCAGCACGCCGCGGTCCATGACCTGCAGCAGGATGTTGAACACGTCCGGGTGGGCCTTTTCGATTTCATCGAGCAGCAGCACGCAGTGCGGCGTCTTGACGATCTTTTCGGTCAGCAGGCCGCCTTGGTCGAAACCGACGTAGCCCGGGGGCGCGCCGATCAGGCGACTCACCGAGTGCGCTTCCATGTACTCGGACATGTCGAAGCGCACCAGCTCGATGCCCAGCTGCATCGCCAGCTGGCGGGTCACCTCGGTCTTGCCCACGCCGGTGGGGCCGGCGAAGAGGAAATTGCCGATCGGCTTGTCCGGGTTCGCCAGGCCCGAGCGGGCCAGCTTGATGGCCGAGACCAGGGTCTCGATGGCCGGGTCCTGGCCGAAGATGACCATCTTGAGGTTGCGCTCGAGGTTGAGCAGCACGTCCTTGTCCGAGGCACTGACCTGCTTGGTCGGGATGCGCGCCATCTTCGAGACGATCAGCTCGATCTCCTCGACGTCCACCACCTTCTTGCGCTTGTCCCCGGCCAGCAGGCGCTGGCGGGCGCCGGCCTCGTCGATGACGTCGATGGCCTTGTCCGGCAGCAGGCGGTCGTTGATGTGCTTGACCGACAGGTCGACCGCGGCCTGCAGCGCGTCGGCGGCGTACTCGACCTCGTGGTGGGCCTCGAAACGGGTCTTGAGGCCGTTGAGGATGGCCACGGCTTCGGCAATCGTCGGCTCGACCACGTCGATCTTCTGGAACCGGCGCGCCAGGGCGCGGTCCTTCTCGAACACGCCGCGGTACTCCTGGAACGTGGTCGAGCCGATGCAGCGCAGCTCGCCGCTCTGCAGCACCGGCTTGATCAGGTTGGACGCGTCCATGGTGCCGCCCGAGGCCGAGCCGGCGCCGATGATGGTGTGGATCTCGTCCACGAACAGGATGGCGCCCGGCTCCTTCTTGATCTGCTGGATGACCGCCTTCAGGCGCTTCTCGAAGTCGCCCCGGTACTTGGTGCCGGCCACCAGCGCGCCCAGGTCGAGCGAGTAGATGGTGGCGTCGCGCAGCACCTCGGGCACCTTGCCCTCGACGATGCGCCAGGCCAGGCCTTCGGCCAGCGCGGTCTTGCCCACGCCGGCCTCGCCGACGTAGAGCGGGTTGTTCTTGCGGCGGCGGCAGAGCACCTGGATGGTGCGCTCGACCTCTTCCTCGCGGCCGATCAGCGGGTCGATCTTGCCTTCGCACGCCAGCTCGTTGAGGTTGGCCGCGAACTCCTGCAGCGGGTTGCCCTTGGCCTCGCCGCCCTCCTCGCCCTCGGGCTTGGATTCGGGCGCGGCCTTCTCCTCGCTGGCGTCGCCGATCTTGGCGATGCCGTGCGAGAGGTAGTTCACCACGTCGAGGCGGGTGATCTCCTGCTGGTTGAGGAAATAAACCGCATGCGAGTCCTTCTCGCCGAAGATGGCCACCAGCACGTTGGCGCCGGTGACTTCCTTCTTGCCCGAGGACTGCACGTGGTAGACGGCGCGCTGGAGCACGCGCTGGAAGCCCAGCGTGGGCTGGGTGTCGCGCGGGTCGTCGGCCGGCAGCACCGGCACCGTCTCGGAGATGATCTGGCGCAGCCCGGTGGACAGGCGCGGCTGGTCGGCGCCGCAGGCCTTGAGCACGCTGGCCGCCGACGGGTTGTCGAGCAGGGCCAGCAGCAGGTGCTCGACCGTCATGAATTCATGGCGGGCTTCGCGGGCCTGCTTGTAGCACTGGCCGATGGTGTACTCGAGGTCCTTGCTGAACATGGTCTGCTCCGGAACGTTTGCTCCGATATGGGGCCAGCCTAGGCCTTTTCCATGGTGCACAACAGGGGGTGCTGGTGCTGCCTGGAAAACTCGTTGACCTGCGTCACTTTCGATTCAGCCACCTCGCGCGTGTAGACGCCGCAAACGCCCTTGCCGCGGGTGTGCACGTGGAGCATCACCTGGGTGGCCTGCTCGCGGTTCATGGCGAAGAAGGTCTGCAGGACCTCGACCACGAAGTCCATGGGCGTGAAATCGTCGTTGAGAAGCACCACCTGGTAGAGCGGCGGGCGCACCACTTCCGGGCGGGCCGCCTCGATGGCCAGGCCTTGGTCGTGCTGGTGTTCGGGCTGTTCGTGCTGGGGCATGGCGCCAGTATAAGTCCGGCCGCGCCGGCGGGCATCGCCGCCGCGTGGACACTTTCCGGGCTTTCGGCCGAGAATGGCGCGGCCGCCCCGCCCGGCCCGTGCAACGGAGCATCCTTGTTTTGACCTATCGCAGCGGCCGCTTCTGGCAACCCGACGTCACCGTCGCCACCGTCGTCGCCCACCAGGGGCGCCTGCTCGTGGTCGAGGAATCGGTCGCGGGCGAACTGGTCATCAACCAGCCCGCCGGCCACCTCGAGCCCGACGAGACCCTGCCCGCCGCCGCCTTCCGCGAGACGCTCGAGGAAACCGGCTGGGAGGTGGCGATCACGGCCTTCATCGGCGCCTACCAGTGGACGTCGCCGCGCGACGGCCGGCATTTCCTGCGCATGGCCTTCGCCGGCGAACCGCTGCGCCACCACCCCGACCGGCCGCTGGACGAAGGCATCGTGCGCGCCGTGTGGATGACGCCGGCCGAACTGGCTGCCGCCTCGGCCCGCCATCGCAGCCCGCTGGTGTGGCGGGTGGCCGAGGACTACCTGTCCGGCCGCAGGCTGCCGCTGCAGGCGCTCAACCACTGTCCATGAGCACGGCGCGGGTCATCGTCGGGCTGTCGGGCGGCGTCGATTCCTCGGTGGCGGCGCTGCTGCTGCAGCGCGCCGGCGAATCGCTGGCCGGCTTGTTCATGCAGAACTGGAATGATGATGAAGGCGACGGCGACGGATGCCGGGCGGAAGAGGACCGCCGCGATGCCCTTCGCGTCGCCGGCCTGCTGGGCATCCCCTTCCACGTCCGCAACTTCGCCGGCCAGTACTGGCGCGACGTGTTCGAGCATTTCGTGGCCGAGTACCGCGCCGGCCGCACGCCCAACCCGGACGTGCTGTGCAACCGCGAGATCAAGTTCAAGGTCTTCCTCGACGAGGCCCGGGCCCTGGGCGCGGAGAAGATCGCCACCGGCCATTACGCGCGGGTCGACCAGCGCGACGGCCGCTGGCGCCTGCTGCGCGGCGTCGATGCCGGCAAGGACCAGAGCTACTTCCTGCACCAGCTCGGCCAGGCCCAGCTCGCCGCCACCCTCTTCCCGCTCGGCCACCTGCCCAAGGCCGAGGTGCGCCGCCTGGCCGCCGAGGCCGGCCTGCCCACCGCGGCCAAGAAGGATTCCACCGGCATCTGCTTCATCGGCGAGCGCGATTTCCGCGAGTTCCTCTCGCGCTACATCCCGGCCCGGCCGGGCGAACTGCGCACCGCGGACGGCCAGCGCCTGGGCGAGCATGCCGGCGCTTGGTACTACACCCTCGGCCAGCGCGAGGGCCTGCACATCGGCGGCGTGAAGGGCCGCCCCGACGCCCCCTGGTACGTGGTGGGCAAGGACGTGCAGGCCAACGTGGTCTACGTCGACCAGGGCGCCGACAGCCGCTTGCTGCAGTCCACCCGCCTGTGGTCGGAGCCGGCGCACTGGGTCGACGGCGCCCCGCCGGCCGCGCGCTTTGCCTGCACCGCCAAGACCCGCTACCGCCAGGCCGACCAGGCCTGCACGGTGGAGGTGGACGCCGACGGCTCGCTTTCCGTAGCCTTCGACACCCCGCAGCGGGCCGTGACCCCCGGCCAGTCGGTGGTGCTCTACCAGGGCGACGCCTGCCTGGGAGGCGCCGTCATCGCCCGCACCGATGCCCCCCTCGAAACCCGACCGGACCCCGCGCAATGAAGGATCGTGCCCTCGCCCTCGCCGGCCTGCTGCAGGCCGTGCAGCTGGTGCAGCAGATGGCCCAGACCGGCCAGGCCCAGACCACGCCCCTGGCCGCCAGCATCGACAGCCTGTTCCGTTTCGACGCCGAGTCTCCGGAAGACGTGTTCGACGGTGCCGCCAACCTCCGCCCCGGCCTGGAGCGCCTGGTCGCCCAGCTCGACGGTGGCGCCGGCCGCGACCCCGCGCTCACCCGCATGGCCATGACGGTGCTGCACCTCGAGCGCAAGTTCATCGCCCACCCGCGCGCGCCGCAGGTGGTGCACGAGGCGCTGGAGGACGTGGCCCGGCAGCGCCAGCTCAACGGCCCGACCCACCCGACCGTGCTGGCCCGCCTGGGCGAGCTGTATGCGCTCGAGGTGAGCCCGATCGGCCCGCGCGTGCTGGTGCAGGGCAACCCGGTCTACCTCGGCCAGCCCGACGTGGTCGGCGAAGTGCGCGCCACCCTGCTCGCGGCCCTGCGCGCGGCGGTGCTCTGGCGCCAGCTCGGCGGCAGCTACTGGGACTTCCTGTTCGGCCGCCGCGCCCTGACGCAGGCCGCCCGCGACTGGCTCGAACAGTCGCGCTGAAACGGCGCGCGCAGGCCGCGCGCGCGGACGGAAGGGTACGGTTTGGGGCATAATATGGGGCTGTCGCGGCCCTTGGGCGCGGCACTCCCAGCCCCTCCCCGTCGATCCAGCCCGGAGCCTGTCCATGAGCGACTCCTTCGCTACCCGCGACCAGCTTGCCGTCAACGGCAAGACCTACACTTTCTACAGCCTCGCCAAGCTCGGCCAGCGCTTCGACCTCAAGCGCCTGCCGTACTCGATGAAGATCCTGCTCGAGAACCTGCTGCGCTGCGAAGACGGCGGCATGACGGTCGGCAAGGAGCACATCGAAGCCGTGGCCACCTGGGACGCGAAGGCCGAGCCGGACACCGAAATCGCCTTCATGCCGGCCCGCGTGGTGCTGCAGGACTTCACCGGCGTGCCCTGCGTGGTCGACCTCGCCGCGATGCGCGACGCCGTGGTCAAGCTCGGCGGCAACGCCGACCAGATCAACCCGCTGATCCCCTCCGAGCTGGTCATCGACCACTCGGTGCAGGTGGACGTGTTCGGCAAGCCCGAGGCGCTGGACCTCAACGGCAAGATCGAGTTCGAGCGCAACCAGGAGCGCTACAGCTTCCTGCGCTGGGGCCAGAAGGCCTTCGACAACTTCAAGGTCGTGCCGCCCAACACCGGCATCGTGCACCAGGTGAACCTCGAGCACCTGGCGCGCGTGGTGATGACGAGCGAGAAGGACGGCGAGCTCGTCGCCTACCCGGACACCGTGTTCGGCACCGACTCGCACACCACCATGATCAACGGCATCGGCGTGCTGGGCTGGGGCGTCGGCGGCATCGAAGCCGAGGCCGCCATGCTGGGCCAGCCGAGCTCGATGCTCATCCCGCAGGTCGTCGGCTTCCGCCTCACCGGCAAGCTGCCCGAGGGCGCCACCGCCACCGACCTGGTGCTCACCGTCACCCAGATGCTGCGCAAGCACGGCGTCGTGGGCAAGTTCGTCGAGTTCTTCGGCGAAGGCCTCGACCACCTGCCGCTGGCCGACCGCGCCACCATCGCCAACATGGCCCCGGAGTACGGCGCCACCTGCGGCATCTTCCCGATCGACGAAGAGTCGCTGAACTACCTGCGCCTCTCCGGCCGCGGCGACGACCAGGTCGCGCTGGTGAAGGCCTATGCCCAGGCCCAGGGCCTGTGGCGCGACGCCTCGGTGGAAGCCGAGTACAGCGCCGTGCTGAGCCTGGACATGGGCGACGTGAAGCCTTCGCTGGCCGGCCCCAAGCGTCCGCAGGACCGCGTGCTGCTCAGCGACATGAAGGCCAACTTCAATGCCAACCTCGGCGGCCTCACCGCCGGCCGCGCGCAGAAGAACGGCGAGGTTGCGCGCATGGACGCCGAAGGCGGCCACCAGCCGCAGGCCGAGCGCCTGGCCGCCAAGCCGGTCTCGAAGATCCGCATCAAGGACCGCGACGCCGAACTCACCGACGGCTCCGTGGTCATCGCCGCCATCACCTCCTGCACCAACACCTCCAACCCGGCCGTGATGCTCGGCGCCGGCCTGCTGGCCCGCAACGCCGTCGCCAAGGGCCTGACCGCCGCGCCCTGGGTCAAGACCTCGCTCGGCCCGGGTTCGCTGGTCGTCACCGACTACCTCAAGAAGGCCGGCGTGCTCGACGACCTCGAGAAGCTGGGCTTCCACGTGGTCGGCTACGGCTGCACCACCTGCATCGGCAACTCCGGCCCGCTGCCCGAGGAAGTCTCCAAGGGCATCGCCGAGAACGACCTGGTGGTCACCTCGGTGCTTTCGGGCAACCGCAACTTCGAAGGCCGCGTGCACGCCGAAGTGAAGATGAACTACCTGGCCTCGCCGCCGCTGGTGGTCGCCTACGCCATCGCCGGCACCACCGACATCGACCTGACCACCGAGCCGCTGGGCACGGGCAAGGACGGCCAGCCGGTGTTCCTCAAGGACATCTGGCCCTCGAACAAGGAAATCGGCGATTTCATCGCCAGGACCGTCGGCCCGGAGATGTTCAAGGCCAACTACGCCAACGTCTTCGCCGGCGACACCCGCTGGAACCAGATCGCCTCGCCGGAAGGCGCCAAGTTCGCCTGGGACGAGGCCTCGACCTACATCAAGAACCCGCCCTACTTCGACGGCATGACCATGCAGGTCGGCTCGATCGCCGACATCACCGGCGCGCGCGTGATGGGCATCTTCGGCGACTCGATCACCACCGACCACATCAGCCCGGCCGGCAACATCAAGGCCAGCTCGCCGGCCGGCAGGTTCCTGCAGGCCCGCGGCGTGCAGCCGGCTGATTTCAACAGCTACGGCTCGCGCCGCGGCAACGACGACGTGATGGTGCGCGGCACCTTCGCCAACATCCGCATCAAGAACCTGATGCTGGGCGGCGAGGAAGGCGGCAACACCATCCACTACCCGTCGGGCGAGAAGCTGGCGATCTACGACGCGGCCATGAAGTACAAGGCCGAGGGCGTGCCGCTGGTGGTGTTCGCCGGCAAGGAATACGGCACCGGCTCGAGCCGCGACTGGGCGGCCAAGGGCACCAACCTGCTGGGCGTCAAGGCCGTGGTGGCCGAGAGCTTCGAGCGCATCCACCGCTCGAACCTGGTCGGCATGGGCGTGCTGCCCTGCCAGTTCCTGGAAGGCCAGAACGCGCAGTCGCTGGGCCTGAAGGGCGACGAGGTGGTCGAGATCACCGGCCTGCAGGACGGCGCCGCCAAGCAGGCCACCGTGGTGGCCAAGCGACCGGACGGCACCGAGCTGCGCTTCCAGGTGCAGGTGCTGCTGCTGACCCCGAAGGAAGTCGAGTACTTCCGCAACGGCGGCATCCTGCACTACGTGCTGCGCCAGCTGGCGGCCCGCAAGGCGGCCTGATTCCACGGCGTCGCCGCGTTACCCGAAAGGCCCTCCCCGGAGGGCCTTTCGCTTTTCTCCCCGGGGCCTTCCCGTAGGAGCGCGGCCGGGTCAGCGCCAGTCGGCGGAGATGAGCTTCCACTCGCCGCCCTCGAGCCGCCAGCCGGTCTCGACCTGGTAGACGCGGGCGCTGTCGGGAAAAAGGCCCTCGCCGCCGCGGGCGGCGGCGGTGAATCCGACCTTGGCCCGGTCGCCCATCAGCTCGACGTCCAGCGGGCCCAGCGTGACCCCGACCTCGCGGTTGCGCAGCCAGATCACCGCCAGGTAGCGACGCAGGCGCTCGCGGTCCATGCCGTCCGGGCCGGCGAAGTCGTCGGCGAGGTGGCTGGCCAGGGCCTCGCTGTCGCGTGCCTCGGCCGCCTCGGCCATGGCCGCCACCGCCTCGCGCAGGGCTTGCTCGGGCGGGGTGCGCGCGCAGCCGGCGGCCAGCGCCAACGCCAGCACGACCGCGGCCGTGAAAGCCATGCGAAAGCCGGTCCGCTCTGCCTTGCCCTGCCCCGAGGGGTATGCTCCAATCGAGCGAATACTCAAATTCCGCGCGGCGCAAGCCCCATGCGCCCCGGCGGGTCGGCTGGATTCGATTTTCGGGAGTGAACGCATGGGTTTTGAACGTCCTTGGCTGGCGAATTATCCGAAGGGCATCGGTCCCGAGATCGACCTCGGGCAGTACCCGTCCATCGTCTCAGTGCTCGAGGAGTCCTGCCGCACCTACCGCGACAACCCGGCCTTCGCCAATTTCGGCAAGCAGCTGACCTACGACCAGGTCGACCGCCTCAGCACCCAGTTCGCAAACTACCTGCTGCACGAGCTCAAGCTCAAGAAGGGCGACCGCGTCGCCCTGATGATGCCCAACATCCTGCAGTACCCGGTTGCCATCTTCGGCGTGCTGCGCGCCGGGCTCACGGTGGTCAACACCAACCCGATGTACACCGCCCGCGAGCTCAAGCACCAGCTGGTGGATTCCGGCGCCAGCGCCATCGTGGTGCTGGAGAACTTCGCGCACGTGGTGCAGGAAGTCGTCGGCGATACGCCGATCAAGCAGGTCATCGTCACCGGCGTGGGCGACATGCTGGGCTTCCCCAAGGGCTCGCTGATCAACTTCGTGCTGCGCCACGTCAAGAAGCAGGTGCCCGAGTACGACCTGCCCGGCCACCTGCGCTTCAACGACGCCCTCGCCCGCGGCGCCGGCAAGACCCTGCCTGCCATCGACATCCGCCCCGAGGACATCGCCTTCCTGCAGTACACCGGCGGCACCACCGGCGTGGCCAAGGGCGCGATGCTCACGCACCGCAACCTGGTGGCGAACATGCAGCAGTCCTCGGCCTGGCTGGGTGCGAACGCCAGCATGGGCAAGGAAGTGATCATCACCGCGCTGCCGCTCTACCACATCTTCGCGCTGACGGCGAACTGCCTGGTCTTCATGAAGTTCGGCGGCCTCAACCACCTGATCACCAACCCGCGCGACATGAAGGGTTTCGTGGCCGAGCTGCAGAAGATCCCGTTCACCGCCATCACCGGCGTGAACACGCTCTTCAACGGCCTGCTCAACACCCCGGGCTTCGAGAAGATCGACTTCTCGCGCCTGCACCTCACCCTCGGCGGCGGCATGGCCGTGCAGCGCGCGGTGGCCGAGCGCTGGCAGAAGGCCACCGGCATCACCCTGGTCGAAGCCTACGGCCTGACCGAGACCTCGCCGGCGGCCTGCATCAACCCGATGGACCTGCCCGAGTACAACGGCTCGATCGGCCTGCCGATCCCGTCCACCGACGCCTGCATCAAGGACGACGAAGGCCGCATGCTGCCGGTCGGCGAGGTCGGCGAGCTGTGCATCCGAGGTCCGCAGGTGATGGCCGGCTACTGGCAGCGCCCGGAAGAAACCGCCAAGGTCATCGACGCCGACGGCTGGCTGCACACCGGCGACATGGCCAAGATGGACGAGAAGGGTTTCTTCTACATCGTCGACCGCAAGAAGGACATGATCCTGGTCTCGGGCTTCAACGTGTACCCGAACGAGGTCGAGGACGTGATCGCGCTGATGCCCGGCGTGCTCGAGGTCGCCGCGGTCGGCGTGCCCGACGAGAAGTCCGGCGAGGCGGTGAAGGTGGTCATCGTCAAGAAGGACCCGGCGCTCACGGCCGAGCAGGTCAAGGCTTTCTGCAAGGAAAACCTCACCGGCTACAAGCACCCGCGCTACGTCGAGTTCCGCACCGAGCTGCCCAAGTCCAACGTCGGGAAGATCCTGCGCCGCGAGCTGCGCGACGCCCCCAAGACCCCGGCCTGACCCTCCTGCCAGGCAAGTCCCCGGCGCCGCCCCCCGTGGGCGGCGCTGGCATTTGGGCGTTGGCCCGGGTGTAGACTGCCCCTGCCCCCTTGCGCTCCGCCGAAGGAACGTGTAGGGCACCACCCCCTTGCCTGGAGAAACCGCCATGTCCGTCGTCGAAAGCATCAACCGCGAGCCCGCCCTCACCCTGGTCGACCACCGCTCCGAAGCCGAAGCCGGCATCGAGTGGTGCTTCATGCACCACAACCCTGCTCCAGCCTACCGCCCCTGCTTCAGCGAGCAGCTGCTGGTCGACCTGCGCGAGTGCCAGCGCCAGGTCGCCAACCGCATCGCCAACGACGCCAACCACCCGGGCAACGAGGTCCGCCACCTGGTGCTCGCCTCGCATTCCGACGTGTTCAACCTGGGCGGGGACCTCGAGCTGTTCTCGCGCCTGATCCGCACCGGCGACCGCGCCCGCCTGCTGGCTTATGCCCAGCTTTGCGTTTCGGTGGCCTTCCATTTCGCCCGGCTGGCCGACGACCGCGTGCATTCGATCGCCGTGGTGCAGGGCGAGGCCCTGGGCGGCGGCTTCGAAGCCGCGCTGTGCTGCCACACCATCATTGCCGAGGAAGGCAGCGGCATGGGCTTCCCGGAGGTGCTGTTCGACCTGTTCCCGGGCATGGGCGCCTACACCTTCCTCTCGCGCCGCGTCACCCCGGCCCAGGCCGAGCGCATGATGCTCGACGGCAACGTCTATTCGGCCGAGGAACTGCACCGGATGGGCGTGGTTGATTTCCTGGTGCCGCGCGGCGAAGGCCTTTCGGCGGCCCGCGAACTGGTGCGCCGGCGCAAGCGCATGGGCAATGCCCTTCGCTCGATGAACACCGTGCGCATGACCTGCAACCCGGTGAGCCTGGACGAGCTGATGCGCGTCACCACCACCTGGGTGGACGCCGCGATGCGACTGGGCGACCGCGGCCTGCAGACCATGGAGCGGCTGGTGCGGGCGCAGAAGCGCCGTGTTCCGGGCGCCGCCGCGCTGCGACAGGTGGTCTGACGCGAAACGGGGTGGTCGCCAGGCAAGGGGCGGCCACCCCCGCGACGCGGCTCAGCCGGACTCGTTGTCCGTGGGCCGGCCGGAATCACCTTGCACCGGGCGCGCGGAGATACGCGCCACTTCGCTGCGCACCTGCGCAGCCGTGCCCTCGAGCTGGGTACCGATGTTGCCCACCAGGCGCCGCCACTCCTTGGCCAGCACCGCATCGCTGGCGCGCATGAGCTCCGTACTGCGCGACACCAGCGCCTGCGCGCCCAGGTTCTCGGAAACGCCCTTGAGCGCATGCGCGGCCTCGCGCAGGCTGTCCCAGCGCCCCTGCGCCGCCGAACGTTCGGCCTCGGCCAGGCAGCGGCTGGCGTCGCGCAGGCACTGCTCGGAGAAATCGCGCAGGAACTGCGTGCCCAGGCCCATGCCCGCCAGCTCCTCGAGCACGTCGGTGCGCAGGGTCGGCAGCTGGTCCTTGCGCTGGGGCGTGCTCGCCTCGCCGCCGGCGCCGCCGGCGATCTCGGCCAGGGTGTCGAGCAGTCGCGCGGCCACCACGGGTTTGGTGAGGAAGGTATAGGCGCCTGCGGCTTCGGCGTCGCGCACCGCGTCCACGGTGGCGTCGGCGCTGAGCACCACGATCGGCGTGCGGGTGGAGCCGGCCTGCATCACGCGCGCCTGCTTGATCACCTCCAGGCCGTCCACGCCCGGCATGTGCAGGTCGACGATGGCCGCGTCGAGCGTTTCGGCCTCGAGGCGGTCCAGCGCCTGCTCGCCGTCCTCGGCGAACACCGGCTGGTGGCCGGCGCGCTCGAGCAGGCGCTGCAGCACGAGGCGGTTGGCCGGCTGGTCGTCGGCCACCAGCACGCGCATCGGCCGCACGCGCGCGCGATGGCGCACGAAGGGATCGTCGAAGGAGATGACCTTGCCTTCGTCCTGGGCCGCGGCGGCGGATTCGCTGCCGGCCACCACCTCGAACTCCAGGTCCACCCAGAAATGCGTTCCGCCACCCGGGTTGTCCTCCAGGCCGATATTGCCGCCGAGCAGTTCGGTCAGCGTCTTGGCGATGGTCGTGCCCAGGCCGGTGCCGCCGAAACGGCGCGTCGGACCGCTGTCGACCTGCTCGAAGGCCTGGAACAGCGTGGCCTTGGCCGAATCCGGCACGCCGATGCCGGTGTCGCGCACGGAGAAGCGCAGTGCCGCCCTGCCCGCCTCCAGCGCGCGTGGCTCGAACGTCAGCCGCACGCTGCCGGCCTCGGTGAACTTGATGGCGTTGTGGGTGAGGTTGAGCAGGATCTGGCCCAGGTGACCGGCGTCGCCGCGCAGGCGCTGCGGGATGGATTCCGGCACCTCCACCGAAAGCTCGAGGCTCTTGTTGGCCGCCATCGGCTGGAGCATGGTGCGGATGCGCCGGGCCAGCTCGCGCGGCGCGAACTCGCTGTCCTGGCGCTTGAGCTTGCCGGCCTCGATGGCCGAGATGTCGAGCACGTCCTCGACCAGCAGCAGCAGCGTCTGCGCCGAGGTCTGGATGACGTCGGCGGCCTCGCGCTGCTCGGGCGCCAGGCGCGTGCCCGAGAGCAGCTCGGCCATGCCGATGATGCCGTTGAGCGGCGAGCGGAACTCGTGGCTCATGTTGGCCAGGAAGCGGCTCTTGGCGGCGTTGGCGCGCCGCGCTTCCTCGCCGGCGCGGCGCAGGTCGCGCAGCAGGCTGATCAGGTAGGCCGGGATCGCCACCAGGCCCACCAGCAGGCCCCAGGCGATGTACGGATTCTCCTGCCAGTAAGGCGTGGACAGGATCACCGCCAGGAAGGTGGCCACCGCCAGGCCCATGGCCGCGAACAGGTAGGTGGTGCCGAAGCGCAGGCCGTTGCCTACGGTCACCCAAAGGATGATGACGTAGAGCGGCGCCAGCACCTCGCCCTTGAGGATCATCATCGCCGCGAGCGTGCTGTAGTCGGCCAGCATGCCCAGCACGCGCCGCCCGTGCGAGACGCCCGGGCGCAGGATGATGGCGATGACGATGCCCAGGCCGAGCAGGGTCTCGGCCAGCAGGATCAGCACGCTCAGTCGCAGCTCGGCGCCGGCGTTGCTGCCCGAGGCCAGGCCGGCCAGGTAGGCCAGCAGCACCGCGGCGATGACGAGGCGGACCAGCGCCTGGCCATGTTCGCTGTCGGGGCGGTTGGCGAAGGCGCGGATCATGGCGTGGCGCTTGCGCGCGGGCCCCGGGCGGGCCTCAGGCGCTGGCTTGCCCCGGGGTCACGAAGCGGAAGACTTCCTCGAGGCGCTCGCGGCGGGCCAGCGTCGCCGAGACCACGGCGGGGTCGAACAGCGTGCCCGAACCTTCGCGGATGAAATCGATGGCGGCCGCGAAGGGATGCGCCGGGCGCCAGGGTCGCGGCGAGGTCATGGCGTCGAGCACGTCCGCCACGGCGACGATGCGCGCCGGCAGCGGGATGTCCTCGCCGGCCAGGCCGCGCGGGTAACCGCTGCCGTCCCAGCGTTCCTGGTGGCCCAGGGCGATGGCGGCGCCCACCTGCACGAAGCGGCTGCCGCTGCCCGAGAGCAGCTCGTGGCCCAGCGCGGGATGGCGGCGCACTTCCGCCATCTCGGCGTCGGTGAGCGGCCCGGGCTTGCGCAGGATGGTGTCGGAGATGGCCAGCTTGCCGATGTCGCGCAGCGGCGCGCCCAGCTCGATGGTGCGCACCTCGTCCTCGGACTGGCCCAGGGCCTCGGCGATCAGGCCGGCATAGCGGCCCAGGCGCTCGAAACTGGCCACCGGGCCGCCGTCGTGCATGGCGGTGGCCTTGGCCAGGCGGTGCAGCAGCTCGCGCTCGCGGTCGTCGAGCTCGTGCATGCGCGCCAGCAGCTGGCGCTCGAGCTCGTGGGCGCGGGTCTTGAGGTTCTGCTGCTGCTGGCGCAGGGCCAGCAGGTTGCGGCAGCGCGAGCGCAGTTCGCGCGGGCGCACCGGCTTGACCAGGAAATCGATGACGCCGGCCTCGAGGGCGGCGTTGCGGATCGGCTCGTCGCCGACCACGGTGATCAGGATGATCGGCACGTCGCGGTGCGACAGCGGCCGGCGGAAGCGACGGGCGAACTCCAGCCCGTCGAGCTTGGGCATGCGGTAGTCGAGCAGCAGCAGGTCGGGCGAGCTGCGCTGCGACCACAGCAGGGCCTCCACCGGGTCACCGAAGTCGGTGACCTTAACTTCGGGACTGATGTCCTCCAGCAAGTGGCGGAACATGGTCCGTTGCGAGGGCTGGTCATCGACGATCAGTACGTTCACGTGAAGCTCCCGGGTGCGCACACCGTGATTGCCACGGGGGTCCCGCGGCTCACCGGCAGCTTACCCCCGGGAATTCAACCCCGGCAAGCACTTGCCCGACATTCTTGCTTACGCTTCTGGGCGCATGTACGGGAACAGCAGCACGTCGCGGATGGACGCGCTGTCGGTCACCAGCATCACCAGGCGGTCGATGCCGATGCCCAGGCCGCCGGTCGGGGCCATGCCATACTCCAGCGCACGGATATAGTCGGCGTCGTAATGCATGGCCTCGTCGTCGCCGCCCTCCTTGGCCTCGACCTGGGCCAGGAAGCGCGCCTTCTGGTCTTCCGGGTCGTTGAGCTCGGAGAAGCCGTTGGCGATCTCGCGGCCGCCGACGAAGAGCTCGAAGCGGTCGGTGATCTCCGGGTCGCGGTCGGAGGCGCGCGCCAGGGGGCTGACCTCGACCGGGTGGTCGGTGATGAAGGTCGGCTGCACCAGGGTGTGCTCGACGGTCTTCTCGAAGATCTCCAGCAGCAGCTTGCCCCAGCCGTAGGCGTCCTTGAAGCGGATGCCCAGGCGGCGGCAGTGGCCGCGCATGGCCTCGAGGTCGCGCAGTTCCTCGCGGCGGATCTCCGGGTTGTGCTCGAGCACCGCGTCGGTCATGGACCAGCGGCGGAAGGCCGGGCCGAGGTCGATCTGCATGCCTTCCCACTCGAGGTGCGTGGTGTCGCGCACGCGCAGGGTGACCTCGCGGATCAGCGCCTCGGTCAGGTCCATCACCTCGTTGTACGTGGCGTAGGCCTCGTACAACTCGAGCATGGTGAACTCGGGGTTGTGCCGGGTGGACACGCCCTCGTTGCGGAAGTTGCGGTTGATCTCGTACACGCGCTCCAGGCCGCCCACCACCAGGCGCTTGAGATAGAGCTCGGGCGCCACGCGCAGGTACAGGTCGAGGTCGAGCGCGTTGTGGTGCGTCACGAACGGACGCGCGGTGGCGCCGCCGGGGATGTAATGCATCATCGGCGTCTCGACCTCGAGGAAGCGCCGGGCGTCGAGCCAGCCGCGCATCGCCGAGACGATGCGCGAGCGCTGCACGAACACCTCGCGCGCCTCGGGATTCACGATCAGGTCGACGTAGCGCATGCGGTAGCGCTGCTCGACGTCGGCCAGGCCGTGGAACTTGTCGGGCAGCGGGCGCAGCGACTTGGTCATCAGCCGCAGGCGGTCGGCCTTGACCGACAGCTCGCCGGTGCGGGTGCGGGTGAGCCCGCCCTCGACCGCCACGATGTCGCCGATGTCCCAGCCCTTGAAGGCCTCGTAGGCCTCGCCCAGTTCGCCACCCTGCAGGTAGAGCTGGATGCGGCCGCTCATGTCCTGGACCTGGGCGAAGCTGGCCTTGCCCATCACCCGCTTGGCCAGCAGGCGGCCGGCGACGGCGACGCGGCGATCAAGCGCCTCGAGCTTCTCGGTCGTCCACTCGTCCTTGTCGGCGAACTCGGCCTGCAGGTCGCCGGCGTAGTCGGCGCGCACGAAGTCGTTCGGGAAGGCGATGGCCCCCGACTCGCGCAGCGCGGCGAGTTTGCCGCGGCGCTCGGCGATCAGGGTGTTCTCGTCGGCGGCGGGGGTCTGGCTGGGCTGGTCGGTCATGGCGGCATCGTCTTCTGGAAAGGATTCGCGCCTGAAGGCGCTCCTACAGGGGGCTCAGGCGTCTGCGCGTTTCGCGCCGACCTCGAGGCCGGCCTTGAGGCTGGCTTCGATGAACTCGTCGAGGTCGCCGTCGAGCACCTTCTGGGTGTCGGAGCGCTCGATGCCGGTGCGCAGGTCCTTGATGCGGCTCTGGTCGAGCACGTAGTTGCGGATCTGGCTGCCCCAGCCGATGTCGGACTTGGTGGCTTCCACCGCGTCCTTCTCGGCATTGCGCTTCTGGATCTCGAGCTCGTAGAGCTTGGCGGCGAGCATCTTCATCGCGGTGTCGCGGTTGGAATGCTGGCTGCGGCCGGTCTGGCAGGCCACCACGATGCCGGTGGGCACGTGGGTGATGCGCACGGCCGACTCGGTCTTGTTCACGTGCTGGCCGCCGGCGCCGGACGAGCGGTACACGTCGGTCTTGAGGTCGGCCGGGTTGATGGTGATGTCGATGTTGTCGTCGACTTCCGGCGAGACGAACACCGAGGTGAAGCTGGTGTGCCGGCGGTTGTCGGAGTCGAAAGGCGACTTGCGCACCAGGCGGTGCACGCCGGTCTCGGTCTTGAGCCAGCCGTAGGCGAAGTCGCCCTCGACGCGCACGGTGGCCGACTTGATGCCCGCCACTTCGCCGCCGCTGACTTCCATCAGCTCGGTCTTCCAGCCGCGCGACTCGCACCAGCGCAGGTACATGCGCAGCAGGATCTCGGCCCAGTCCTGGGCCTCGGTGCCGCCGGCGCCGGCCTGGATGTCGACGTAGGCATTGGCCGAGTCCATCTTGCCGGAGAACATGCGCTGGAACTCGAGCTTCTCGACCTCGCGCGCGTGCTTCTCGACATCCTCGACCACCGCGTCGGCGGTGTCCTGGTCGTTTTCCATCTCGGCCAGGTCGAGCAGCTCGTCGGCGCCCTTGAGGCCGTCGGTGAGCGTGCGGATGCCGCCGACCACCTTCTCGAGCGCGGCGCGCTCGCGGCCCAGGCCCTGGGCGCGTTCGGGGTCGTTCCAGACGTCGGGGCTTTCAAGCTCCCGGTTCACTTCCTCGAGACGTTCGACCTTCAGGTCGAAGTCAAAGATACCCCCTGAGCGAATCCAGCCGGCCCAGGAGGTCGGCGATGCGCTGGCGGACGGGATTGAGTTCCATGGTGTCCTGCGGTTGGTGTCACGAAAGGCCGCAGATGATACCACCCGGCCCACCTTCCCTTGTAGGAGCAACTGTCTTGCTCAGGCCGGGTGGACCCTCCAGTCGGTCTGATCCCTGATCATGGCGTTCAGGCGGATTGCCAGGATGCGCATGCAGGCG
>NZ_MEDO01000018.1 GCF_001724815.1 Arenimonas sp. SCN 70-307 | reverse complement strand
GCTTTCGAGCACTGCGCAACAGCGGCGTCCCGCACCCCGCTCTCACCCCAAACCCTAGGGCAAAAGCCAGACACAAGCGCCTTCAGGCGCGAATCTTTTGCCTTTGCCTTCGGCAAAGAAGAGATTCGCGCCTGAAGGCGCTCCTACACGGGAAGGGCGCGGCTAGAATCGGGCCATGACCCGCCTGCTGATCGCCGACGACCACCCGCTCTATCGCCTCGCGCTGGCGCAGGCGGTGCGCGGCGTGCTGCCGGAGGCCACGATCGACGAGGCCGAGGACCTGCCTGGCGTGCAGGCCGCGCTGGCCGCCAACCCCGACACCGACCTGGTGCTGCTCGACCTGCACATGCCCGGCAGCCATGGCCTCGTGGGGCTGGCGTCGCTGCGCGCGGAATTCCCCGGCGTGGCGGTGGCGATGATCTCGGCGCACGAAGACCCGGCCACCATCCGCCGCGCGCTCGCCTACGGCGCCGCCGGCTACCTGACCAAACGCGCCAGCCTCGACGAGCTGCAGGCCGGCCTGCGCGCCGTGCTCGCCTGCGAGGAGTGGCTGCCGCCGTCGCTGCGCGAGGCCGTCGCCGGCGCCACGGCCGAGCCGGGCGACCGCGAGACCGCCGCGCGCCTGGCCACGCTCAGCCCGCAGCAGTTCAAGGTGCTCGCGCGCGTGGCCGAGGGCCGGCTCAACAAGCAGATCGCCGACGAGCTGGGCATCCAGGAGCGCACGGTGAAGGCGCACATGAGCGCCATCTTCGAGAAGCTCGGCGTGCGCAACCGCACCCAGGCCGGTGTGCTGCTCGGCGCGCTGGCGCTGGCCGATCCCGCGCGCGAAGCCTGAGTCAGCGCCAGAACGGGATGCGCCAGGGCTGCGGCGCATCCTCGCCCGGGCCCGCCTCGCGTTCGTTGGCCGGCGCGGCCGGCGGCAGCACGACCAGCTCATGGCGCCCCTTCGCAAGCGTCGACACCGGCAGCATCCAGGCCAGGCCGCGCAGGTCGCGCCGGGGGTCGGAATACCACTCCGGTCCGATCGCCGCCGGCTGGCCGTCGAGCGTGACGGTGATTCCCGCGCCGACGCAGGCGAGCTGGCGCGCCGCGCGCGCGTCCTCGTCGGCCACCGCGGCCTCGGCCTGCCTGCGGCAGCGCGCGAACAGCTCGCCGTGCAGCATCGGTACGTAGGGCACCACCAGCAGCAGGTAGTCGCCGCGCGACACCGGCGAAGGCAGGAAGGGGGCGTTCGGAAGCTGCCCCGGCTCCTGCATCGAGGCGTAGCTGCGGCCATCGAGGCTGCTGGCCATGCCGCGCCGCGGGTCGGGGAAATCGGCATAGCTGCCCATGCCGAGCTGGTCGCGCGACAGGGCGAGTTGCACGGTGCTGCCGAGCATCGCGCCGAACATGGCGATGAACACGATCACCATGCCCTTGCGCTCGCCGATGTTGGTCGAGAACACCATCACCATCGGGTTCGAGTCGCGGCCCATGCCCAGGCGGGTGTAGGTGCGCAGCATTGCCGTGCAGGCCCGGTGCATCCAGCCACCTTCGGACCAACGTTCGCCGCGACGCTTGTCGAGCGTGGTGGCTATCCAGAACGGCAGGAAGGCCAGGCCCGAGAGCAGTCCGAACACGAGGCTGGTCAGCTCGGGCTTGCCCGCCAGCCAGCTGCCCACGGCGGCCACCAGGTAGAACAGCGTGACCACGGCGGAAATCGGCACCAGGATCAGCGCCAGGGAAATGCCCAGCGCGAAGACCACGGTGGCGGCGTTGTCGGCCGATTCGATGCGGTCCGACAGCGCCCGCCAGCGGCTGCGCACCAGTTCGCGCTGGATGGGGCCGACGCGCAGCCGGTCGAAGCGCGGACCCTCGGGATAGACCGAGTTGATGCCCACCAAGGCCACCCAGTAGGCCCGCAGCGTCAGGTGCAGCAGGAAGGCGAGGGTGAGCAGGGTCAGCGCGCCATTGCCGTAGGTGAACAGCACGCTCGCGAACATGCGCGGGTTGTCGGCCAGGCGCGGCAGCAGCCGCGCCCCCCACTCGGTGACGGCCTGCGTGGCCTGGAACATCGCGAACACGGTCGCGCCCGAGAGCAGCAGCTCCATCTCCCAGGTGGGCGTGGTCCGCTTGGGCAGGGACAGGGACTCGTTCGGGTCGGACATGGCGGGGGCGGCGTGGGCGGATGGGCCTAGCCTCTCAGACGAGGCCGGTGCCAACAAGGTGACCGCGGGTGTTAGCATCGCGCCGCCCGGGACGGGGAGAGCCCGGATGGAAACTCCATGAAGAAGATCATCTGGCTGCTGGTGCTGGTGGCCGTCGTGTTTGGCGCGAAGCAGTATCTGTCCGGCGGCGGCTCGCTGCCGGGCATGGCCCCGCCCCGGTTCGAGAACCCGTATCCGGCCAGTTCGCCGCTGCATGCGCAGCACCAGGCCTTCGTCGACCGGGCCAACGCGGACGAGGGGCTGCGCAAGCGCTTCGCCGGCATCATCTCCAGCAAGGGCCTGTACGCCGAGCTCAAGCTGGCGCTGATGCGCGGCGCGCACTCGCTGGAAGGGCCGCTGCTCATCAACGCCACCCGGGCGATGGCGGCGGTGATCCCGCGCCTGCCGGAACGCAGCTGCGCCAAGCTCATGCGCCCGCGCGACGACTTCGACCCGGAGCTCGAGCGCGATGCGCGCGCCGCCTTCGAGCGCCTGCCTTCGCGGCACCACCAGAATTTCCTCGAGTTCTACCTGCGTGCCCTGCAGGCCGAAGTGCACGATGCCCCGAAGGTGAGGGCCGATCCGCAGGCGCGCGAGCGCGCGCTGCGCCACCTGGGCGAGGCCTACCCGGGCGTGTTCGGCGAGCGCCTGGCCGGCGTGCTGCGCGACCCGCGGCGGGCCAGCGACGAGGATGCCTGCTGGGCCATCAATTCCATGACCCACACCGCCACCCAGCTCGACCCGGAAAGCGCCGAGGCGCTCTCGCGCCTGCTCTGGGGCGGGGAAGGCTGAGCCTTGGCCCCGGCCGCCCGCACGCTGCTGTTCGTGCTGGGCGCGGCCTGGGCTTCGCCGCTGAGCCTGCTGGCCGCGCTGGCGGGCTTGCTGGGCATGGCCTTCGGGGCACGGCCGCGCTGGTCGGACGGCGCGCTGGTGTTCCATCGTTTTCCCTGGGGCCCGGGCGGCGCGCTGGCGCTGGGCAACGTCATCCTGCACACCGGCGCCAGCCTGGATGAAACCGCGGCCACCTACGCCAGCGCCGCGGCCGGCCGCTTCGACCGGCGCGTGCGCCTGGGCGACCACGAGCGCGCCCACGTCTACCAGGCGATGGTGCTCGGGCCGCTGTTCCCGCTGCTCTACCTGGCCTGCGGCGGCGTCAGCCACCGCAACCGCTTCGAGCAAGCGGCCGACCGCTATGCGCTCGAGGGCCGGGGCTGGTGGCCCTGGCCGCGGCCGCCGGCGGCCGTTTGACCCGGCGCAAACCCGGCCCGTACGGCGCTGGTAAACTGCCCGTCACATTCAAACCCTTCGGTGCCGCCATGCAGGCCCTGGATTTCCCCGGTTGCCGGGAACTGTTCGCCATGATCGACCGCGCCGTGGCCACGGGCTGCGAGCGTGAAACCACCGACTGCATCCGCAACGGCCTGGCCGAGCTGATCCGCACCCGCGCGGTGCAGATGCCGGCCTGTGTCCAGGAGCCGGTCGCCGACCATTACGCGCGCCGCGAGCTCTACCGCTGCGAAGAGAGCGGCTACAGCGTGGTGGCCATGACCTGGGGCCCGGGCCAGGGCACGCCGGTGCACGACCATTCGGGCGTGTGGTGCGTCGAGGGCGTGTGGCAGGGCCAGCTGGAGATCACCCAGTTCGAGCTGCGCGAGGAGCAGGGCGAGCGCGTGCGCTTCGAGCCGGTGGGCACCCAGATCGCCGGCGTCGGCTCGGCCGGCAGCCTGATCCCGCCGCACGAGTACCACGCCATCCGCAATCCCAGCGCCGACGCGGTGGCGATCTCCCTGCACATCTACAAGCAGGCCCTGACCTGCTGCTCGATGTTCCACCCCGAAGCCGACGGCTGGTACCGCCGCGCCCCGCGCCAGCTCGGCCTGGACGCCGCCGCCTGAGCTATACTCGCGCCGCCCGCGTGCCGGTGTGGCGGAATGGTAGACGCGGCTGACTCAAAATCAGCTGCCAGCAATGGCGTGTAGGTTCGAGTCCTATCACCGGTACCAACTTCCGCGGAACGGGCGTTCGCCCGTTGCGCGGAAGTGAACCTGACCCCGTTTCTTTACAGCTCGGCCAGGAAGCCGCCGATGGCGGGGCCGAAGCGGCCGATGTCCACCAGGAAGGCGTCGTGGCCCTGCGGGGATTCCAGGGCCAGGAAGCGCGAGTCGGCGCCGCCGGCGCGCAGGCCGTCGGCGACCTGCTCCTGCTGCTGCAGGGGGAAGAGGATGTCGGTGTGCACGCCGATGCTCAGCGCGCGCTCGAGCCGGATCGAGGCCAGGGCCTTCATCACGTCGCCCCCGCCGTATTCGGCGGCGTCGAACCAGTCCATCGAGCGGCTCAGGTAGAGGTAGCAGTTGGGGTCGAAGGTGCGCACGAAACGACGCGCATGGCCCTCGAGGTAGCGCTCGACCTCGAACTCCAGGCCAAAGGGGTCGTCCTCGCGGCACTCGCTGTCGAGCCGCACGCGGCCGAAGCGGCCATCCCATTCGATCGCGGAGCGATACGTCACCACGCCCAGCTTGCGGGCGATGCGCATGCCGTTTTCGGGGTAGGCGTGGTCGTCGTACAGGCCGTGGTTCCAGTTCGGATCGAGCCGGATGGCCTCGCGCTGCAGCGAGCGGATGGCGATCGAAAACGGCAGCGCCTGCGGCGCGCCCGAGACCTGGATGTGCGTGCGCGCCAGGCCCGGGTGCAGCAGCAGGAAGGCCAGCGCGCCCATGCCGCCCATCGAATTTCCGATGACGCAGGCCAGGCGCTCGATGCCCAGTTCGCGCAGCACCTCGCGCGCGGCGCGGGCGCCGTCCTCGACCGACAGGTCGGGGAAATCGAGCCGGTAGGGCCGGCCGGTGGCGGGGTTCACCGAAGCCGCGCCGGTGCTGCCCTTGCAGCTGCCCAGCGGGTTCACGCAGACCACGAACCAGCGGTTGGTGTCGATGGGCTTGCCCGGCCCCAGCATCGCTTCCCACCAGCCCGGCTCGGGGTTGCCTTCGTTGGCCGCGGCGTGGGCGTTGGGCGAGAGCCCGGGCAGGATCAGGATGGCGTTGTCGCCCGAAGGCGCGAGCCGGCCCCAGGTTTCGTAGGCGAGCACGGCGCCGGACAGGCTGCCGCCGCGCTTGAAGGTGAAGGGCGAGGGGAGCCGGGCGAAACGGGTGCCCGGCGGGATGGCTTCGGTCATTGCACCACTTTAGCAACCACCAGCGTCGCGGTGGCACCGTCGGCGACGTCGAGCTCGATGGCCCCGGCCTCCAGGTCGCCCGGGGCCGCGCCAGCGTCGCCGGACTTCGATACCCGCGCCAGCAGGCGCACGCGGGCCTGCTGCGAGAGCTTCTGGGCCGGCATCAGGCCGTCGGCGTCCGAGAGCGTCACCTCGAGCGGGAAGCCCGTGGCCGGCAGGCGCTTGACCGCCACCGGCAGCCCGCCCTCGAGGGTGCGGGCGAAGACGTAGAGCGTATCGCCCGGGGCCAGCTGGTCGGCCACGGCGGGGTCGAGCTGCACGGCCACGCGCAGGCTCGGGCCGGGGGCTGCGGATTCTTCCGGTGCCAGCGGCTCAAGGCCGGCCAGCGAGCGGGCCTGGTCGATCTGCGGGCGCAGCGCGGCGGCGGTGCTGGCTTCCACCAGCGGCAGCAGGCGCTCCCAGACCGCCGCGGCCCCGGCGGGGTTGCCCGACTGCAGCTGGTGCGCGCCCAGGTAGAACAGGCCGCGCTGGTGCGCGGGCTGGATCTGCACCGCGCGCTCGAGCAGGGCCACGGCCTCGGGCGGATAGCGGCCGTCGCCGGCGGCGCGCAGCCGGGCGTCGGCCAGCTCGACCATCAGGTCGGGCTCGTCGGGCAGCAGCGCCTGGGCGCGGGAGAAGGCCTGCACGGCCTCGGCCCAGCGCTCCTGCGCGGCGCGGCTGCGGCCCAGCAGCACCCAGCCCTCGACGCTGCCGGGTTCGTCGGCCAGGCGGCGCTCGAGCTGCACGATGGCCTCGTCGAGCGTGGTCGGGGTCTTCACCAGCGCCGGGTCGAGCGCGTCGGGCTCGCCGTAGAGGGCGTAGAGGCCGGCGGTGCCGACGACCAGCACCAGCGCCACGGCCAGCGAACCGGCGCGCGCGGTTTTCCAGATCGGGCGCAGCACGATGGCCAGCACCACGGCCAGCAGCCCCAGCGAAGCAATCAGCAAACCGGACATCACCACTCCTGGTTGTCTTCGGACGGCGCGGTGGCCGGTGCATTCGTGGCGCGCCGGCGCACCACCACGGCCACGGCGATGCCGCCGCCGAGCACGATCAGCGCCGGGCCGAACCACAGCAGCCAGGTGGACGGTTTCACCGGCGGGTTGTAGAGCACGAACTCGCCGTAGCGCGCGACCAGGTAATCCTTGATCTCGCGGTCGGACTTGCCCTCGCGCATCAGCTCGAGCACCTGCGCGCGCAGGTCGCCGGCGATCTGGGCGTTGGAATCGGCCAGCGACTGGTTCTGGCACATCACGCAGCGCAGCTCGGCGCTGAGCGCGCGGAACCGGGCTTCCTCGGCGGCGTCGCGGAACTCGATGGGCTCGAAGGCGGCCGCCGCGGCGGCGCACAGCATCAGCAGGGCGGCAAGCAGCCAGGTCTTCATTCCAGCGTCTCCAGCACCGGCAGCAGCTGCTGCTGCACGATCTCATCGGTGAGCGGGCCGACGAACTTCCAGCGGATCATGCCCTGCGCGTCCACGAGGAAGGTTTCCGGGGCGCCATAGATGCCCCAGTCCAGGGCAGCGCGGCCCTCGACGTCGGCGATGATCAGGTCGTAGGGGTTGCCGAACTGGGCCAGCCAGCGGAAGGCTTCCTCGGGTTCGTCCTTGTAGTCGTAGCCGATCACGCGGATGCGGCCCGACTCGGCGAGGCGGGTGATCACCGGGTGCTCGTCGCGGCAGGCCGGGCACCAGCTGCCCCAGACGTTGAGCAGGTAGGGCGCGCCCAGCAGGCTCTCGCGGGTGATGATGCGATCGGGTTCGCCCAGCACCGGCAGCGCGAAATCCGGCGCCGGCTTGCCCAGCAGCGGCGAGGGCAGGGCGCTGGTGTCCTTGCCCGAATTCATCATCACGCCCACGCCCAGCAGCACCGCCAGCGCGGCGAAGGCCACCAGCGGCAGCAGCCGGCCCATCATGCCGCGGCCCCGGCGGCCACCGGCCGGCGGAAGCGCCGGTCGGCGACCACGACGAAGGCGCCGGCGGCCATGAACAGCGAGCCGAGCCAGATCAGGCGGATCCAGGGCTTCACGTACAGGCGCAGCGCCCAGCCGCCGTCGCGGTCCGTCGGTTCGCCCAGCGCCACGTACAGGTCGCGGCTGAGGCCGCCGTCGAGCGCGGCCTCGGTCATCACCTGGCCGCCGGCCATGTACGCGCGCTTCTCCGGGTGCATCACCGCGATCTGCCTGCCGTCGCGGCTCACCACCACGGTGCCGTGGTCGGCGATGAAGTTCGGTCCCTGGCGCTTTTCCACGCCGCGGAACTCGAAGTCGTAGCCGCGCAGTTCGAACACCTGGCCCGGCCGCGCCGCCACGTCGCGCTCGATGCTGGTCGATTCGGTGATGAACACGCCCGCCACGAAAATGCCGATGCCGGCGTGCGCCAGCAGCATGCCGGTCATCTCGGCGGTGAAGCGCGCGCCCTTGGACGTGGACTTCAGGCGCTGCCAGGCGAAGCGCGCCGTGCCCGCCAGCACCCAGACGGCGCCGGCGATGCCGAAGGCGGTCTTGGCGGTGCCATGCGGCCAGGCGAAGAAGGCCACCAGGCCCAGCACCGCGGCGAGCACGGCCCACGGGGCCAGCCAGCGCAGCGGCTGCGAGGGATCCTCGCGCTGCCAGCGGCTAAGCGGCCCGAACGGCACCAGCAGCACCAGCGGGATCATCAGCAGGATGAAGAGCAGGCCGAAGTAGGGCGGGCCCACCGAGATCTTGCCCAGGTCCAGCGCGTCGGCCAGCAGCGGGTAGAGCGTGCCGAGCAGGATCATCAGCGCCGAAGCGGTGAGCAGCAGGTTGTTGGCCAGCAGCAGGGTTTCGCGCGAGGCGGCGGCGAAGGGCTTGCCGGCCTCGACCTTGGGCGCGCGCAGCGCATAAAGCAGCAGCGAACCGCCGATCACCAGCACCAGGAAAGCCAGGATGAACATGCCGCGCTCGGGGTCCGAGGCGAAGGCGTGCACGCTGGTGAGCACGCCCGAGCGCACCAGGAAGGTGCCCAGCAGCGACAGCGAGAAGGCCGCGATGGCAAGCAACAGCGTCCAGCCGCTGAAGCTGCCGCGCTTCTCTGTGACCGCCTGCGAGTGCAGCAGCGCCGCGCCCACCAGCCAGGGCATGAAGCTGGCGTTCTCGACCGGGTCCCAGAACCACCAGCCGCCCCAGCCGAGCTCGTAATAGGCCCAGAAGCTGCCCAGCGCGATGCCCAGCGTGAGGAAGGCCCAGGCCACGTTCGTCCACGGCCGGCTCCAGCGCACCCACTGCGCGTCCACCTTGCCGTCGATCAGCGCCGCCACCGCGAAGGCGAAGGCCACCGCGAAGCCCACGTAGCCCATGTACAGCAGGGGCGGGTGGAAGATCATGCCCGGGTCCTGCAGCAGCGGGTTCATGTCGCGGCCTTCCGGCGGTGCCGGCAGCAGGCGCTCGAAGGGATTGGAGGTGAACACGGTGAAGGCCAGGAAGCCCAGCGCCACCATGCCCATCACCGCCAGCACCCGCGCCACCACCGCTTCCGGCAGGGCCTTGGAGAACACGCCGACGGCGGCGATCCAGGCGCACAGGATCAGCACCCACAGCAGCAGCGAGCCTTCGTGCGCGCCCCAGACCGCGGTGAACTGGTAGGCCAGCGGCAGCAGGGTGTTGGAGTTCTGCGCGACGTAGGCCACGGAGAAGTCGTGCTGCAGGAAGGCCCAGGTGAGCAGGGCGTAGGACACCGCCACCACCAGCAGCAGGGCGTAGGACAGCGGCCGCGCGGTGGCCATCCAGGCCGACTGGCCGCGGTGCGCGCCGACCAGCGGCAGCACCGACAGCAGCAGCGAGAGCATCAGCGCCAGCGCGAGGCTGGTGAATCCAAGTTCGGGCAGCACTCAGTAGCCTCCCTGGCCAGCGGGCTTGGCTTCGTCGGCCTTGTCGGTCTCGACGTTGTGCTTCTGGTGCGCCTTGCCCATGGCCTCGGCGACCTCGCGCGGCATGTACTGCTCGTCGTGCTTGGCCAGCACCTGGGTGGCGTGGAATTCGTCGCCCACGCGGCGGCCGGTGGCGATGACGGCCTGGTTCTCGCGGAACAGGTCCGGCAGGATGCCCTCGTAGCGCGCGGTCATCACCGCGTCGCCGTCGGTGACGCCGAAGCTCACCTTGAGCGTGCCTTCCTCGCGCACGAGGCTGTCCTTGGCGACCATGCCGCCGAGCCGGAACACGGCCTGGTCGGCCGCTTCGCCGGCGAAGACCTGGCTGGGCGTGAACAGGTAGGTGATGTTCTCGCGCAGGGCGAGGGTGACCAGGCCGGCGGCCACCGCCGAAGCGGCGACCAGGCCCAGCACCAGCCACAGGCGGCGCTTGCGGGTAGGGTGCATCATGCGGGCGTGTCCTTCTGTGCGCGCGCGGCCTCGCGGCGGGCGCGCAGGGCGATGTCGCGGCGCGTGCGCGCCAGGCGCCGGCGTGGCGCGAAGAAGTCCCAGGCCAGATAGGCGAAGAACACGGCGTAGGCGCCGACGACGTACTCGAGGTAGCTCATCGGGCGTCCCCTGCCTGGGCGCGGGCCCAGTCCTTGCCGGACTCGCGCTCGAGGTTGTCGGCGCGGGCGCGCTGGAGCAGCGAGCCGATGAACCAGAACTTGGTGGCCAGCACCATCACCCACAGCGGCCAGGTCATGGACGAATCCATGCTCGACTCGCCGAAGAGCTTGATGGTGGCGCCCTGGTGCAGCGAATTCCACCACTCCACCGAGTAGCGGATGATCGGCAGCAGGGCCACGCCGACGATGGCCAGGAAGCCGGCGGCGCGCGCGGCGGCGCGGCGGTCCTCGATGGCCGAATACAGGCCGATCACGCCCAGGTACATGAAGAGCAGCACGAGTTCCGAGGTCAGGCGCGGGTCCCAGTCCCACCAGGTGCCCCACATCGGCTTGCCCCAGATCGAACCGGTGGCCAGCGTCACCGCGGTGAACCACGCGCCGACCGGTGCGCAGGCCATGGCCAGGATCTCGGCCAGCTTGATGTGCCAGATCAGGGCGATGGCGGCGTAGAAGGCCATCAGCGCATACACGAACAGGCTCATCCAGGCCGCCGGCACGTGGATGTAGAGGATGCGGAAGCTGTCGCCCTGCTGGTAATCGGGCGGCACCACGAACAGCGCGCCGTACAGGCCGATGGCCATGCCCAGCAGGCCCAGGCCGAAGCCCCAGGGGGTCCAGCGGGCGGCGAAGCGGTCGAAATTGGGCGGCGAACCGAGTTGGTGGAACCAGAGCAGGACGGGATTCACGGCGGCGTTTTCAGGTCAGGGCGATTCGGATCGCCGCGGCGGCGGCGAGCGGGGCGAGCACCAGGGCAAGGACCAGGCCGGCCGCCATCAGGAGCACGGCGCCTGCCCAGGGCAGGCCCTGGGCGGCGGCCATCACGCTGCCGGCGCCGAACACCAGCACGGGCAGGAAAAGCGGCAGCGCCAGCAGGGCCAGCAGCATACCAGAGCGCCGTATGCCGACCGTGAGCGCGGCCACCACCGCGCCGAGCAGGCTCAGCAGGGGCGTGCCCACCAGCAGGGAGACCATCAGCAGCGGCAGCAGTTCCCCGGGCAGGAACAGCAGCTCGGCCAGCACCGGCACCAGCAGCAGCATGGGCAGGGCCGAGGTGGCCCAGTGCACCGCCACGCGCACGCCGATCAGCCAGCCCAGGGGCACGGGCGCGAGCAGCATCTGCTCGAGGCTGCCGTCCTCGAGGTCGCCGCGGTAGAGCGAGTCGAGGGTGAGCAGGCCGGCCAGCAGCACCGCCACCCAGATCACGCCCGGGGCGATGCGCGCCAGGTGGGCCGGGTCGGCGCCGACGGCCAGCGGGAACAGGGCCACCACCATCAGCGCGAACAGCAGCGGCTGGGCGGCGTCGCCGCGGCGGCGCCAGACCAGGCGCAGGTCACGCCGGGCCTGGGCGCGGGCGGCGGCCAGCAGCGAGGGCGCGCTCACGGGCGCCTCCGCGGGGCCAGTTCCAGCGTGCGCACGGGCACCGGCGGCGCGGCGTAGGCGCCGTGGGTGGTCAGCAGCACGGCGCCGCCTTCGGCCAGGTGGCCCTGGATGAGGAGGTTCACCAGGGCGATGCCATCGAGGTCGAGGTTGGCGTAGGGCTCGTCGAGCAGCCACAGCGGCGCGCTCTGCAGGCGCAGCCGGGCCAGGCCCAGGCGCTTGTTCTGGCCGGCCGACAGGCGCCGGGCCGGGGTGTCCTCGTAGCCGGCCAGGCCGACGCCGGCCAGGGCTTCGGCCAGGTCCAGGCTGGCCGGCGCGCCGGCCAGGGCGCGGGCGAATTCGAGGTTTTCCAGCGTGGACAGCTCGGCCTTGTGGCCGGGCAGGTGGCCCAGGTAGGCGCTGCCGCGGGCCAGGTGGTCGCGGTCGACCACGCGGCCGGCCAGGCGCACCTCGCCCTCGCCGGCGGCCAGCAGGCCGGCCAGCACGCGCAGCAGGGTGGTCTTGCCGGCACCGTTGCCGCCCAGCACCAGCAGGGCCTGGCCGGGCTCGAGCTCGAAGTCGAGCGGGCCGAACACCGGCTCCTCGTTGCGCGAGAAGCACAGCCCGCGGGCTTGCAGCAGCGGCTCGGCGGCGGGCGTGGGGGCGTTCATTGCGCGGCGATTCTACCGGCTGACCCTCGCGCGCGGCCATGACCACGGTCAAGCGCCGGTTTTTGCATAATCGGCGTCCGTCGACCCAGGAACCACGATGAGCCCCGAGACCAAGCTGCCCAAGGTGGGCACCACCATCTTCACCGTCATGTCCCAGCTGGCGCTCGAGCACCGGGCCGTGAACCTGGGCCAGGGTTTCCCGGACTTCGCGGTGCCGAAGCGGCTGGTGGACGAGCTGGCCAAGGCCATGGCCGAGGGCAAGAACCAGTACGCGCCCATGACCGGCATCCCGGCCCTGCGCCAGGCCATCGCCGCCAAGTCGGCGCGCTGCTACGGCCGCAAGGTGGACGCCGATGCCGAGGTCACCGTCACCAGCGGCGCCAGCGAGGCCATCTTCGACGCCATCCACGCGGTCGTGCGCGCGGGCGAGGAAGTGATCGTGCTCGACCCCTGCTACGACTGCTACGAGCCGGCCATCGACCTGGCCGGCGCCCGCGCCGTGCACGTGCCGCTCGACCCGGTCGACTTCTCGGTGGACTGGCAGCGGGTGAAGGACGCGATCACGCCGCGCACGCGCATGCTGATGATCAACAGCCCGCACAACCCATCCGGCGCCATGCTCTCGCCCGACGACATGGCGGCGCTGGCCGCGCTGCTGCGCGGCACCGACATCATCCTGCTCTCGGACGAGGTCTACGAGCACATCATCTTCGACGGCGCCCGCCACGAGAGCGTGCTGCGCTACCCCGAGCTGGCCGAACGCGCCTTCGTCGTCTCCAGCTTCGGCAAGACCTACCACTGCACCGGCTGGAAGGTGGGCTACGTGGTCGCGCCGCCGGCGCTGAGCGCCGAGTTCCGCAAGGTGCACCAGTACAACACCTTCTGCACCTTCGCCCCGGCGCAGTGGGCGTTCGCGGCGATGATCGAGCAGGAACCCGAGCACTACGAGCAGCTCGGCGCCTTCTACCAGGCCAAGCGCGACCGCTTCCGCCAGCAGCTGCTGGGCACGAAACTCAAGCCGCTGCCGGTGCCGGGTGGCTATTTCCAGCTGGTGGATTATTCCGCCGTCAGCGACCTGCCCGATGCCGAGTTCTGCCGCTGGCTGACGACCGAGAAGGGCGTGGCGGCCATCCCGCTCTCGCCGTTCTATGAAACCGCGCCTGCGGGGCAGCGCCTGGCGCGGCTGTGCTTCGCCAAGGAAGAGGCCACGCTCGACGCCGCCATCGAGCGGCTGGCGGCGCTGTGATGGAAGATATCCGCGTCTCGCTGGTGCAGGGCGACACCCGCTGGCACGACCCGGCCGGCAACCGCGACTACTACGCCGGCCTGCTGGCGCCGCTGGTCGGCCAGACCGACCTGGTGCTGCTGCCCGAAACCTTCACCTCGGGCTTCAGCAACGAGGCCCTGGCCAGCGCCGAAACCATGGACGGGCCCACCGTGGCCTGGCTGCGCGAGCAGGCCGCGCGCCTGGGCGCGGTGGTCAGCGGCAGCGTGCAGCTGCGCGAGGGCGGCGGCGTGTTCAACCGCATGCTCTGGGCCACGCCCGAGGGCGGGCTGCGCTGGTACGACAAGCGCCACCTGTTCCGCATGGCGCGCGAGCACGAGCGCTACGCGGCGGGCAAGGACGCCATCACGGTGGAACTCAAGGGCTGGCGGATCCGTCCGCTGGTCTGCTACGACCTGCGCTTCCCGGTGTTCATACGCAATCGTTTCGAGGGCGGCCGTTTCGACTACGACCTGCTGCTGTTCGTGGCCAACTGGCCGGCCGCGCGCCGGCACGCCTGGCGCACCCTGCTGCGGGCGCGCGCGATCGAGAACCTGGCCTACGTGGCCGGCGTGAACCGCGTGGGCACCGACGGCAACGGCATCGCCTACAGCGGCGACAGCGCCGCGCTCGATTTCCTGGGCATGGAGCTGGCCGAACTCGACGACACCGCGCAGGTGCGCACCGTCACGCTGTCGGCCGATGCCCTGGCCGCGCACCGCGAGCGCTTCCCGGCCCAGCTCGACGCGGACCGGTTCACGCTGCTCGACTGAACTCAGTCGTCCGAGGGCAGTCCTTCCGGACGACGCGGCTTGAAGCCGCGGTTGCCGCCACCGCCACCGGGACGCGCACCGCCACCCCCGCCGCCGGGACGGCCACCGCCGCCGCCCGGACGTGCGCCCGCGCCGCCACCGGGCTTGCGCGGACCGCCGCCGCCGGGCTTCTTCGGGCCGCCATAGGGGCTGGGACCGCGGGCGCCCGGGCCGGCACCGGTGCCGGCACCGGCCGGCTTGTTGCCGTAGGGACGCGGCGGCTTGGCGCCGCGCGGAGCGCGCGGCGGGGCGACCTTGGAGCCGGTTTCCACGCCCTCGGGCACGTACCAGCTGCGGAAAGCCGCCGGGTTGTGGTCGTGGCCGTGCGTGGGCTGGGCGTCGCCGCGCGGACCGCGCGGCTTGCCGCCCGGGCCGCGCTTGCCGCCGCCACCCGGGCGGCCGGCATCGACGCGGTTGCCGAAGTTGTCGTCGCGCGGACCCGCGCCACGGCCCGCACCGGGACCGCGCTTGCCCTTGCCCGCGAACGGCTTGCCGGCGCCGCCGCCCGGACGGCCGCGGCCGCGGCCGCGCGGCTCCTCGCGCACGTGGTCGAAGCGGCGCAGTTCGCGCGCCTCGTCCTCGACCGCGCCGTTCACGTAGGAGGCCTGCTTGGCTTCCTTGCCGACGCGGATGGCGGTCGGGCGCGACTTGCGCTGGCCGATCACCGGCTGGAGCGTGAGCACCGGCGGGTTGTTCTCGAGCTGGAACTGGCTGCGCAGCTTCTGCACCTCGGCCTGCGGCAGTTCCTCGCAGTGGCCGCGCTTGAGCAGGCGGGGCAGGGGGATCGAGCCGTAGCGCACGCGCTTGAGGCGGCTGACCTGGTAACCCTGCGACTCCCACAGCCGGCGCACTTCGCGGTTGCGGCCCTCCGACAGCACCACGCGGAACCAGGCGTGCGAGTCGGAGCTGCCGATGCGCTCGATCTCGTCGAACTTGGCCGCGCCGTCCTCGAGCTGCACGCCCTTGGCCAGGCGGTTGACGACCTCGTCGGGCACCTCGCCGTGGATGCGGCAGACGTATTCGCGCTGGATGTTGCTCGACGGGTGCATCAGCGCATTGGCCAGCTCGCCGTCGGTGGTGAGCAGCAGCAGGCCGGTGGTGTTGATGTCCAGGCGGCCGACGGCGATCCAGCGCGCGCCCTTCAGGCGCGGCAGCGCCTCGAACACGGTCGGGCGGCCCTCGGGGTCTTCGCGCGTGGTCACTTCGCCTTCGGGCTTGTTGTAGAGCAGCACGCTGGCCGGCTCGGTCAGCGCGCTGGCGACGAAGGTCTTGCCGTCGATCTCGACGCGGTCGCCACCCTTCACGGACTGGCCGGTCTGGGCGACCTCGCCATTGACCTTCACCAGGCCCTGGGCGATGCGCTCCTCGAGCGCGCGGCGCGAACCCAGGCCGGCCTGGGCGAGCACCTTGTGCAGGCGCTCCTCGATTTTTCCGGCGTTGCTGTCGCCGCCTTTCGCCTTCAGGGAAAGGACCTTGCGGTTGTCACTCATTGCGTTTGCTCCGGCGCGGCGTGTTCTTCGCCGGCCTCATCGTGGGAAAGGGTTGCGCTGGCTATGCCGGGCGGGGTGATGTCGAAGGGCAGCTGCGGCTCGAGCTCGGGGATGTCCTTGAGCTCGGCCAGCGGCGGCAGTTCGTCCAGGCTCTTGAGCCCGAAGTAGTCGAGGAAGGCCTTGGTGGTGCCGAACAGCGCCGGCTTGCCGGGCACGTCGCGGTGGCCGACCACGCGGATCCATTCGCGTTCCTCGAGCTGCTTGATGGTGTTGGTGTTCACCGCCACGCCGCGGATCTGTTCGATCTCGCCGCGGGTGATGGGCTGGCGGTAGGCGATCAGCGCCAGGGTCTCGAGCGTGGCGCGGGTGTACTTGGCCTGGCGCTCGGTCCACAGGCGCGCCACCCAGGCATGCACCTCGGCCTTG
Source organism: Arenimonas sp. SCN 70-307 (assembly GCF_001724815.1). GTDB lineage: Bacteria > Pseudomonadota > Gammaproteobacteria > Xanthomonadales > Xanthomonadaceae > Arenimonas. The sequence continues at coordinate 107,593 of NZ_MEDO01000018.1, read as the reverse complement.
ACCTGGAAGCGGAAGCCCGAGGCCACCTCGACCAGTTCGACGCCGCGGTCGGCGCAGCCTTCGCGCAGCTCGGCGATGGCCTGCTCGATCGCGCCGGGCGGCGCCTGCTCGTCTTCGGGGAACAGGCCGGCCAGCTGGGCCAGGGTCTGCGGCTGCGGGGCCGCCAGCAGGGCGGCCTCGACGATGTGTCGGATCAGGTTCGGGTCCATGTCTCGCGGCTTGGGTCAGTCGTTGGGCGCGTCGGCGCCGTCCGAGGTCGGTTCGGGGAGGGCGGGCTCGCCCTCGTCGTCGTTGGCGGCGGCCGCCAGCGACTTGACGTAGATCGGCGCCAGCGGCGCCTCCTGCACGATCTCGATCAGCTGCTCCTTGGCGAGCTCGAGGATCGAGAGGAAGGTGACCACCACGCCCAGGCGGCCTTCTTCCGGGGTGAACAGGGTCTCGAAGCCGTGGAACTGGCGGTCCGAGAGCCGGCTGAGCACCTCGCCCATGCGCTGGCGGACGCTGAGCGCCTCGCGGCGGATGGCGTGGTGCGTGTAGAGCTCGGCGCGCTTGAGCACCTCGCGCAGCGCCAGCAGCATCTCGCGCAGGTCCACCGGCGGCGGCACCTTGGCCACGCTCCGGTCGGGCACGTGGGCCGCGGCCAGGGCGGTGTCGCGGTCGAGCCGGTCGAGCTGGTCGAGGTCTTCGGCGGCCTTCTTGAAGCGTTCGTACTCCTGCAGCCGGCGCACCAGCTCGGCGCGCGGGTCGGCCTCGTGGCCTTCCTCGGCCGGCGGCCGCGGCAGCAGCATGCGCGACTTGATCTCGGCCAGGATGGCGGCCATGACCAGGTATTCGGCCGCCAGCTCGAAGCGCAGGTCCTGCATCACCCCGATGTAGTCCACGTACTGCCGGGTGATCTCGGCGACGGGGATGTCGAGGATGTCCAGGTTCTGCCGGCGGATCAGGTAGAGCAGCAGGTCCAGCGGGCCTTCGAAGGCCTCGAGGAATACCTCGAGCGCGTCCGGCGGGATGTACAGGTCCTGCGGCATCTGCAGCACCGGCTGGCCCTTGACCACCGCCAGCGGCATTTCCTGCTGCTGCGGCGGGGCGGGGAAGACCGGGTGTCCGGCTTCCTGCGCGGTCGGTTCGCTCATCGGCGGCTCATGCAAGGTTGATGGGGTGGAAACCCTGGCGTATGACTTCGGGCTCGTCGCCCGTGCAATCGACGATGCTGGTGGGGCCGGGTTCGCAATCCTCGGCATCCAGCATCACGTCGACCCAACGAAGCCATTGGCCGGCGACGGCTTCGGCCTCGTGGCTGTTCGGATGGTCTTCGTCCGGCAGCACCAGGCTGGTGGACAACAGCGGCTCGCCCACGGCATCGAGCAACAGCCTGGCGACGGCGTGGTCGGGCAGGCGGATGCCGATATCGCGGCGCTTGCTGCGACCGGCGTTCTTGATGCGTTTGGGCAGGTCCGCGGAGGCCGGAAGGATGAACGTGCAGGGCCCCGGGGTCAGCGACCGCATCAGCCTGAAGGCTTGGTCGTCGAGCCGGGCCAGGCGGCCGGCCTCACTCAATTGCCGACAGAGTAAGGTGAAAGGGTGCCTTCTGTCCAGTTCGCGCAGGCGCAGCACCCGCTCCTCGGCGTCGCGGGCCTCGAGCGTCCAGGCCAGCGAGTAGCCGGCGTCGGTGGGGATGATCGCCAGCCCGCCGGCGCGCAGCGAGGCCGCCGCCTTGTCGATCAGGCGCTGCTGCGGGTTGACGGGATGGAGCACGAGGCGTTCGGCCATGGCCCGATTGTGCCCTGTCGCGGCGGCTGCGTGCGAACGTTCGCACGCGGCTGGGCGATACTGTCGCGCTACGAACGCGAGGAGTCCCGACGATGTGGTACATGATCCATGGCATCGACCGCGCCGATTCGCTGGCCGCGCGCCAGGCCGCGCGGCCTGCCCACCTGGCGCGGCTGCAGGCCCTGGCCGAGGCCGGGCGCCTGAAGCTCGCCGGCCCGCTGCCGGCCATCGACGCCGAGGACCCGGGCCCGGCCGGCTTCACCGGCAGCCTGGTGGTGGCCGAGTTCGACGACCTCGCCGCGGCCCGCGCCTGGGCCGAGGCCGACCCCTATCTCGCCGCGGGCGCCTATGCGCGCGTGGACGTGCGGCCCTTCCGCCCGGTGCTGCCGTGAGCCTGGCCCGCGAGCAGCGCCCGGCCGCCATCCGCGCCGCGCTCGAGGCGGCGCTGGCGCCGACGGCGCTGGAGATCGTCGACGAGAGCCACAAGCACGCCGGGCACGCCGGCGCCCGCGACGGCCGCGGCCACTTCAAGGTGGCCATCACCTCGGCGGCCTTCGCCGGGCTGGGGCCGCTGGCCCGGCACCGGGCGGTGTATGCGGCGCTGGGCAGCCTGATGGAGACCGACATCCACGCCCTGTCCATCCAGGCCCGCGCCCCCGGCGATGCCTGAGCGGGCCGCTGTTATACTGCCGGACGGCCGCGCACCGGGGACCGCGCTCTGCCAATGAATTCAATCACTTGGCGTGGGCGGCGGACCGGTTCGCGGACTCCCCTTGACCCTGCGGCGGGGCGTTCCTGGCGCCCCGTGGCCGGCCGGCTCGCCCGGCCGACTGAGAACCCCGATCAATGCGCCTGACCACCATCAAGCTGTCCGGCTTCAAGTCCTTCGTCGACCCGACGGTGCTGCACCTGCCGACCAACATGACCGGCGTGGTCGGGCCCAACGGCTGCGGCAAGTCCAACATCATCGACGCCGTGCGCTGGGTGATGGGCGAAAGCTCGGCCAGCCGCCTGCGCGGCGATTCGCTCACCGACGTCATCTTCTCCGGCTCGTCCTCGCGCAAGCCGGTCAGCCAGGCCCAGGTCGAGCTGATCTTCGACAACTCCGAGGGCACCATCGGCGGCGAGTACGCGCGCTACGCCGAGATCTCGGTCAAGCGCATGGTCAGCCGCGACGGCCAGTCGAACTACTACCTCAACGGCGCGCGCTGCCGCCGCCGCGACATCACCGACCTGTTCCTGGGCACCGGCCTGGGCCCGCGCAGCTACTCGATCATCGAGCAGGGCATGATCAGCCAGATCATCGAGGCCCGGCCCGAGGACCTGCGCGTGTACCTGGAGGAGGCCGCCGGCATCTCCAAGTACAAGGAGCGCCGCAAGGAAACCGAGTCGCGCATCAAGGGCACGCGCGAGAACCTCGAGCGCCTGACCGACCTGCGCGAGGAAGTCGACAAGCAGCTCGAGCACCTCAAGCGCCAGGCCCGCGCCGCCGAGCAGTACCAGGCCCTGCAGGCCGAGCGCGTGATCAAGGACGCCCAGCTCAAGGCGCTCGAGTTCCGCCGCTACGACGGCGAGCTCAAGACCATCCACGACGCCCTGACCCAGGACGAGATCAAGCTGCAGGCCCTGCTGGCCGACCAGCGCCAGGCCGAGGCCCAGATCGAGGCCTGCCGCAGCCAGCACGGCGAGGCCAGCGAGGCCCTGGGCCGCGCCCAGGCCGAGGTCTACCGCGTCGGCGGCGAGCTGGCCCGCATCGAGCAGCAGATCCAGCACCAGAAGGAACTGCGCCAGCGCCTGGAAACCGCCCGCGCCGAAGCCGACGCGGCCTTCGCCCAGGTCGGCGAGCACATCAGCGGCGACGAGCGCCAGCTGGCCGAGCTGCACAACGCCATCGCCGCGGCCGAGCCGCGCCTGGCCACGCTGCGCACCGACGACGGCGGCCGTCAGGAAGCCCTCAAGGCCGCCGAGGCCGCGCTGCAGGACTGGCAGCAGCGCTGGGATACCTACGCCAAGGCGCAGTCCGAGGCCTCGCGCTGGGCCGAGGTCGAGCGCACCAAGATCGAATACCTCGAAAAGCAGGCGCTCGACGCCGGCCGCCGCCGCGAGGCCCTGGCCGGCGAACGCAGCGGCCTGGACACCAGCGCGATTGCTTCGGCGCTGGCCGAACTGAGCACGCAGCACGACCAGCAAAAGGCCGGCCTCGATGGCCTGGGCGAGCAGCTCGAACAGCGCAAGGCCGCGCTTTCGGGCCTGCAGGACAGCCAGCGCCAGCAGCAGACCGAACTGGCCGAGGTGCGCAAGCAGGCACAGGCCGCGCGCGGCCGCCTGGCTTCGCTCGAGGCGCTGCAGCATGCGGCCCTGGGCCAGGAGAAGAACGTCGCGCTCGACTGGCTCAAGGCCCAGGGCATCGACGGCAACGCCCGCCTGGGCGAGGCGCTGCAGGTCGAGGCCGGCTGGGAAACCGCGGTCGAGACCGTGCTGGGCAGCCTGCTCGAGGCCGTCACCGTGGACGCGCCGGCCGAGTGGCTCGAGGCCATCGCCGCGCTGTCGCAGGGCCGCGTGGCCCTGGTGAGCAGCGCCAGCGGCGGCTTCCAGGCTCCCGCCGGTTCGCTGGCCGCCAAGGTGCAGGGCCCCGACGCCGTGCGCCGGCTGCTGGCCGGCGTGCAGGCGGTGGAGGACCTGGCCGCGGCCCGCGCCGCGAACCCGCGCGAGGGCCAGGCGGTCATCACCCGCGGCGGCGAGTGGCTGGGCGAGGGCTGGCTGCGCGTGCTGCGCAGCGGCGAGGCCCAGCAGGGCGCGCTGGCCCGCGAGCGCGAGATCCAGTCGCTGCGCGCCGAGATCGAGGCGCTGGCGAAGAAGGAGCAGGCCATCAACGAGGGCCTGACCTCGATGCGCGACCGCCTGCTCGAGGCCGAGCAGCATCGCGAGGACGCGCAGCGCGCGCTGTACCTGGCGCACCGCGGCGTGTCCGAGCTGGCCGGCCAGCTGCAGGGCCAGCAGGGCAAGCTCGAGTCGGCGCAGGCCCGCGTGGCGCGCATCGACGGCGAGCTGGCGACGCTGGCCACCACGCTGGAGGAATCCCAGGCCAACGCCCGCGAGGCGCGCGCGCGCCTGGAGCAGGCGGTGGCGAAGATGGGCGAGCTGGAAACCGAGCGCCAGGCGCTCGATGCCCAGCGCCGCACGCTCGGCGAGCAGCGCGACGCCGCCCGCAACCATGCCCGCGAGGCCCGCGAGGCCGCGCACCAGCTGGCGCTGTCGCTGGAATCGCAGCGTGCCCGCGTGGTGGCCCTGAGCCAGTCGCTGGCGCGCATGGGCAGCCAGAAGGCGCAGCTCGAGCTGCGCCTGAACGAACTGCAGGCGCAGCTGGCCGAGGGCGATGCCCCGGTCGTGGCGCTGGAATCGCAGCGCCAGGCCGCGCTCGCCCAGCGCGTGGTGGCCGACAAGGACCTGGCCGCGGCGCGTTCGGCGCTCGACGGCGTCGAAGGCGAGATGCGCAAGTACGAGCAGGTGCGCCAGCAGCGCGACCAGCAGGCGCTGGCGCAGCGCGAGGCGATCTCGCAAAAGCGCCTGCAGCACCAGGCGCTCGAACTGCGCGCCAGCCAGCTGGCCGAGGCCATCGTCGCCGCCGGCCTGGTGGTGGACGAAGTCATCGCCTCGTTGCCCGAGCAGGCCGAGGTGGAGGGCTGGCAGAAGGCGGTGGCCGACATCGACGCCAGGATGCGCCGCCTCGAGCCGGTCAACCTGGCCGCCATCCAGGAATACGGCGAGCAGAGCGAGCGCAAGACCTACCTCGATGCGCAGAACGCCGACCTCACCTCGGCGCTCGAGACGCTGGAGGAAGCCATCCGCAAGATCGACCGCGAGACCCGCGGCCGCTTCAAGGAAACCTTCGACCGCGTCAACGCCGGCGTGCAGGAGCTCTATCCGCGCCTGTTCGGCGGCGGCCACGCCTACCTCGAGCTCACCGGCGAGGACCTGCTCGACACCGGCGTGTCGATCATGGCCCGTCCGCCGGGCAAGCGCGTCTCGAACATCTCGCTGCTCTCGGGCGGCGAGAAGGCGCTCACCGCCGTGGCCCTGGTGTTCGCCATCTTCCGCCTCAACCCGGCGCCGTTCTGCCTGCTCGACGAGGTGGACGCGCCGCTGGACGAGGCCAACGTGGGCCGCTTCTCGGCGATGGTGACCGAGATGAGCGAAAAGGTGCAGTTCCTCTTCGTCACCCACAACAAGGCGACGATGGAAGCAGCCAAGCAGCTCTCCGGCGTCACCATGCGCGAGCCGGGCGTCAGCCGCCTGGTGTCGGTGGACCTGGCCGAGGCGGCGCGCCTGGCCGGCGCCGCCTGACCGGCGGGCTGAAATCGGGCATCATTCGGCGATAGGCTGCGGATGCGGCCAGGGCAAGGCACACAGGGAGGGGACCATGTTCGAAGGACTCAGCGACACCGCGATGCTGCGCATCGCCATCGGCATCGCCGCCCTGGTCCTGTTCGCCGTGATCATCTTCACCAGCCGCCGCAAGCCCGGCCAGGGCCGCCGCGCCGGCAAGGCCGCCGACACCGGCGGCGCCCGCACCGAACCGACCCTGCGCGAGCTGCTCGAGGCCGATGCCAACACCGGCGGCGGCGCCGCGGGCGTGGAGCAGTCCGAGCTCGACCTGCTCGAGAAGACCCTTGCCGGCGAGCCCGTGCCCGAGCGCAAGCCGGCCGGCCCGCGCGCCCCGGGTGCGCGCCCGGACGAGAATTTTGACAAGGTCGTCAGCCTGTTCCTGGCCGCGCGCGCGGGCCAGGTCTTCCACGGCCCGGACCTGGTGGTCGCGGCCGAGAAGGCCGGCCTGGTCTACGGCCACATGAACATCTTCCACCGCCTGGTGGACAACCACCCGGAGCAGGGCCCGGTGTTCTCGGTGGCCAACCTGGTCAAGCCCGGCCACTTCGACATGGCCGGCATCCAGGACCTGCGCACCCCGGGCATCAGCTTCTTCATGGCCCTGCCGGGCCCGCTGCCGGCGCTCGACGCCTGGGACGCCATGCTGCCCACGGCCCAGCGCATGGCCGAGCTGCTCGACGGCGTGCTGCTGGACGAGGAGCGCAACGCGCTCGGCCGCCAGCGCATCGCGCACATCCGCGAGGACCTGCGCAACTACGACCGCAAGCAGAGCAAGTGGGACCTGCGCACCACCCGCTGAGGCCCGCGCCGTGAGCACGCCCGCGCACCGCGCCGCCGAACTGCGGCGGCTGATCGAAGACGCCAACCACCGCTACCACGTGCTCGACGACCCGGCCATCCCGGACGCTGAGTACGACGCGCTGGTGCGCGAGCTCGAGGCGATCGAGCGCGAGCACCCCGAGCTGCGCGTGCCCGGCTCGCCCACCCAGCGGGTCGGCGCCGGCGTGCTGCCGGGCTTCGAGACCGTGGCGCACGAGCTGCCCATGCTCTCGCTCAACAATGCCTTCACCGACGAGGAAGTGGCCGAGTTCACCGGCCGCATCGCGAAGGAGCTGGGCGAAGCCGCGCCGGAGTTCTCGGCCGAACCCAAGCTCGACGGCCTGGCGATCAGCCTGCGCTACGAGAAGGGCGTGTTCGTGCGCGGCGCCACCCGCGGCGACGGCGCCACCGGCGAGGACGTGAGCCAGAACCTGCGCACCATCCGCGCCATCCCGCTGCGCCTGCGCGGCGAGGCGCCGGCGGTGCTGGAAGTGCGCGGCGAGGTGTACATGCCGCGCGCCGGCTTCGAGGCCTACAACGCCCGCATGCGCCAGACCGGCGGCAAGGTGCTGGCCAACCCGCGCAACGGCGCGGCCGGTTCGCTGCGCCAGCTCGACCCGGCGCTGGCGGCGGCGCGGCCGCTGGCCTTCTACGCCTACGGCCTGGGCGTGGTCGAGGGCTGGACGCCGCCGCCGCGGCATTCGCAGGTGCTGCACGCGCTGCGCGAGTTCGGCTTCCCGGTCTCGCCGGAAGCCTCGGTGGCGCGCGGACTCGAGGGCCTGCTGGCCTACTACGCGCGCATCGGCGCGCTGCGCGACCAGCTGCCCTACGACATCGACGGCGTGGTCTACAAGCTCGACCGCCAGGACCAGCAGAAAGCCATGGGCTTCGTCTCGCGCGCGCCGCGCTGGGCGATCGCGCACAAGTTCCCGGCCCAAGAGCAGTCCACCACGGTCGAGGCGATCGAAGTGCAGGTGGGCCGCACCGGCGCGCTCACGCCGGTGGCGCGGCTGGCGCCGGTGCAGGTGGCCGGCGTCACGGTCACCAACGCCACGCTGCACAACGCCGACCAGATCGCACGGCTCGACGTGCGGGTGGGCGATACGGTGATCGTGCGCCGCGCCGGCGACGTCATCCCCGAGGTGGTGCGGGTGGTGGACGGTCGTCGCCCGCTCGATGCGGCCGGCCAGCCGCTGCATCCGCCCTATGAATTCCCGTCGGCCTGCCCGGCCTGCGGTTCCCGCACCGAAGCCGTGCGCAAGGTGCTCAAGCAGACCAAGGCCGGCGGCATCGAGTACGCCGAGGGCGCGGCCATCGTCTGCACCGGCGGCCTGTTTTGCCCGGCGCAGCGCAAGCAGGCGCTGGTGCACTTCGCCTCGCGCAAGGCAATGGACATCGAGGGCCTGGGCGAGCGCTTCATCGAAGCGCTGGTGGACTTCGACTACGTGCGCACCGTGGCCGACCTCTATCGGCTGACGCTCGATGACTTCCTCGAAATGAAGCGCCGCGCCGACGAGCGCGACGACGCCGTGCCCGAGACGGTCAAGGCCGGCAAGGTGGCCACCAAGTGGGCGGAGAACCTGGTCGAGGCCATCGCCGCCAGCAAGGCCACCACGCTCGAGCGCCTGCTGTTCGCGCTGGGCATCCGCGACGTCGGCGAGTCCACCGCGCGCACGCTGGCGCGCTGGTTCGGCGCGCTCGACCCGATCATGGACGCCGGCGAGGCGAGCCTGGTCGAGATCCCGGACGTGGGCCCTGTGGTGGCGGCGCGCATCGCCGGCTTTTTCGCCGAGCCGCACAACCGCGAGGTCATCGCCGCCTTGCGCGCCGCCGGCGTGCACTGGCCCGAGGGCGCCCCGCAGCAGTCGGCCGAGGGCCCGCTGGCCGGCCAGACGGTGGTGCTCACCGGCGCACTCACCGCGCTCACCCGCGACGAGGCCGGCGAACGCCTGCAGGCCCTGGGCGCCAAGGTGGCAGGCAGCGTGTCGAAGAAGACCAGCTTCGTGGTGGCCGGCGAGGCCGCCGGCTCCAAGCTCGAAAAGGCCCTGGCCCTGGGCGTCGAGGTCTGGGACGAGGCCAGGCTGCTGGAGTTCCTGAACGCCCATCCCGGGCTTTGACCGGCGTCACGCCGGGCCCGGCCCGGCCGGGCGTAAAGTATTGGCATGAAGAACAGCAAACCCACGGCTGCCCTGCGCGCCCTTCGGCTGCGCGCCGAGCTCTACGCGCTGGTGCGGCGCTTTTTCGCCGAGCGCGGCGTGCTCGAGGTCGAGACGCCGATGCTCTCGATGGCCGGCAACACCGACCCGAACATCGAGAGCTTCCAGCTGGAATTCACCGGGCCCAGGTCGGCTGGCGCGCCGCGCCGCTGGCTGCGCACCTCGCCCGAGTTCCCGCTCAAGCGCCTGCTCGCCGCCGGCGTGGGCGACTGCTACGAACTCGGCCGCGTGTTCCGCGACGGCGAGGCCGGCGTCCGCCACAACCCCGAGTTCACCATGCTCGAGTGGTACCGCGTCGGCTGGAACCACCACCAGCTGATGGACGAAACCGCCGAACTGCTCAAGGCCGCGCTGGCCCTGGCCGGGCGCCGGGCGACGGTGCGCGACACGAGCTTCCGGCAGCTCTACCTCGACAAGTTCGGCTTCGACCCGCTGACCGCGCCCGAGGAGGAGCTGCGCTCGCCGCTGGGCGTTTACGACATCGACCCGGCCGGCCTGACCCGCGACGACTGGCTCGACCTGCTGATGACCCACCTCATCCAGCCCTCGATCCCGGCCAACCGCATCCTGCTGGTCTACGACTACCCGGCCAGCCAGTGCGCGCTGGCGCGGCTGCGCCCCGGCAAGCCGGCGGTGGCCGAGCGCTTCGAGGCCTACCTCGGTCCGCTCGAGGTGGCCAATGGCTACCACGAGCTCAAGGACGCCGACGAGCAGCGCGCCCGCTTCGAGTCCGACCTCGCGCGCCGCCGCGCCCGCAACGCCGCCGAGCCGGCGGTGGACGAGCGCCTGCTGGCGGCGCTGCCCAAGCTGCCCGACTGCGCCGGCGTAGCGCTGGGCATCGATCGCCTGCTGATGGCGCTGCTCGGCACCGACAAGATCGCCGACGTGCTGGCTTTTCCGTTCGAGCGGGCGTGAATCGAAGCTAAGCGCGTCGTCGCGGGTTGGCCGGCGATTCAGCCCGGCCTGCCTAACGTGGCCCCGCCGGCGCAACAGCCGGCCAGACCCGAGGAAACGACCATGACCCGTTGGATGCTTGCTTCGCTGCTGATGGCCGCGGCCCTGCCGCAGGCAGCCTCCGCCGATGGGCGGTACGGCTACAACTACGGCCACGAGAGCGTGGTGCGCTGCGAATCCATCGACGAACGCAGCCGCTATTGCCCGGCCGACACCCGCGGTGGCGTGGCGCTGGTGAACCAGCGTTCGCGCGCGGCCTGCATCCCGGGCCGCACCTGGGGCTTCGACCGCGGTGGCATCTGGGTGGCGCACGGCTGCCGCGGTGAGTTCGCGGTCGGCGGCCCGCGCTACCGCGACGACCGCCGCCACGGCCGCGGTTACGACCGGGGTTACGGTTATGGCCCGCGGGCCCGCGTGGTGCGCTGCGAGTCGCAGGACAACCGCTCGCGCTTTTGCCGCGTGCCCGGCGGCGTGCGTGAGGTCGACCTGCAGCGCGTGATCAGCCGCGCCGACTGCCACTACGGCTACAGCTGGGGCTTCCGCCGCGACGGCATCTGGGTGGACCGCGGCTGCCGCGCCGACTTCGTGGTCTTCTGAGCCCCCGGTTTGGCCTTCGAAGGCGCCCGCTTCACGGCGGGCGCCTTTTTCGTGGCCGCCGTCCGGCTGGCGGTGGACGCGGGCGGGCGGGGCAGGGCCAGGTCGGTGAGCTGGCGGCCCAGCGTGGTGGCCAGCTTGAGCGGCGGCATGGCCAGGCTCAGGGCCTCGGCGCTCCAGGCCTTGAGGGTGGACGGCGCCAGGCTCAGCGCACTGGCCAGCGGCTTGGGCAGCCAGTCGGCGCCGGCCTTGCGCAGGCGGCAGACGCTGTCGGCGTACCGGCCGGCAGCCCAGGTTTCGGCCACGGCGCGCACGGTGGCGGTGACCAGTGGTTCGAGCGGCGTGTAGCGCATCAGCGGCGCGCTGAGCGCGTCGGGCAGCCAGCCGCGCAGCAGGCCGCGCAGGCCCTCGCGGGTGGCGAGCGGGCTGAGTACGGCCTGGGTCTGGGCCACGGCCAGCACGCCCTCGACTTCCCAGGCCGCCGGCTTGAGCGAATAGCGCCGGTAGATTTCCTCGACCAGGGCGCGCTGCGTGGCCTGGGCCGATTCGCGGCTGCCGACGAAGCGCAGCCCCGAGGGCAGCAGCGGCCGCAGCAGCGGCAGGCGGTCGAGCGCCACCTGCATCGCCGCGCCGGCGCCGGCGCGCACGCAGGCGCCGTGCAGCATTGCCTCGATGCCGGTGTCCGGCAGTTCCTTCGTGCCCCGGCGGGCGGTTTTGCTGGCCATGGCCGCAGCATAACGCGGCGGCGGGGCGGCGTGGCTTGGTAGACTCGCGGTCTTCGCGCACGGACCGCCCGCATGGATTTCGACCGCTACGACCGCATCCGCCCGATCCGCTGGATGGGCGACCACCTGCTCCTGCTCGACCAGCGCAAGCTGCCCTTCGTGGTCGAGGACCTGCGCTGCGACGACGCCGACGCGGTGGCCGCGGCCATCCACGCCCTGGTGGTGCGCGGCGCGCCCGCGATCGGCATTTCCGCGGCCTGGGGCGCGGTGCTGGCCGCGCGCGGCGTGGACGCCGGCGACGGCCCGGCCGCGCTGGCGGCGATGGGTCCGGCGCTCGACCGCCTCAACGCCTCGCGGCCGACCGCGGTGAACCTGATGTGGGCGCTGGCGCGCGTTCGCCGCGCGCTGGCCGGGGCCGGCGCCGACTGGCGCGAGGTGCTGGCGCGCGAGGCCCGGGCCATCGCCGACGAGGACCTGGCCGCCAACCGCCACATGGGCGCGCTGGGGGCCGCGCTCATCGCCCCGGGCAGCGGCGTGCTCACCCACTGCAACACCGGCTCGCTGGCCACCGCCGGCTTCGGCACGGCGCTGGGCGTGATCCGCGCCGGCGTTGCCGCCGGCCGCATCGGGCGCGTCTTCGCCAGCGAAACCCGGCCCTGGCTGCAGGGCGCCCGGCTGACCGCCTGGGAACTGCTGCAGGACGGCATCCCGGCCACGCTCATCGCCGACGGTGCCTCGGCCCACCTGATGAAGGGCGGGGCGGTGCAGTGGCTCATCGTCGGCGCCGACCGCATCTGCGCCAACGGCGACGTGGCCAACAAGATCGGCACCTACGCCCACGCCATCTCGGCCCGCCACCACGGGGTGAAGGTGATGGTGGTGGCGCCCTCGTCCACGGTGGACATGGCCACCGCCCGCGGCGAGGACATCGAGATCGAGATGCGCGACCCGGCCGAGTTGCTCTCGGTCTCGGGCACCCGCACGGTGGCCGAGGGCGTGCAGGCCTGGAACCCCGTCTTCGACGTGACCCCGGCCGCGCTGGTCGATGCCCTCGTCACCGAGAAGGGCGTGGTCGAACGCCCGGATGCGGCCGCCATGGCCGCCTGCTTCGGCGCCGCCTAAGTCCTTGTTTTTCCGTGCCTAAACCCTGCCATTCAGGCGGGGTTTCTGATATGATTTCATGTCCCCGAAACGCCTGTCCGCAGGCTACGCAACGGAATCACGAATGGCAGACCTCGCGAAGGAAATCATCCCGGTAAACCTCGAAGACGAGATGCGCCGAAGCTACCTCGACTACGCCATGAGCGTGATCGTGGGCCGCGCCCTCCCGGATGTCCGCGACGGCCTCAAGCCCGTGCACCGCCGCGTCCTGTTCGCGATGAACGAACTGGGCGCGCACAGCAACAAGCCCTACTACAAGTCGGCGCGAATCGTCGGCGACGTCATCGGCAAGTACCACCCGCACGGCGACCAGTCGGTGTACGACACCCTGGTGCGCATGGCCCAGCCGTTCTCGCTGCGCTACCTGCTGGTGGACGGCCAGGGCAACTTCGGTTCGGTCGACGGCGACTCCGCCGCCGCCATGCGTTACACCGAGGCGCGCATGTCGCGCCTGGCGCACGAGCTGATGGCCGACATCGACAAGGACACCGTCGATTTCCAGCCCAACTACGACGAGAAGGAACTCGAGCCGACGGTGATGCCGTCGCGCTTCCCGAACCTGCTGGTCAACGGTTCGGCCGGCATCGCGGTGGGCATGGCCACCAACATCCCGCCGCACAACCTCGGCGAGGTCATCGACGCCACCATCGCGCTGATCGACGACCCCAACGCCGGCATCGGCGACCTGATGCAGTTCATCCCGGGTCCTGATTTCCCCACCGCGGGCATCATCAACGGCGCCGCCGGCATCCACGCCGCCTACCACACCGGCCGCGGCCGCGTGCGCATCCGCGCCCGCGCCGACGTCGAGGTCAACGAAGACACCGGCCGCGAGGCGATCGTCGTCACCGAGATCCCCTACCAGGTCAACAAGGCGCGGCTGATCGAGAAGATCGCCGAGCTGGTGAAGGAGAAGAAGCTCGAGGGCATCTCCGAGCTGCGCGACGAGTCCGACAAGGACGGCATGCGCATCTACATCGAGGTCAAGCGCGGCGAGTCGGCCGAGGTCGTGCTTAACAACCTCTACCTGCAGACGCCGATGGAGTCGGTGTTCGGCATCAACATGGTGGCCCTGGTCGACGGCCGCCCGCAGGTGCTCAACCTCAAGCAGATGCTCGAGGCCTTCGTGCGCCACCGCCGCGAGGTGGTGACCCGCCGCACCATCTTCGAGCTGCGCAAGGCCCGCGCCCGCGCCCACATCCTCGAGGGCCTGACGGTCGCGCTCGCGAACATCGACGAGATGATCGAGCTGATCAAGACCTCGGAGAACCCGGCCGTGGCCAAGGAGCGCATGCTCGCGCGCACCTGGCAGCCGGGCCTGGTCGGCGCGCTGCTGGCCGCCGCCGGCGCCGAGGCCTCGCGTCCCGAGGACCTGCCGGACGGCGTGGGCCTGCAGGCTTCGGGCTACCAGCTCACCGACACCCAGGCGCAGCAGATCCTCGAGATGCGCCTGCACCGCCTCACCGGCCTGGAGCAGGAAAAGCTCACCGACGAGTACAAGCTGCTGCTCGAGACCATCCGCGGCCTGATCGAGATCCTCGAGAGCCCCGAGCGCCTGCTGCAGGTGATCCGCGAGGAGCTGCAGTCGCTGCGCGCCGAGTACGCCGACGAGCGCCGCACCGAGATCCGCGCCAGCGAGGAAGACCTCGACGTGCTCGACCTGATCGCGTCCGAGGACGTGGTGGTCACCCTCTCGCACGCCGGCTACGCCAAGCGCCAGCCGCTGACGACCTACCGCGCCCAGAAGCGCGGCGGCAAGGGCCGCTCGGCCACGGCCGTGAAGGAAGAAGACTTCATCGACCGCCTGTGGGTGGTGAACACGCACGACACGCTGCTCACCTTCACCAGCACCGGCCGCGTGTTCTGGCTCAAGGTCTACCAGCTGCCCGACGCCGGCCCGAACTCGCGCGGCCGCCCGATCATCAACTGGATCCCGCTGCAGGAAGGCGAGAAGGTGCAGGCCGTGCTGCCGGTGCGCGAGTTCGGCGACGACCACTTCGTGTTCTTCGCCACCCGCGACGGCACCGTCAAAAAGACCCCGCTGAGCGAGTACTCGCGTCCGCGTTCGACCGGCATCTGGGCCATCAACCTCGACGAGGGCGACGGCCTGGTGGACGTGCAGCTCACCGACGGCGAGTGCAACGTCATGCTCTTCGCCAGCAACGGCAAGGCCGTGCGTTTCGACGAGGGCGAGGTCCGGCCGATGGGCCGCACCGCCACCGGCGTGCGCGGCATGCGCCTGAAGGACGACGGCGAAGGCCAGGCCGCCAAGGTCGTGTCGATGATCGTGGTCGATGGCGACGGCGACATCCTCACCGCCAGCGAGAACGGCTACGGCAAGCGCACCCCGGTGTCGGAGTTCCCGCGCAAGGGCCGCGGCACCCAGGGCGTCATCGCGATGCAGACCTCCGAGCGCAACGGCGACCTGGTCGGCGCAATCCAGCTCACCGAGAAGCACGAGATCCTGCTGATCTCCGACCAGGGCACCCTGGTGCGCACCCGCGCCGCCGAGGTCAGCCAGGTCGGCCGCAACACCCAGGGCGTGACCCTGATGCGGGTGGCCGAGGACGAGAAGCTCATTGCGGTCGAGCGCGTGGACGTGATCGACGTGGCCGACGAGGGCGATGATGCCGCCACCGGCGAGGCCGCCGCGGAGCAGCCCGGGGCCTGAGCCGGGCGCTGGCCGGGCCGCGCGGAACTCCCCGCGCGGCCTGTACCCTAAGGCCAGACCCTTCCGGAGCCCCCGATGATCCGCCAGACCACCGCCGCACTGCTGGCCGCCTGCCTGCTCGTCGCCGCGCCCGCCGTGGCGCAGCCTGAAACCACGCCCGGCCCCGCGCCGGACCCGGCCACGATTGCTGCCGCCCGCGACCAGGTGCTGCCGGTGGTCGTGAGCATCCTGGTGGTGCGCGAGGACTTCCGCCAGGGCGAGCCGGTGCTCAGCGTCTCCTCCGGCAGCGGCACCGTGGTGACGCCGCAGGGCCACATCGCCACCAACGCCCACGTCACCCAGAACGGCAAGAGTTTCCGCGTCGTCTTCGCCGACGGCCGCGAGCTGCCGGCGCGACTGGTCGGCGCCGACACGCTCTCCGACCTGGCCGTGCTGCAGGCCCAGCCGCCGGTGCCGGAAGTGTTCGCCCACGCCCGCTTCGCCGACGAGCCCGACCTCGCGCCGGGCGACACCGTGTTGGCCATGGGCGCGCCCTGGGGCCTGTCGAATTCGATGAGCGCGGGCGTGGTCAACAACCCGCGCCGCCTGCTGGTGTCCCTGTTCGACGACGAGGCCGACTACGAGGACCGCCTCGGCGCCGACGAGCCCACCGGCCGCTACTACGCCTGGATCCAGCACGACGCCGCGATCGCGCCGGGCAATTCCGGCGGCCCGCTGGTGGACCTGCGCGGCCGCATCGTCGGCGTGAACACGCGCGGCATGATCTTCGGCGGCGACCTGGCCTTCGCCATCCCGGGCCCGGACGCGCGCGACGTGGTGGATGCGCTCATCGCCCGCGGCGCCATCAAGCGCTCGCACCTGGGCTTCCGCCTGCGTTCGCTCAAGGGCACGGGCCTCAGCGAGGGCGTGCTGGTCAATTCGGTCGAGCGTGGTTCGGCGGCCGAGAAGGCCGGCCTGCGCGCCGGCGACCGCATCCTGGCCGTGGACGGCGCGCCGTTCACCGCACTGCAGCCGGTGGACGTGCCGGCGCTGCAGCGGCGCATCGCCGAGCTGCCGATCGGCGCCGAGGTGAGCTTGCGCATCGCCCAGGACCAGGGGCGTCGCGAACTGAAGCTGCGCACCCGGCCCCAGCCGGAGGACCGCGGCGAAGAGCGCGCCTTCGCGCCCTTCGGCGCTTCGCTGGTCGAACTCACGCCCGGCATGGGCCGGCGCCGCAACCTCGAGGGCGAGCGCGGCCTGCTGGTGACCGGCCTGCGCCCGGGTGGCCCGGCGGCGATCGCGCGCCCGGCGCTGTCGGAAGGCGACCTGCTGATGGCGGTCGACGGCCGTCCGGTGCCCGACCACGCCGCGCTCGAGGCCGTGGCCGCGCAGCCTCCGGCGGAAGGCAAACCGCGCGTGCTCTCGTTCCGGCGCGGCGCCGAACACCGCGTGGCCCTGTTGGTCCCGGTCCACGGCGACCAGCTGCGCGTGCCGCTGCCCGAGCTGCCCAAGGCCTGGGCCGGCGTGGAGGTGCAGCCGATCACCGCTTCGCTGGCGCGCGAGCTGGGCCTGGGCGGCGCCGGTTTCCGCATCACCCGCCTGTATCCGGGCAGCCCCCTGGCGGCGGCCGGCGCGCGCACCGGCGACCTGCTCACGGCCGTCGACGGCGTGCCGCTGCGCGCGGCCAACGACAGTTCCGACGATCCTTTCCACCAGCGCGTGCGCGACCAGATCGTCGGCGCGAAGGTGCGCGTGGAAGCGCTGCGCGAGGGCAAGCCGGTGGCTTTCGACGCCACGCTGTCGGCCGCGCCCGCCAACACGGCTTCGCTGCGTTCGCTGGCGCTGTCGTCGCTGCGCATCCAGGTGCGCGAGCTGGGCTTCTACGACCGCGCCGCACGCCAGCTGCCGGCCAGCCAGCGCGGCGTGCACGTCGACGGCGTCGAATCGGGCGGCCCGGCCGGGCTGGCGCACCTGCAGCGCGGCGACGTGATCGTGCGCCTGGGCGAGCGCGAGGTCGGCGACCTCGCCAGCCTGCAGGTGGCGCTGGACGCGGCCCTGGCCGCCGGCAACGGCCGGGTCATCCCGGTGCAGGTGCTGCGCGGGCCCGAATCGCGCATCCTCTACCTCGAACGCTACTGGCTCACGGAGACGCCATGACCGCACGCACGCTCGCCCTTGTCCTCGCCCTGCTGCTGGCCGCGCCCGCCGCGCCGGCCGCCGTGCCCGACGAGGCCTTCGACGACTACCGCGAGGTGTTCAAGGCGCTGGGGGAGCAGCACGCCGAGGCCATCGTGACGGTGAAGTTCGTGATGTCGGTGACCAACTCCGGCAACGAGCAGCGGGTCGAGGACCGCACCCAGGCCGTGCTGGTCAGCGCCGACGGCCTGCTGCTGGTGCCCGAGCGGACCATCAGCCTCGACTTCTCCAGCTTCGGCGAAGGCGGGCAGGGCGCGCCGGTGGCCACCTCGCGCGACTTCCGCGTGCGCCTGGCCGACTCCGACGAGTGGCTGCCGGCCGACCTGGTCACCCGCGACAGCGCGCTCGGCCTGGCCTGGCTGCGCATGCGCAAGCCGGCCCGGCCGCTGCCCTTCGTCGACCTCTCGCGCGGCGTCCGCGCCGAGCCGGGCATGGTCTATTTTTCGGTGCTGCGCACCTCGGACGAGTGGGGCGGGGTGCCGGTGTTCCGCCCGGGCCTGGTGCTGGGCGAGACGCACACGCCGACCTTCCGCCTGCTGGTTGACGGCGTGCCCGGCCTGGCCTTCTCGCACGACGGCAAGCCGATGGGCTACGTGGACGTCGACCTGGCCTCGATGATGCGCTCGCGCAACACCGGCGTGGGCATGGACATGGCCGACATGGTGCTGCGCATGACCCCGATCGACAAGGTCGCCGCCGCCACCGCCCAGGCCGCCGCGCTGCCGGTCGCCGGCGCCGACTGAGGACGCGGCGCAGGCCTATACTGGCCGGGACCCCCGGGGAGCCTGGCCATGTTTCCAACGTCCGTCCGCCGCGCTGCGGCACTGTCCTTCGTGCTCGTGCTGCTCGCCGCCTGCGGGCGCGAAGGTGGCCAGGTACCGGAACTGCAGGGCTCGCCGGTGGATGCCCGCCAGGCCATCGAAGGCTTCGCGCTGGAGTCCGCCGGCCACGGCCGCCACGACGGCCAGACCGCGATCGAGCTGCGCTTCACCCAACCACTGGCGGCCGGGCAGGACTTCGACGCGCTGGTGCAGGTGGCCGGCCCGGGCGGCGAAGCGGTGCAGGGCAGCTGGGTGCTCGACCCCAGCGCGAAGGTGCTGCGCTTTCCCTACGTCGAGGCCAGCCGCAAGTATTCGGTGACGCTGGCGGCCGGCCTGGCCGCCGCCGACGGCAAGACCCTGGGCAAGGAGCAGCGCCGCGAGCTCGACACCGCGCCAGTGGAGCCGGCCGTGGGCTTTGCCTCCCAGGGCAGCGTGCTGCCGGCCCGCGATACCCGCGGCCTGCCGGTGGTGTCGGTGAACGTGCCCGAGGTGGACGTCGAGTTCCTGCGCGTGCGCGACGGCGAGGTCGCCAACTTCTTCGTCAGCTACCAGCGCGGCGGGCGCCGCGGCGGCTGGGAGCTGGGCGACAGCCCCTGGCAGGGCCGCCCGGCCATCACCCGCGTGGCCGACCCGGTCTACCTCAACCGCTTCGTGCTCGGTGGCGCCGACAACGAGCGCCGCCTGTCCTACCTGCCGGTGCAGAACATCGCCGAGCTGCAGAAGCCGGGTGTGTATTTCGCGCTGATGCGGCAGGTGGGCGGTTACGACCAGGACTACGAAACGGCGATCTTCTTCGTCAGCGACCTGGGCCTGCACGTGCGCGCCTACGACGAGGCGGTGTTCGTGCACGCGGCGTCGCTCAAGACCGGGCAGGGCGCCGGCGATGTGTCGCTCGAGGTGCTCGACCGCGCCGGCAATACGGTGGTGCGCGCCGGCACCGATGCCAGCGGCAATGCGCTGGTGGCCTATGCGCTCGACGCCGGCCACGTGCTGGTGGCGCGCAAGGGCAACGACGTGTCGGTGCTGCCGTTCAACCAGCCGGCGCTCGATCTTTCCGAATTCGCGGTCGCCGGGCGCGCCCAGGCCTGGTTCGACGTGTTCGCCTGGTCGGGGCGCGACCTCTATCGCCCCGGCGAAGCGCTGCAGGTGTCGGCGCTGATGCGCGACCACGATGGCCGCGCGGTCAAGCCGCAGCCGCTGTACCTGGGCCTGCGCCAGCCCGACGGCAAGCTGTTCCTGGAAACCCGGCTCGAGCCGGGCGAGGGCGGTTATTACCAGTGGAGCCAGGCGCTGCCGCCCGAAGCGCCCACCGGCCGCTGGCAGGTGGAGTTCCGCACCGCGCCGGGCGCCAAGGACGTGGTGCAGGGCCTGGCCCTGCGCATCGAGGAATTCCTGCCCGAGCGCATGAAGCTCGAGCTCGACAGCCCCCGTCCCTCGCTGGCCCCGGGCGAGCCGCTGCGGCTGCAGGTCGAGGGCGCCTACCTCTACGGCGCGCCCGCCGCCGGCAACCGATTCACCGCGCGCATGTCGCTGCAGCCGGACCTGCGGCCGGTGGCCACGCTGCCCGACCACCAGTTCGGCGACCCGACCCTGGCGCTGCCGCGCGAGCCGCGCGACGTCATCGACGAGTCGCTGGACGAGCAGGGCCGCTTCGCCATCGACCTGGCCCTGCCCGAGGAAGTGGCCCAGCCCGCCGCGCCGGTTGCGGTGCTGCTCAGCGGCAGCGTCTACGAGAGCGGCGGCCGCCCGGTGACCCGCACGATGCGCCGCAGCCTGTGGCCGGCGCCGGTGCTGGTGGGCGTGCGTCCGCTGTTCGACCTCAAGGAAGGCGCGCCCTCGAACGGCAACGCCGGCTTCGAGCTCGTGCGCAGCGACCTCGGCGGCCAGCTTTCGGCCGGTGCGCTGGAAGTGAGCCTGGTGCGCGAGATCCGCGACTACCACTGGCGCCAGGACGGCAGCGGCTGGGCCTTCGACTTCACCGCGCGCTTCGAAACCGTCGAAACGCGGCAGCTGCAGGCCCGCGCCGAGGGCGGTGCCCGCATTGATTTCCCGGTGCAGTGGGGCGAGTACCGGCTCGAGGTGCGCGACCCGGCCACCGGCCTGCTCACGCGCCTGCCTTTCGTGGCCGGCTGGAGCTGGGACAACCAGAACCGTGGCCTCGATGCGCGCCCCGACAAGGTCAAGCTGGCGCTGGACAAGACCGGCTACCGCGCCGGCGACACCCTGGTGGTGACGGTGACGCCGCCGCAGCCCGGCCCCGGCATCCTGCTGGTGGAGACCGACAAGTTGCTGCACGTGCAGGCGCTGGAGCCGCGCGCCGGTGCGAGCTACGAGCTCAAGGTCACCGAGGAGTGGGAGCGGCACGACGTCTACCTCACCGCGGTGGTGCTGCGCGGTGGCTCGGCGCTGGAGAAGGTGACGCCGGCGCGCGCCGTGGGCGTGGCCCACGTGCCGATGGCGCGCGGCGACCGCCGCGTCGAGGTCACGCTGACCGCCCCGGCGCAGGCCGAACCCGGGCAGGCGCTGCCGGTCGAACTGGCCGCGCCGGCGCTGGCCGGCAAGACCGCCTGGGCGACGGTGTCGGCGGTGGACCTGGGCATCCTCAACATCACCCGCTTCCCGGTGCCCGACGCCGCGGCGCACTTCTTCGCGCAGCGGCGGCTGGGCGTGGACGCCCGCGACCTCTATGGCCGCGTGATCGAAAGCTTCGAGGGCGAGAGCGCGCGCCTGCGCTTCGGCGGCGACATGGCGCTGCTGGCGCTGCCGCAGGCACGGCGGCCGACCGCGCGCATCAAGACGGTGGACCTGTTCTCCGGGCCGGTGAAGCTCGATGCGAAGGGTCGCGCCACCGTCTCGTTGCCCGTGCCCGACTTCAACGGCACCCTGCGCGTGTCGGCCCTGGTCTACGGCGACGAGGCCTACGGCCAGGCCAGCGCCGAAAGCGTGCTGCGTGCGCCCATCCTCGCCGAGCTCAGCGCGCCGCGCGTGCTGGCGCCGGGCGACCGCAGCACGGTCACCATCGACCTGCAGAACTTCACCGGCCAGGCCGGCGAGTTCCGCGTGCAGCTCGACACCGCCGGCCCGCTGGCGGTGGCCAATGGCCGCCGCAGCGTGACGCTGGCCGCCGAGGCCAAGTCCACGCTCAGCTTCCCGCTCACCGCCACCGAGGGCGTCGCCACCGGCGAGCTGCGCCTGAAGGTGGAGGGCGGCGGACGCTCGGTCGAACGCGCCTTCGACCTGCCGGTGCGTCCGGCCTGGGGCGGCGTGGCGCGTTCGGCTGCGTACACCGTCGCACCGGGCGACACGCTCTCGCTGGGCGCCAACCTCGCCGACGGCCTGATGCCGGCGACGGTGCAGGCGCGGCTGTCGCTGACGGCGCAGCCGCCGGTGCCGTTCGCGCGCGCGCTGCGCGAGCTGCTCGACTACCCCTACGGTTGCGTCGAACAGACCACTTCGCGCGGCTACGCGGCGCTGCTGCTCGACCAGGACAACGCCGCGCGCATGGGCTTCAACGGGCTGTCGGCCGACGAACGCCGGCGCCGCCTCGAGGCGGCCTTCAGCCGGCTGGCGGCGCTGCAGCAGGAGAATGGCCACTTCTCGATGTGGGGTGGCCGCGACAGCGCGCCCATCCTCACGCCGATGGTGGCCGAGTTCTTGCTTTCGGCGCGCGAGGCCGGCTTCGCCGTGCCCGAGGCGATGCTGCAGAAGGCGCTCGAGCGCCTCAACGAGGACCTGCTCACCGGTGGCCTGCCGTTCTACGCCTACGACCAGCCCGAGCACCTGCGCCTGGCCTACCAGGCCCACGCCGGCTACGTGCTGGCGCGACTGAACCGCGCGCCGCTGGGCACGCTGCGCGCGCTGTACGACAACCAGCGCGGCAAGTCGCTCACCGGCCTGCCGCTGGTGCACCTGGGCCTGGCCCTGCAGCTGCAGGGCGACAGCGCCCGTGGCGACAAGGCGGTGGCCGAAGGCCTGGCCAAGGCTTCGGCGCGGCCGCGCTGGCTGGGCGACTACGGCTCCGACCTGCGCGACCAGGCGCTGGTGCTGGCCCTGTTGCGCGAGAACCAGCGCGAAGCGCCGGGCCAGGCAGACCGCCTGCTCGAACTCTCGCGCGACCTGCAGGCGCGCGGCGCCGGGCCCTACGCCTGGTACAGCACGCAGGAGCAGGTGGCGCTGGCGCGCCTTGGCCGCAGCCTGGTGCTCGACGGCGAGCGCACCTTCGCCGGCACCCTGGCCATCGGCGGCGAGTCGCAGGCACTGCAGCCGGATCGCGTGGCCAGCCGTCTGCTCGGCTTCGGCGACCTGTCGGCCGGCCTGCGCTTCACGCCCGAAGCCCAGGCGCCGGTGTTCGCGGTGGTCGACGTGGCGGGCATCCCGCGCACCGCGCCAGCCTTCGACGACAAGGCCATCAGCATCATCCGCAGCTGGCACACGCCCGACGGCAAGCCCTGGAAACCGGGGCCGCTGCGCGAGGGCGAGGTGCTGGTGGCGGCGCTGCGCATCGAGGCGCGCGAGGCCATGCCTGATGCGCTGGTGGTCGACCACCTGCCGGCGGGCCTGGAGATCGAGAACCTCAACCTGTCCGATCCGGAGCAGTGGGCGGGCGTTTCGATCAACGGCGTGGCGTTGTCCGAACGCGCCTACGCGGCGCAGCTGGCGCACGAGGAGTATCGCGAAGACCGCTACGTCGCCGCGCTGCGCCTCGACGCCGGCCAGCCGGCGCACCTGTTCTACCTGGTGCGCGCGGTGACGCCGGGCACCTACGTGGTGCCGCCGCCGCAGGCCGAGGACATGTACCGTCCGCAGCTGCGTGGCGTCGGCCGCGCCGCGCCGGCCAACCTGACGGTGCAGCAGCCCTGACGTGAGCGACGCAGGGACGGGCGGGGCGTCGGGGCGCCGCTGGCGCCTGGCGCTGGCGGTGCTGGCGTCGCCGCTGCTGCTGGGCCTGGTGCTCGACCGCCTGTTCCCGCCGCCGTTGCCCGACGGCGGCGGCGCCACCGTGGTGCTGGCCGCCGACGGCACGCCGCTGCGCGCCTTCCCGGACCGCGACGGCGTCTGGCGCTATCCGGTGGCGGTGGAGGATGTTTCGCCGCTCTACGTCGAGGCGCTGCTGGGTTACGAGGACCGCTGGTTCCACCGGCACGGCGGCGTCAATCCGCTGGCGCTGGCGCGCGCCGCCGGGCAGCGGCTGCGCCACGGCCGCGTGGTCTCCGGTGGCTCCACGCTGACGATGCAGGTGGCGCGCATCCTCGAGCCGCACGAGCGCAGCGCCGGCGGCAAGCTGCGGCAGATGCTGCGCGCGCTGCAGCTGGAGTGGCGGCTCGACAAGCGCCAGATCCTCGCGCTGTATCTCAACCACGCGCCCTTCGGCGGCACCGTCGAGGGCGTGGAGGCGGCGAGCTGGGCCTACCTGGGAAAATCGGCGCGCCAGCTTTCGCACGCCGAAGCGGCGCTGCTGGCGGTGCTGCCGCAGTCGCCCAGCCGCCTGCGCCCCGACCGCCATCCCGAGGCCGCGCGCGCGGCCCGCGACAAGGTGCTGGCGCGCCTGGCCGCGCAGGGCGACTGGGACGCGGTGGCCGTGGATGAGGCGCGGATCGAGCCGGTGGTGTCGCGGCGCCTGCAGCCGCCGATGTCGGCGGCGCTGCTGGCGCGCCGGCTGCAGGCCGCGCACCCGGTCCAGTCGCGCATCAGCAGCACGATCGACGCCGACCTGCAGCGCACGCTGGAGGCGCGGCTGGCGGCCTGGTTCGCGCACCTGCCCGAGCGCAGTTCGGCGGCGCTGCTGGTGGTGGAGAACGAGGGGCTCGAGGCGCGGGCCTACGTCGGCTCGCTGGCCTTCGGCGACGAGCGCCGGCTCGGCCACGTGGACATGGTGCGCGCGGTGCGTTCGCCGGGCTCCACGCTCAAGCCCTTCCTCTACGGCCTGGCCATCGACGACGGCCTGGTGCATTCGGGCAGCCTGCTGGTGGACGCGCCGCAATCGTTCGGCGACTACCGGCCTTCGAATTTCGACCCGGCTTTCAACGGGCCGGTGTCGGTGGCCGAGGCGCTGCGGCTGTCGCTGAACGTGCCGGCCGTGGACCTGCTCGACCGCGTCGGCCCGGCGCGCTTCGCCGGGCGGCTCGCGCATGGCGGCGTCGAACTGCGGTTGCCGCGCGGGGCCAGCCCCAACCTGTCGCTGGTGCTGGGCGGCGCCGGTACGCGGCTGGAGGAGCTGGTGGGCGCCTACGCCGCCTTCAATCGTGATGGCCTTGCGGGCACCGTGCGCTACACCCCCGATGCGCCTCTGGCCGAGCGCCGCCTGCTGTCGCCGGGCGCGGCCTGGATCGTGCGCGAGATCCTCGAGCAGCACGGCCGGCCCGGCCTGCGCGAGGGCGTGGTGGACACCAGCCGGCGCCAGCGCGTGGCCTGGAAGACCGGCACGAGCTACGGCTTCCGCGACGCCTGGGCGATCGGCGGCACCGCCGCCTACACGGTGGGCGTGTGGGTGGGCCGGCCCGACGGCACGCCGCTGCCGGGCCAGTACGGCGCGATCACCGCGCTGCCGCTGCTGCTGGAGGTGGTCGACAGCCTGCCGCGCGACCCGCGCGACGGCCAGCGCCGGGCCATGCCCGCCGGCGTGGTGAAAACCGAGGTCTGCTGGCCACTGGGGCTGCCGCCGGATCCGGCCGCGCCCGGGCTGTGCCACCGGCGCGTGGAGGCGCTGGCGCTGGCGGGACACCTGCCGCCGACCTTGCCCGAGCGTGAGGCGCGGCACTGGAGCGGCGGCCGGCTGCGGCTGGAAGTGGACGCCCGCAGCGGCCAGCGGCTCTCGGCCGATTGCCGGGCGCCGCATGTGCGCAAGGCGCTGGAGATCGCCCGCTGGCCCGCGCTGGCCGCGCCCTGGCTGCCGGCGGCCGAACGCCGTGCCTCGGCCATCCCGCCGCTGGCGCCGGACTGTGCACCCGATGCGCTGGCCGGGCTGGAAACGCTGCGCATCGACGGCCTGGCCGACGGCAGCCGGCTGGCGCGGCCACCGGGCAGCGCGCGCCCGGTCACCGTGCGCCTGCGTGCGCTGGGCACCGCCTCGAAGGTGCAATGGCTGGTGGATGGCCGCCTGGCCGGCGAAACCCGGGGCGGCGGCACGTGGAGCCACGCCTTCGCCGCGCCCGGCGCGCACCGCATCACGGCCCTGGCCGAAACCGGGGCCTTCGACGAACTTTCGGTGCGGGTGCTGCGTTAGGCCGGCAGGTGCTCGAGCACGTAGTCGGCGGCCGAGACCTTGAACTCGCCCGGCGCCTCGACGTGCAGCTGCTTCACCACGCCGTCCTCGGCGTACAGCGCGAAGCGCTTGGCGCGCAGGCCCATGCCGAAGGCGGTGGCGTCGAGCTCCAGGCCCAGGGCCTGGGTGAAGGCGCCATTGCCGTCGGCCAGCACGTGCAGGTCGGCCGGCACGTCCTGGCTCTTGGCCCAGGCCGACATCACGAAGGCGTCGTTGACCGCCATGCAGGCCACGTCGATGCCGCGCGCGCGGAAGGCGTCCATCTTCTCGACGTAACCCGGCAGGTGCTTGGCCGAGCAGGTCGGGGTGAAGGCACCCGGCACGGCGAAGAGCACGACCTTGCGGCCGCTGAACAGTTCGTTCGTGTCCACGGCCTGCACGCCGTCGCGCAGCAGGTTGAGGGTGGCCTGGGGAATCTTGTCGCCGACCTGGATGGTCATGGGGTGCTCCGAGCGGGGGAAGTCGCGCAGTCTAACCGCCGCCCGGGCCGGCCGGGTCAAGGGGACTTGAAGACTTGCCCGCCGGCCCTATCTACCCGGCATGGCGGCCGGGGCGCCGCCGCTGCACGGAGACACACGATGAGCCTTATCCGCTATTCCGCCAACCACCCGCGGGCCCTGCAGGACGAGATCAAGCAGGTGTTCGACAAGTTCTTCAACGAGGACGCCGATGCGTCGAGCGTGGTCACCAGCCAGTGGATGCCGCGCGTGGACATCAAGGAGGAGTCCGACCGGTTCCTGATCCAGGCCGACCTGCCGGGCGTGGACCCGAACGAGATCGAGGTTCAGATGGACAAGGGCATCCTCTCGATCAAGGGCGAGCGCAAGACCGAGTCGGTGACCGAGGGCGACCGCTACTCGCGCATCGAGCGCGCGCACGGCGTCTTCTACCGCCGCTTCGCGCTGCCCGACAGCGCCAATCCGGAAGGCATCACCGCCACCGGCAAGCACGGGGTGCTCGAGATCAGCATCCCCAAGCGTCCCGAGACCACGCCGCGCCGCATCCAGGTGGTTTGAGCCGCGCGGGCTTCCCGCCCGCGTCGGGACCCCGCCGGCGATGAAGGCATAAACTGGACCCGCGGGCCCTGCCTGCGGGTCCACTTCTTTCGCAAGGCCAGACCATGCAATTCAAGGACTACTACGAAACCCTCGGCGTCGAGCCGACGGCCGGCGAGGCGGAGATCAAGACCGCCTACCGCCGGCTGGCGCGCAAGTACCACCCGGACGTGAGCAAGGAAAAGGGCGCCGAGGAGCGCTTCAAGGCCGTCAACGAGGCCTACGAGGTGCTGCGCGACAAGGACAAGCGCGCCGAGTACGACCAGCTGCGCGCGCACGGCTACCGGCCGGGCGAGGAGTTCCGCCCGCCGCCGGGTTTTGGCGGCCCCGGTTTCGGGGGTGGCGGCTTCCGCTTCGAGCAGGACTTCGGCGGCGGTGGCGGTTTCAGCGATTTCTTCGAGTCGCTGTTCGGCGGCGGTCGCGGCCCGGGCCGGGCGCAGGCGCCGCAGGGCGACGTGCGCGCGACGCTGTCGGTGTCGCTCGAGCAGGCCCATGCCGGCGGCAAGCAGCGCATCAGCATCGACGGGCGCACGCTGGAGGTGAACATCCCGGCCGGCATCGCGCCGGGCCAGGTGATCCGCCTGGCGGGGCAGGGGCGGCGCGGCGGACCGCGTCCGTCCGACCTGCTGCTGGAAGTGGAGTACCGCCCGCACGCGCAGTTCGAGGTCGACGGACGCAACGTGCTCTACACGCTGCCGCTGGCGCCCTGGCAGGCGGCGCTGGGCACCACGGTGAGCGTTCCGACGCTCGGCGGGCCGGTGGAGCTGCGCGTGCCGCCCGATTCCGACACCGGTCGCAAGCTGCGCCTGCGCGGCCGCGGCCTGCCGGGCAAGCCCGCGCCCGGCGACCAGATCGTCGAGATCGAGGTCCGCGCGCCCAAGGCCAGCACCGACGCCCAGAAAGACCTCTACCGCCAGATGGCCGACGCCTTCGACTTCGATCCCGGCCGGGGGTGATTGCAGGCTTTGAACGCGGATCAGATCGGATGGAAGCGGATAAAGGCGGATAAATCGGATCGACAACAAAAGCGAAGGGGTCCCGGTTGCCCGGGACCCCCTCTGGATTCGCTCCATCCGCTCTTATCCGTATCGATCCGCTCTGATCCGCGTTCGAAAACGGAAGTCGGTATCAGCCGCCGGCGAGCAGGCCGTTGATGACTTCGATGAGCTGGTTCTCGTTGAAGGGCTTGGTGATGTAGGCCTTGGCGCCCTGGCGCATGCCCCAGACCTTGTCGGTTTCCTGGTCCTTGGTGGTGACCAGCACGATCGGGATGTGGGCCGTGCTGGCTTCCTTGGAGATGGCGCGGGTGGCCTGGAAGCCGTTGAGGTTCGGCATCACCACGTCCATCAGGATCAGGTCGGGCACGTTGGCCTTGGCGGCTTCCACGCCCGCGGCGCCGTCCTCGGCGGTCAGGGCCTCGTGGCCGAGTTTCTCAACAATGCGCTTCATGCCCATCAGCTGGGACGGGGAATCATCGACGATCAGGATGCGTGCCATGAATGGGCCTCCAACGGTTCCGGGCATTGTAAGCCGGGCGGGTGGTCAGCGTGCAAGCCGCGTCAAAGCCGGACGACCGTCCGTCCGAAGGAGCCGCCGGCCAGCATGGTCGGGAACACGCCCGGCAGCTCGTCCAGGGCCACTTCGCGGGTGCAGATGGCGTCCAGGTGCGCGGGCTTCCAGGGGCCCGCCAGGCGCTCCCAGACCTGTTCGCGCTGCGCCCGCGCGGTGCCCGCCGAGGCGATGCCCAGGATCGACACGCCGCGGATGATGAAGGGCATCACCGTGGTCTGCAGCTCGTGGCCGCCGGCCAGGCCGCAGGCGGCGATGTTGCCGTAGGGCTGGATCACGCGGGTGAGGGCAGCGAGGGTCTCGCCGCCGACGCTGTCGATGGCGCCGCCCCAGATCGCCGTTTCCAGAGGTCGCTGGCCCCACTGCATTTCGCCGCGACCGATCACCTTGCGCGCGCCCAGGCGCTCGAGGAAACCGCGCTGGTCGGTCTTGCCGGTGATGGCGTGGGCTTCGTAGCCGGCGCGGGTGAGGATGTCGATGGCCAGCATGCTCACGCCGCCGGTGGCGCCGGTGACCACGACCGGGCCGAGCGCCGGCGTCTGGCCGTTGGCTTCCATGCGCAGCAGCGACAGGCCGGCGGTGAAGCCGGCGGTGCCCAGCACCATCGCCTCGCGCAGGCCCAGGCCCGCGGGCAGCGGGATGGTCCATTCGGCCGGCAGGCGCACGTACTCGGAATAACCGCCGTCGCGGGTTTCCGACAGGCCCGAGCCGGTGCACAGCACCGGGTCGCCCTCGCGGAAGCGCGGGTCGGTGCTGGCCACGACATGGCCGGCCACGTCGATGCCGCCCACCAGCGGGTAGCGGCGCAGGATCTTGCCCTCGCCGGTGCCGGCGAGCGCGTCCTTGTAGTTCACGCTCGACCACTCGGCGCGGATGACCACTTCGCCCGGGGCCAGGTCGTCGATGGATACCGGCTCGATGCCGGCGCGGTGGCCGCCGTCGGAGTGGATGCGGAAGGCGTGGAAGTGCTGCGGGAGGCTCATCGCCGGATTCCTCCTGGAAAAGGGGCGGCGGAAACGCCGGGAGGCGCCCGAAGGCGCCTCCCGGAGGTTACCGCAGATGGCTTCAGTTCGCCTTGTGGATGGCGCGCTTGTCCACGGCCATGGCGGCGTCGTGGATGGCCTCCGACAGCGTCGGGTGGGCGTGGCAGATGCGCGCCAGGTCCTCGGCCGAGCCGTGGAACTCCATCGCCAGCACGCCTTCGTGCACCAGCTCCGAGACGTTCACGCCCACCAGGTGCATGCCCAGGATGCGGTCGGTCTCGGCGTGCGCGATGACCTTCACGAAGCCGGCCGGCTCGCCCATGGCGACGGCGCGGCCGACGGCGGCGAAGGGGAAGCTGCCGGTCTTGTACTCGACGCCCTCGGCTTTGAGCTGCTGCTCGGTCTTGCCGACCCAGGCGATTTCCGGCTCGGTGTAGATGACCCAGGGAATGGTGTCGAAGTTGACGTGGCCGGGCAGGCCGGCGATGAGCTCGGCCACCGCGATGCCTTCCTCGAAGCCCTTGTGCGCCAGCATCGGGCCGCGCACGCAGTCGCCCACGGCCCAGACGCCTTCGACGCCGGTCTTGCAGTGTTCGTCGACCTCGATCTGGCCGCGCTCGTTGAGCTTCACGCCGCTGCCTTCGGCCAGCAGGCCCTTGGACGCGGCCTTGCGGCCCACGGCCACCAGCAGCTTGTCCACGACC
The DNA here is from genome assembly GCF_001724815.1 of Arenimonas sp. SCN 70-307. Lineage (GTDB taxonomy): Bacteria > Pseudomonadota > Gammaproteobacteria > Xanthomonadales > Xanthomonadaceae > Arenimonas. The sequence goes on along the minus strand of NZ_MEDO01000018.1, from coordinate 77,729 downwards.
AGCTGCACGTCGGCCTTGCCGTCGTTGTAGGTCAGGTGCACTTCGCCCTTCTTGACCTCGGCCTTGCTGACCTTGGCGCCGAGCTTGATGTCCAGGCCCTGCTTCTTGAATTCCTTGAGCGCGACCTTGGCGGCTTCCGCGTCGGCGGCGGCCAGGAAGTCGGGCAGGGCCTCGAGGATGGTGACCTCGGCGCCCAGGCGCTTCCACACGCTACCGAGCTCGAGGCCGATGACGCCGGCGCCGATCACGCCCAGGCGCTTGGGCAGGTCCTCGAAATCAAGCGCACCGACGTTGTCGACGATGTGCTTGCCGTCGAACTTGGCGAACGGCAGCTCGATCGAATCCGAACCCGCGGCCAGGATGACGTGCTTGCCCTGCAGCTCGACCTCGGTGCCGTCGTGCTGCTTCACCTTCACCAGGCGGTTGGCGTGCAGGGTGCCGAAGCCGTAGTAGGCCGTGATCTTGTTGGCCTTGAACAGCTGGGCGATGCCGCCGGTGAACTGCTTGACGATCTTGTCCTTGCGGCCAACCATCGTCTTGACGTCGAGCTTGGCGCCTTCGGTGCTGATGCCGTGCTCGCCGAACAGGTGGTGCAGGTTGTGCCACTGGCGCGAGCTGTCGAGCATGGCCTTGGACGGGATGCAGCCCACGCGCAGGCAGGTGCCGCCCAGCGCCGGCTTGCCGTCCTTGCCCAGGGCGGCGTCGATGCAGGCGACCTTCATGCCCAGCTGGGCCGCGCGGATGGCGGCGTGGTAGCCGGCCGGGCCGGCACCGATGACGACGACGTCGAAGTTATCGGCCATGGTCAGAGCCCCAGCAGCATGCGGTGCGGGGATGATGCGGTGGTCGTAGCTGAGCGCGATGTACATCATCGGCGCGATCACGACCTGGCCGTTCTCGGCGATCGGGCGCTCCTTGATGGCGTGCATGCCCAGGATGGCCGACTGCGGCGGGTTCACGATGGGCGTGGACATCAGCGAGCCGAAGGTGCCGCCGTTGGTGATGGTGAAGGTGCCGCCCTGCAGGTCCTCGAGCTTCAGGCCACCCTCGCGGGCCGCCTTGGCGTAACCGGCGATGGCGCCCTCGACGTCGGCGAAGCTCATGTTCTCGACATTGCGCAGCACCGGGGTCACGAGGCCCTTGTCGGTGGCCACGGCGATCGAGATGTCGGCGTAGCCGTGGTAGATCACGTCGTTGCCGTCGACCGAGGAGTTCACGATCGGGTGCTTCTGCAGCGCGTTGGCGGCGGCCTTGGCGAAGAAGCTCATGAAGCCGAGCTTGATGCCGTGGGTCTTCTCGAACGGCTCGCCCAGCTCCTTGCGCATGGCCATGACCTTGCCCAGGTTGACCTCGTTGAACGAGGTCAGCATGGCGATCGAGTTCTTCGACTGCATCATGCGCTCGGCGATGCGCTGGCGGATGCGGGTCATCGGCACGCGCTGCTCGGGGCGGGCGCCACCGCCGACCTTGATGTGGTTGACCACGTCTTCCTTCGTCACGCGGCCACCGCGGCCGGTGCCGGCGACATCGGCCGGGTTGACGTCGTTGCGGGCGGCGTGGGCGGCGGCGCCCGGCGGCAGTTCGACCGCGCCGGACTTGGCCGGGGTCTTCGGCGCCTCGGCCTTGGCGGCCGGCTTGTCGTCGGACTTCGGGGCCTCGGCCTTCTTCTCGGCCTTGGGCGCCTCGGCGACCGCGCCTTCCTCGATGATCGCCACGACCTGCTGGCTGGTCACCGTGTCGCCGGCCTGGAACTTGAGTTCCTTGAGCACGCCGTCGACCGGCGAGGGCACTTCGAGCACGACCTTGTCGGTCTCGAGGTCGAGCAGGTTCTCGTCGCGACGGACGGAATCACCGGCCTTCTTGTGCCAGGTGGCGATGGTGGCGTCGGACACGGATTCCGGAAGGACCGGGACTTTGACTTCGATGCTCATGGACGAGGTCCTGGATGCGAGGAAAGGGCGGGCTTATTCAGCGGTGTGGGTGTTGGGCGCGTTGACGAGGGCGTCCTCGATCAGCTGCGCCTGTTCGGCGTTGTGCGTGTTGAGGTGGCCGGCCGCCGGCGAGGCCGAGCGCGCGCGCCCGGCGTAGCTCAGCGACTGGCCCTTGGCCAGGCAGAAGTCGAGGTGGTGGCGGATCTGGTACCAGGCGCCCTGGTTCATCGGCTCTTCCTGGCACCACACCACTTCCTTGGCGGCGCCGAAGCGCTTGAGCTCGGCGGCCAGCGCCTCGCGCGGGAAGGGGTAGAGCTGCTCGACGCGCACCAGGGCGACGTCCTTGACCTTCTTCGCCTCCAGCGCCTCGAGCAGGTCGTAATAGACCTTGCCGCCGCAGACCACGACGCGGCGCGCCTTCTTCGGGTCCTTGCAGGCCGTGTCGGCGATCAGCTCCTGGAAGCCGCCCTTGGCCAGCTCGTCGAGCGTGGACACCGACAGCTTGTGGCGCAGCATCGACTTGGGCGTCATCACCACCAGCGGCTTGCGGGTGGCGCGGCGCATCTGCCGGCGCAGCATGTGGAACATCTGGGCCGGGGTGGTGGGCGTGCACACCTGGATGTTGTCGAGTGCGCACAGCTGCAGGAAGCGCTCCAGGCGCGCCGAGCTGTGCTCGGGGCCCTGGCCTTCGTAGCCGTGCGGCAGGAACAGCACCAGGCCGCAGAGGCGGTCCCACTTCGATTCGCCGGAGGTGATGAACTGGTCGATCACCACCTGGGCGCCGTTGGCGAAGTCGCCGAACTGGCCTTCCCAGATCGTCAGCGTGGCCGGCTCGGCGGTGGCGTAGCCGTACTCGAAGGCCATCACGGCCTCCTCGCTGAGCAGCGAGTCGATGACCATCGCGTGCTCGGGGTTGTCCACCAGCGCGCGCAGCGGCATGTGCGCTTCGCCGCTGGCCTGGTCGTGCAGCACCGCGTGGCGGTGGAAGAAGGTGCCGCGGCCGGCGTCCTGGCCGACCACGCGCAGGCGGTAGCCTTCGGCCAGCAGGGTGGCGTAGGCCAGGTTCTCGGCAAAGCCCCAGTCCATGGCCAGCTCGCCGGCGGCCATCTTGCGGCGGTCGTCGTAGATCTTGGCGACGCGGGCGTGCAGCTTCACGCCGTCGGGCAGGGTGTTGATCTGCACGGCCAGCTTGTCGAGCTCGGCGCGCTTGACGTCGGTCTTGACCTCGTCGCGCAGCTTGCCCTTGAGCCACGGGGTCCAGTCGACCGCATACGGGTCCGGGCCGACCTTGACCAGCTCGGTGGTGACTTCGCCCTGGTCGAGCTTGTCGCGGTAGCCGTCCACCAGCGCCTTGGCGCCGGCGGCGTCGATGACGCCCTCGGCCACCAGCGCGTCGGCGTAGAGCTCGCGGGTGGTCTTTCGGGCGCGGATGTTCTTGTACATCAGCGGCTGGGTGGCCGCCGGCTCGTCGGCCTCGTTGTGGCCGTGGCGGCGGTAGCAGACCAGGTCGATGACCACGTCGCGGCCGAACTCCTGGCGGTAGTCGAAGGCCAGCTGGGCGCAGAAGGCCACGGCCTCCGGGTCGTCGCCGTTCACGTGCAGCACCGGCGCGCCGACGATCTTGGCCGGGTCGGTGCAGTACAGGGTGGAGCGGGTGTCGTCCGGGCGGTGGGTGGTGAAGCCGACCTGGTTGTTGACCACCACGTGCACGGTGCCGCCGACCGCGAAGCCGCGGGCCTGCGACATCTGGAACAGCTCCATCACCACGCCCTGGCCGGCGAAGGCCGAGTCGCCGTGGATGAGCACCGGCAGCACCTGCTTGCGGCGGGCGTCCTCGCGGCGCATCTGGCGCGCGCGCACCGAGCCGGCCACGACCGGGTCGACGATCTCCAGGTGCGAGGGGTTGAAGGCCAGGGCCAGGTGCACCGGGCCGCCCGGGGTGGCGACGTCGGAGGAGTAGCCCATGTGGTACTTCACGTCGCCCGAGTGCGCCGGGTCGTCGTTGTGCTCGAACTGGCCGCGGAACTCGTTGAACAGCTTGTGCGGCGGCTTGCCCATCGTGTTGACGAGCACGTTCAGGCGGCCGCGGTGGGCCATGCCGATGACCACGTCCTTGACGCCGTCGCGGCCGCCGCGCTGGATCAGGGTGTCCATCAGCGGGATCAGCGCGTCGCCGCCCTCGAGCGAGAAGCGCTTCTGGCCGACGAAGGCCGTGTGCAGGTAGCGCTCGAGGCCCTCGGCGGCGGTCAGGCGCTCGAGCAGGCGCTGCTTGGCGGCCTTGTCGAAGCCGAACTTGCCGGCCGCGCCCTCGAGGCGCTGCTGCATCCAGCGGCGCTGGTTGGCGTCGGCGATGTGCATGAACTCGGCGCCGATGCTGCCCGAGTAGGAGGCGCGCAGGCGCGAGAGCAGGTCGCGCAGCTTGAAGCGCGGCTCGGCGAACCAGGTGTCGGCGGTGAACTCGCGGTCGAGGTCGGCCTCGCCCAGGCCGTGGAAGGCCAGGTCGAGGTCCGGGGCGTCCGGGCGGGCCATCATGCCCAACGGGTCGAGCTTGGCGCCCAGGTGGCCGCGCGAGCGGTAGGCGGTGATCAGCTTGCCCACGGCCGCCTGCTTGCGGGCGGCCTCCTCGTCCAGGCCGCCGGCCACGACCGGGGCGCGGGCGGCCGCCTGCACGCGGGCCATGACGGCCGAGTGCGGCACGTCGCCGGCTTCGCGGCCCTTGAGGCCGTCGAAATAGGATTTCCAGGCCGACGGCACGGCGTCGGGGTCGACCAGGTACTGCTCGTACAGGTCTTCGATATAGGCGGCGTTGCCGCCGGCGAGCTGCGAGGTCTGCTTGAACTGCTTGATCAGACTGTCCACGTCCCTGGCCTGGCCCGCCCTGGTGGCGGGTAAGTGATTGATGGAATGGGATGTCGAGGCGCCGCGAGGGGGCGACGACAAGGCCAAAGATTATAGCCCGCGTGGCGGACGGCTGGAACCCAAGCCGGGCCCCGGCCGACCCTCAGATGCCGAGGGCGCGGAACTCGGTGCACGGCCGCGAGCGCTCCCAGACCCGGCCGAAGTGCTCGAGCAGCTGGCGCGTGCGCGCCGGGTTGGCCGGGCTCCAGTCGCCCTCCCAGCGGCTGCCGAGCTGGCGGAACAGGTAGCCGTCGCGGTCGTTGGCCAGGAAGGCCGAGGGGTACTGCAGGTCGACGTCGTCGGTGGGCGTGCGGAACTGGAACACCGAGGTCATGCGCTGGGCCAGGCCCAGCAGCGGGTGGCCCTGGCCCTGCACGGCGGCGGGGTCGAGCAGCACGATGCGCACCACGCCGCCGCGGCCGGCGATGGCGAAGTCCTTGAAGGCCGCGAGCACGGCCGGCTGGCCGTAGAGCACCGGGTCGAGGTCGCGGCTGAAGAGCACCATCTCGCGGCGGGCGGCATGCACGATGGCGAGCGTGGCCTCGGTGGCCACCGACAGGCTGTCGAACTCGGACGAGGGCACGGAGGCCTCGCGGGCCCGGGCCGGGTAGCGTTCGGGGCCGGCCAGGGGCTCGATCGCGCGGCGCATGGCCTGGTGCTCGATGCCTGCCTCCATGAAGCGCGGGCCGTAGGGCTCGAAGCCATGGCGGGCGTAAAAATCGAGCGCGCTGACCTGGGCGTTGAGCTTGACCTCGGTCCAGCCCAGGCTGCGCGCCTTGTCCACCAGCGCCACCAGCAGGGCGCTGCCGACGCCCTTGTCGCGCCATTCGCGCAGCACGGCCATGCGGCCGATCTTGTGCTCGGGCGTGAGCCGGCCGGTGCCGACCGGGCGGCCGGCCTCGTCGCGGGCCAGCACGTGGTGGCAACGCGGGTCGAGGTCGTCCCATTCCTCCTCCTCGGGCACCTTCTGCTCGAGGATGAAGACCGTTTCGCGCACCGCGCGCAGGTCGGCCAGGTCGGTGGCGTAGTCGGCGGGTTCGATGCGGAAGTCGGTCGGGATCATGGCGTCACCGGCGGCGTCGGGGTTTGATGGCCTGATAGTGGCCCGCGGCCAGCAGGCTTTCCATCGTTTCACGCCCCGCGGGGCCGAGCGCGGCCACGTCGGCGGCGTCGATCTGGTCGGCGGCGGCGAGGCGACGGGCATCGGCCACCGGCAGCACGAAGGACAGGCCGCTGGCGAACAGCCGGGCCTTGCGGCCCTCGCGCGCCCAGGCCATGCGTGACTGCGGATGGCGCAGCAGCCGGCCGCCGGCCTCGAGCGTGGCGACGACGGCGGGCCAGCGCGGCGGCCGCGCCGGCGCCGGGATTTCGCCGGCGCTGCGGTACTGGCTGATGAAGCGGCCGAACCAGCGGCGCAGGTCGGCGTCGTCGAGTTTGGTCAGGCGCGAAAGCGCCGCGCGCACGCGGCCGAAGGCGGCCTCGTCGATTTCCCAGGGGTCGGCCGGCGGGGCCAGGTCCGGGTCGCCATAACGCGCTTCCTCGGGCACGGCGGCGGCCAGTTCCTCGGCCAGGTCCACCATCAGTTCGGCCTGCGAGGGCGCGCGCATGCCGACCGAGATGGTCAGGCAGGCGTCCTCGGCCACGCCGTGGTGGGGCACACCGGGCGGCAGGTAGAGCATGTCGCCGGGGCCGAGCACCCAGTCGTGGTCGGCATCGAACTTGCGCAGCAGCTTGAGTTCGACGTCGGGGCGGAAATCCGTGGGCGCACCGGGTCGGCTGTCGATTTGCCAGCGGCGGTGGCCGTGGGCCTGCAGCAGGAACACGTCGTACTGGTCGACGTGGGCGCCGACCGAGCCGCCGGGCGCGGCGAAGCTGATCATGATGTCGTCCACGCGCCAGGCCGGCAGGAAGCGGAAGTGGCCGAGCAGGGCACGAACGTCCATGTCCCACTTGTCCACGTCCTGCACCAGCAGGGTCCAGTCGCGCTCGCCCATGGCCGGGAACATGGCTTCCTCGAAGGGGCCGCTGCGCAGCTCCCAGCGGTCGCGCCGGCGGTCGTGCACGACGACGCGCGAGAGCGCAGCCTCCTCGCAGGCCAGGCCGGCCAGGTCCTCGGGCGAGATGGGCGAAACGAAGCCCGGGAAGGCGCTGCGGATCAGCAGCGGCCGCTTCTGCCAGTAATCCCGCAGGAACACCGCCGCCGGCATGCCAAGAGGCTGCTTCGCGGTGCCGGTGACTTCGATGGCTGGACCCGCCACGGCCTCAGATGTCCCGTGCCAGGGCGGCGGCGTGGCCGGTGTAGAGGGCGGGGGTGAGGGCGAGCAGGCGGGCCTTGGCGTCGGCGGGCAGGTCGAGGCCTTCGACGAAGGCGCGCATCGAGTCGGCCGTGATGCCCTGGCCGCGGGTGAGCGCCTTGAGCTGCTCGTAGGGATTGGGCAGGCCGTGTCGGCGCATCACCGTCTGCACCGGCTCGGCCAGCACTTCCCAGGCGGCGTCGAGGTCCTCGGCCAGCCGCGCCGGGTTGGCGCTGAGCTTGCCCAGGCCGCGCAGCAGCGCGTCCAGCGCCACCAGGCTGTGGCCGAAGGCCGTGCCCAGCGCGCGCAGCACGGTCGAGTCGGTCAGGTCGCGCTGCCAGCGGCTGATCGGCAGCTTCTCGGAGAAGTGGCCGAAGAGCGCATTGGCCAGGCCGAAGTTGCCCTCGGCGTTTTCGAAATCGATCGGGTTGACCTTGTGCGGCATGGTCGAGCTGCCGACTTCGCCGGCCTTCACGGCCTGCTTGAAGTAGCCGAGCGAGATGTAGCCCCAGACGTCGCGGCACAGGTCCACGAGGATGGTGTTGATGCGCCGCTGCGCGTCGCACAGCTCGGCGATGCCGTCGTGGGGCTCGATCTGGGTGGTGTAGGCGTTGAAGTCCAGGCCCAGCGACTCGACGAAGCGCTGCGCCAGCGCCGGCCAGTCCACCTCGGGGTAGGCGACCACGTGGGCGTTGTAGTTGCCCACCGCGCCGTTGATCTTGCCGGGGAACTCGATGCCATGCATCACCGCCACCTGGCGCTGCAGGCGCGCCACCACGTTGGCGATTTCCTTGCCGACGGTGGTGGGCGAGGCCGTCTGGCCGTGGGTGCGCGAGAGCATCGGCATGCCGGCGTGTTCGTGCGCCATCGCCCGCAGGGTTTCCACCACCTCGGCGGTCTTGGGGGCGATGACCTTGGTGTAGGCCTCGTGAAGCATCAGCGCGTAGCTGAGGTTGTTGATGTCCTCGCTGGTGCAGGCGAAGTGCACGAACTCCAGCGCCGGGCCCAGCTCGGCGTCGTCCTTCAGGCGCTCCTTGATGAAGTACTCCACGGCCTTGACGTCGTGGTTGGTGGTGCGCTCGATTTCCTTCACCCGCGCCGCATCGGCCACCGAGAAGCCCGCGGCCAGGGCACGCAGGCGCGCCGCGGCGTCGGCGGAGAAGGGCGCCAGCTCGGCGATGCCCGGCTCGGCCGCCAGCGCCAGCAGCCACTCCACCTCGACCCGCACGCGGGCCTTGATCAGCCCGTACTCCGAGAACACCGGCCGCAGGTCGGCGGCCTTGCCGGCGTAGCGGCCATCGAGCGGGGACAGGGCGGTCAGGGCAGCGTCGGACATCGGTGGCGGCTCGGTGGGGCGGGGAAGCGCATATTCTACCCGCTCACCCGAACCGGAGGACCGCCATGGCCGGCAAGACCCGCATCGAACGCGACAGCCTGGGCGAGCTGGAAGTCCCCGCCGAGGCGCTCTACGGCATCCAGACCCAGCGCGCGGTGCTCAACTTCCCGATCTCGGGCCTGCACATGCCGCGCGAGTTCCTGCGCGCCCTGGGCCTGGTCAAGGCCGCCGCCGCCGAGGCCAACGCCAGCCTGGGCCACCTGCCGCCCGACGTGGCCGGGGCCATCCGCGACGCCGCCCTGCACGTGGCCGCCGGCGACCTCGACGGCCAGTTCCCCGTGGACGTGTTCCAGACCGGCTCGGGCACCTCGAGCAACATGAACGCCAACGAGGTCATCGCCCGCCTGGCCTCGCGCGCGCTGCGCAAGCCGGTGCACGCCAACGACCACGTCAACATGGGCCAGAGCTCGAACGACGTGGTGCCCACCGCCATCCAGGTGGCGGCGGTGCTGGCCTGCCGCGAGCAGCTGCTGCCGGCCATCAAACACCTGCGCCTGGCCATCGACCGCAAGGCGCGCCGGGTCGGCAAGGTGGTCAAGACCGGCCGCACCCACCTGATGGACGCCATGCCGCTCACGCTGGCCCAGGAGCTGGGCACCTGGAGCGCCCAGCTGGCGTCGGCCGCGGCGCGCATCGAGGACACGCTCGACCGCGTGCGCGAGCTGCCCATCGGCGGCACCGCCGTGGGCACCGGCATCAACGCCGACCCGCGTTTCGGCAAGCGCGTGGCCAGGGCGCTCTCGTCGCTGTCGGGCCAACGTTTCGTGCAGGCGCGCAACCTGTTCGAGGGCATCGCCTCGCAGGACGCGGCGGTGGAGCTGTCGGGCCAGTTCAACGTGCTGGCGGTGGCGATGATGAAGATCGGCAACGACCTGCGCTGGATGAACTCCGGCCCGCTGGCCGGGCTGGGCGAAATCGAGCTGCCGGCGCTGCAGCCGGGCAGTTCGATCATGCCCGGCAAGGTCAACCCGGTGCTGCCCGAGGCCGCCTGCATGGTCTGCGCGCAGGTCATGGGCAACCACGCCACGGTGACGATCGCCGGCGCCAGCGGCAATTTCCAGCTCAACGTGATGCTGCCGGTGGTGGCGCACAACCTGCTGCAGTCGGCCCGGCTGCTGGCCAACGCCGCGCGCGTGCTGGCCGATGGCGCCATCGCCGGGTTCGGCGTGCGAAAGGAGCGGCTGGAAGAAGCGCTGGCGCGCAATCCCATCCTGGTGACCGCGCTCAACCCGGCCATCGGCTACGAAAGCGCCGCGGCCATCGCCAAGCAGGCCTACCGCGAGGGCAGGCCGGTGCTGGAGGTGGCGATCGAGCGCAGCGGGCTGTCGGAAAGGGAGCTCAGGAAACTGCTCGATCCCGCCGCGCTGGCGCGCGGCGGGATCCATGGCGCCCCCGGTGCCGGGGGCGGCTGAGGCCGGGCCTCAGGGTTCGATCTTGCAGTCGGCCACGTCCTGCTCGTCCATGCCGGCGTAGGGCGCGAAGGCCGGCACGGCCTCGGCCAGGGCCTGCTGGGAAGCGTGCAGCGCCGGCAGGCGGTCGCACAGGGCCTTGGCGCTGGCCTTCATGCCGGCCGCCTTGGCCTGGATCTCGGCCTCGATCTTGGCCGGATCCTCGCCGCGGGCGGCGGCCTTGAGGGCGGCACCGACCGCGTCCGTGGCCAGCGACGCGCCGTCCAGGCCCAGGTTGGCGCCGGTTTCGGCCACGGCCACCAGTTCGGTGCGGTAGGCCAGCACCAACTCGCGCTGCGCCGCGTCCAGCGGCACCGCCTCGCCGCCGATCAGCAGGTCGCCCTGCGGGCTGATCTCGGCGCGGGGCTCGCCCTTGGCGCCCCTGCCCAGGGTCATGTTCTTGGTGGCGAATTCCTCGCGGATCTCCGCCCGGGCTTCGTCGAGCGCGGTGTTGATCGGGCCGCGGCGTTCCTCGCCTTCGCCACCCCCGGTGCAGGCCGCGAGGGCCAGCACCGGGAAGATGAGCATCAGGGACAGTCGGTTCATCCTGGCCTCCTCAGCCTTCGTCGCGCTGGCGACGGAAGTAGACCGCGCCGAAGATCATGGCCACGCCCACCGCCGCGCCGATCCAGATGTCGGCCTGGGCGAACACCCCCCAGCTGCTGGTGACGTCGACCAGGGCGGCCAGGTCCTTCGGGCCGTCGACCGGGCCGGTCGGCTCGCTGGCGATGGTCGGCAGCCAGGCGCCCGGGGCGATGCTCAGCAGGCCGCGGTAGGCGATGACGTACCAGAGCTTGTCGTGCGGGACCTCGATGCCATCGAAGATGTCGGTGAAGCTGATCATCGCGCAGGCCAGGATCGGCACGGCCGTGGCCCAGAGGAAGGGCAGGCGGCGGGCCCAGGCCGAGCACAGCATCAGCCAGCCGACGGTGGGCAGCGACCAGACGATCTGCACCGGCAGCGTCGCCAGCACCGTGGCCACCACCTTCAACGGGTGGGAGTGGGTAATGACGGCGCTGGAGCCGGGTACGCCGGAGGCCGCGGCGCCCATCAGGGCCACCAGCCACAGGGCCAGGCCGATCAGCAGGCCGATGGCCACCGCGCCCAGCGGGGCGAGCACCAGGGCCCAGGCCGCCTTGGACATCACCATCTGGGCGTCGGTGATGGGCATCGACTTCCAGAACAGGATGCTGCGATCGCGGCGATCGTCGTAAAGCGAACCGAGCGCGTAGAAGAAGATCACGAAGGCCATCACCGACAGGGCGATGCCGACGCCGCTGGCCAGCAGGACGTCACCCATGCCGCCAAGCTGCGCCGAGTGCTCGGCCAGTTCGGCCGGGCTGCCGTGCTGGTTGACCTCGTGCAGGTTCTTGCGGGCCATCATGGCGCCGGCCACGCTGGCCACGGCCGAGAACAGCACCGTGATGCCGCCCACCACCACCGGCGCCCAGAGGAAGCCGCCGCGGTTTTCCCAATATTCGCGCTTGAGCAGCCACTTGAACGTATTCATGCGTAGGTTCCCTTCATGGTGGCGACGAACAGGTCGGCAATGCCGGGGTTGCGAACGTCGCCGAACTGGGCGAGCTGGGCGCGCGGCACGCCGTCGAACAGCATCACGGCCTTGCCGAACACGCTGCGCTCGTCGATCGGTCCCAGGGCGCGGGCGGCCGCGGCCTGGTCGGGCGCCACCATCACCTCGGTGAAGCGCTCGCCCACCTCGTCCATCGTCGACGAGAGCACGATGCGGCCGTCGCGGATGAACATCAGGTCGGTGAGGATGTGTTCGATCTCCTCGACCTGGTGGGTGGTGACGACGATGGTCTTGTTCTCGTCGAAATAGTCTTCAAGCAGGTTCTGGTAGAACTGCTTGCGGTAGAGGATGTCCAGGCCCAGCGTGGGCTCGTCGAGCACCAGCAGCCTGGCGTCGATGGCCATCACCAGGGCCAGGTGCAGCTGCACGATCATGCCCTTGGACATCTGCTTGACGCGCATGTCCGGGTGCAGCTTCGTATGGGAAATGTAGGCCTGCGCCTTGGCGCGGTTGAAGCGCGGGTGCACGCCGGCGACGAAGTCCACCGCGTCCTTGACCTTCAGCCAGCGCGGCAGCACGGCCACGTCGGCGATGAAGCAGACCTCCTGCATCAGGGCGTCGCGCTCGCGGCGCGGGTCCTTGCCCAGCACCTTGAGCTCGCCCTCGAAGGGCACCAGGCCGAGCGCGGCCTTGAGCGTGGTGGTCTTGCCCGAGCCGTTCGGGCCGATCAGGCCGACGATGCGGCCGGCGGGGATCTCGAAGCTGATCGAATCAACGGCCGGCTTGCCGTTGTAGCGCTTGGAAAGCTTGTTGGCGGAAATAACGGCGCTCATCACTTGGCCTCCTTGTTGGCGTGGCCGACCAGGCGGTCGATGTCCAGGCCCAGTCGCTGGATGCGCTCGACGACGAGCGGCCATTCCTCCTGCAGGAAGCGTTCGCGCTCGGAGGCCAGCAGCTTCTCCCGGGCGCCTTCGGTCACGTACATGCCTAGTCCCCTTCTTTTTTCAACGAGTTCTTCGTCCGCCAGCTCCTGGTAGGCGCGGGAGACGGTGATCGGATTGAGCTGGTATTCGGCGGCGATCTGGCGCACCGAGGGCAGGGCCTCGCCGGGCTGGAGGATGCCGTCGAGCATCATCGCCACCACCTTGTCCTTGAGCTGCCGGTAGATCGGCGCGCTGTCGTTCCAGGTAATCGTCATGTCAGGACTCCTGGCGGGGCATGAGGGCGGCCATGGACACGTAGGGCATGGCGATCTGGCGCTTGAGGGCGCCGCGGGCCGCGCGGACCCGGGCCGCCACTTCGTCGCCCTCGTCCAGGCTGGCGAGGATGGCTTCCGGGGCCGGCTCGGCGACCGGCTGGCTGGGCGGCTCGCCCAGGCCATAGCCGGCGGCCAGGATGCCCAACGCGACGGACAGGGCCATCAGGTTGGTCTTGAACTTGGGGGTCATGTTGCCTCCCGCTCTGGTGAGGTATTGGTCAGGTGTTGTAGCGAACTATAACACCAGATTTCGGCCTGTCAACACCTTTTGCACGCCGCCGGGCCCAAACTGATGGCATAGACCCCGGATAGGCCGGGCGGGAGGCGGGACATGGGCAAGGTGATGGGTTGGCTGGCGGCCGGGCTGCTGGCGGCGGCGCCGGCGGTGGCGGGCGAGGGGCTGCTGGACCGCGACTACCGGGTGCTGGCGGGCAAGGACACGGTGAACCTGGCGCAGGCCTACGGCGGCCGCGTGCTGCTGGTGGTCAACACCGCCAGCAAGTGCGGTTTCACCCCGCAGTACGAGGGCCTCGAGGCCCTGCACGCGAAGTACGGCGAGCGTGGCTTCGCGGTGCTGGGCTTCCCGTCCAACGACTTCATGGGCCAGGAGCCGGGCAGCGAGGAGGAAATCCAGGAGTTCTGCACGCTCACCTACGGCGTGAAGTTCCCGATGTTCGAGAAAGTGCAGGTGCGCGGCAGTGGCGCCACGCCGCTCTACCGCGACCTCGCCGCGGCCACCGGCGAAGCGCCCGGCTGGAACTTCCACAAGTACCTGATCGACCGCTCGGGCAAGGTGGTGGCGAGTTTCGGCAGCCGCACCAAGCCGGAGGATCCGAAGCTGGTGGCCGAGATCGAGCGCCTGCTGGCCGAGCCGGCGCCGGCCGCCCGCTGAGGCCGGAAAGACCGATGTGAACCGCCGCTGCGGCCGACGTTGCCGTGGCGGCGGTGCAACGCGACAATAGGGGGCGACGCGCCGACCCGGCCCGCCCCCTCAGGAGTTTCCCCGCAATGAATCCCGTCCTGCGTTTTGCCGCGCCGCTGGTGCTTGCCAGCCTGGTGCTCAGCCTCAGCGCCTGCAAGTCCGAGACCACCGACGAAGCCGCCGCCGGCGAGGAGACCGCCGTCGCCGAACCCGGCGCGCCGATCATCCCGGGCATCGAAGGCCTGGCCACCGACCGCGACCAGGTGAGCTACATGATTGGCCTGGACATCGGCAATTCGATGAAGGTCATCAAGGACGACCTCGACCTGGACGTCGTGCGCCAGGCCATGCAGGACGCCTTCGACGGCAAGGACGCCAAGCTCACCGACGAGCAGATGAAGACCATCCAGGAAGCCTTCACCGTGCGCCTGCAGGAGCGCCAGGCCGCCGAGCAGGCCGCCAAGGCGGCCGCCGCCAAGGCCGAGGGCGAGGCCTTCCTGGCTTCGAACAAGGACCAGGCCGGCGTGCAGGTCACCGGCAGCGGCCTGCAGTACCGCGTCGAGCGCGCCGGCAATGGCGCCAGCCCGGAAGCCTCGGACGTGGTGCGCGTGCACTACAAGGGCATGCTGCTCGATGGCGAGGTCTTCGACAGCTCCTACGACCGCGGCCAGCCGGCCGAGTTCGGCCTGGGCCAGGTCATCCCGGGCTGGTCCGAGGGCGTGCAGCTGATGAAGGTCGGCAGCAAGTACACCTTCTGGATCCCGGCCGAACTGGCCTATGGTGAAGCCGGCGGCGGCCCGATCCCGGGCAACGCCATGCTCACCTTCGAAGTCGAGCTGCTCGACATCGTCAAGTAAGGCCCCGCCATGCGCGCCACGGTCTTCGGCACCGGTTACGTCGGCCTCGTCACGGGCACCTGCCTGGCCGAGGTCGGCCACCAGGTGACCTGCGTCGACATCGATTCGGCCAAGGTCGAAGGCCTGCGGCGCGGCGTGGTGCCGATCTTCGAGCCCGGTCTCGAGGACATGGTGCTGGCCAACCACGGCGCCGGCCGCCTCGGTTTCACCACCGACGCGGCCGCCGCCATCGACGGCGCCGAGGTGCTGTTCATCGCGGTCGGCACGCCGCCCGACGAGGACGGCAGCGCCGACCTGCAGTACGTGCTGGCCGTGGCCCGCACCATCGGCCGCCACCTGGCGAAGCCGGCGGTGGTGGTCAACAAGTCCACCGTGCCCGTGGGCACCGCCGACAAGGTGCGCGCGGCCATCGCCGCCGAGCTCGCGGCGCGCGGCGCCGACGTGGCCTTCGAAGTGGTCTCCAACCCGGAATTCCTCAAGGAAGGCGCGGCGGTGAACGACTGCATGCGCCCCGACCGCATCGTGCTGGGCTCGCGCTCGGCGCCGGCGATCGAGACCATGAAGCGGCTGTACGCGCCCTTCAACCGCAACCACGAGCGCATCGTGGTGATGGACGAGCGTTCGGCCGAGCTGACCAAGTACGCGGCTAACGCCATGCTGGCCACCAAGATCAGCTTCATGAACGAGATGGCGAACATCGCCGAACGCGTGGGCGCCGACATCGAGATGGTGCGCCACGGCATCGGTTCCGATCCGCGCATCGGTTACCACTTCATCTACCCGGGCGCCGGTTACGGTGGCTCGTGCTTCCCCAAGGACGTGCAGGCGCTCGAGCGTACGGCGCGCCAGCACGGCTACGAGGCCAGCATCTTGGGCGCGGTCGAAGCCGTGAACGAGCGCCAGAAGCACAAGCTCGCCGAACTGGCCACGCGCCATTTCGGCGGCGACCTGCGCGGCAAGGTGTTCGCGGTCTGGGGCCTGGCCTTCAAGCCCAACACCGACGACATGCGCGAGGCCTCCAGCCGCTCGCTGCTGGCCGACCTCTGGGCCGCCGGCGCCACGGTGCGCGCCTACGACCCGGAGGCGATGCACGAAACGCGGCGCATCTTCGGCGAGCGCGCCGACCTGGTGCTGTGCGACTCGCCGGCGCAGGCGGTCGAGGGGGCCGATGCGCTGTTCCTGGTCACCGAGTGGAAGGCGTTCTGGAGTCCGGATTTCGCCGCGTTGGCCTCGACGCTGCGCGCGCGCGTGGTGTTCGACGGCCGCAACGTCTGGGAGCCGACGCAGGTCGAGGCCGCGGGCCTGGCTTACTACGGCATCGGCCGCGGGCGCAGCCTGCAGGCGGGCGGGGCATGAGCGAGGATTTCGCCGCCCGCATCGCCGAACTCGAGACCCGCGTGGCCTTCCAGGACCACGCCCTGGCCGAACTGAGCGACGCGCTGGCCGCGGCGCGCATGGAAGTGGCCGGCAACACCGAGATGCTCGTGCGCGTGATGGCCGAGCTCAAGCAGCTGCGCTCGCTGCTCTACGCGGACCCGGGCAACGAACCGCCGCCGCCGCACTACTGATCGACGGACCCTGCGATGAGCAACTCCCTGCGTGAGAAATTGTTGGGCCTGGGCTTCAAGGCCCCGGCCCCCGAGCCTGCGCGCGAGCGTCCGGCCCGCGAGGGCAAGCCCGGCGACAAGCCGCGCGGGCAGGGCGCGGGCAAGCCGGGGCAGGGCAGGCCGGGCGATCGCAAGCCGGGCCAGGCACGGCCGGGTTCGGGCAAGCCGGGCGAGACCCGTCGCGGCGATTCGCGCGGCGGCGAGCGCAAGGGTGGCGAGCACCGCGGCCCCGGCGGCAAGCCTTCGGGTCGCCGCGATGCCAGGCCGCCGCGCAGCCAGGAAGAGATCGACCTGGCCAAGGCCTACGCGATCCGCGCCCAGAAGGAAAAGGAAGAGCGCATCGCGGCCGAGAAGGCCAGGCAGGAAGAGGCCGCGCGCAAGCGCGCCGCCAAGGCGCAGGTGGCCGAGCTGCTCAAGGACAAGTCGCTCAACGCGGCCGAGGCCGAACACGCGCGCCACTTCGAATACGGCGGCAAGATCCGCCGCGTCTACGTCACGCCCGACCAGCTCAAGGCGCTCAACGCCGGCGAACTGGCGGTGGTGCAGCTCGACGGCCGCTACCTGCTGGTCACCGTCGCCCTGGCCGACGAGGTCGCGGCCCTGCTGCCGAGCCTGGTCGCTCTCAAGGTCGACCCCAACGCCCCCGCCGGCGACGACCCCTACGCCGACCCCCAATACCAGATCCCCGACGACCTCGTCTGGTAACCCCCGCGCGCGCCGCTGTAGGAGCGCCTTCAGGCGCGAATCTTTTGCTTCTTGCGCCGGGGTCGCTCCCCGCAACGGGCCGCCGCACGAGACGTCCCCAGTCCGGACACGCCGCAAGTACGTCCATGTAGGCTCGTCGTCGACATCCCTGTCTCCGACGGTCCGGCCTGGGGACTTCTCATGCGACGACCCGGCGAACCATCTGCGCCGGGATGCGCCTTCGTGTTCGATCCGCCGGCCCATATCCTTCGCGGTCCGTCGTATGCGCAGTCCTTTGCCGGGGCTTCGAAAACATGGACGTTTTCGAAGAGACCCCATGGATGGGTTCACGGCGTCCCCGGCAAAGGACTGCGCGTACGGCGGACCTTCGCCAGGAACGATCCCGGCGCCTGAAGCCAAGGGGCAAGAGATTCGCGCCTGAAGGCGCTCCTACAGGGGTGGCGTGCGCTTACTCGGGGTCGTAGTCGAGGTTGGGGGCGAGCCAGCGTTCGGCCTGCTGCAGCGGGATGCCCTTGCGGCGGGCGTAGTCGGCCACCTGTTCGCGCGAGAGGCGGCCGACCACGAAGTACTGGCTGCGCGGGTGCGCGAAGTACAGGCCGCTGACCGCCGCCGTCGGCAGCATCGCGAAGCTCTCGGTCAGCGTCATGCCCGCATGTTCCGGGGCGCCGAGCAGGCGGAAGAGCGTGTCCTTCTCGCTGTGGTCGGGACAGGCCGGGTAGCCCGGCGCCGGCCGGATGCCGCGGTAGCGCTCGGCGATCAGTGCCTCGTTGTCGAGTGCTTCGTCCGGCGCATAGCCCCAAAGCTCGGTGCGCACGCGCCGGTGCAGGTCCTCGGCCAGGGCCTCGGCGAGGCGGTCGGCCAGGGCCTTGAGCAGGATGGCGTTGTAGTCGTCGTGCGCCGCCTCGAAGCGGGCCAGGTGCGGCTCGATGCCCAGGCCCGCGGTGACGGCGAAGCCACCCACCCAGTCCTGGCGGCCGCTGTCGCGCGGCGCCACGAAGTCGGCCAGGCAGAAATTGGCGCGGTCGTCGGGCTTGTCCGCCTGCTGGCGCAGGCAGTGCAGGGTGGCGCGCAGGTGGCCGGTTTCGTCGAGCACCTGGATGTCGTCGCCCACCGAGCGCGCCGGCCACAGGCCGACCACGGCCTTCGCCGTGAGCCACTTCTCGTCGATGATCCTGTCGAGCATCGCCTGCGCGTCGGCGAACAGCTCGCGCGCCTGCGGGCCGACCACGGCATCCTCGAGGATGGCCGGGTAGCGGCCGGCCAGCTCCCAGGACTGGAAGAAGGGCGTCCAGTCGATCACCGCCCGCAGGTCGGCCAGCGGGTAGTCGTCGAACACGGTCAGGCCCGGCCGGCGCGGCGCCGGCGGGGCGTAGTCGGCCCAGCCACCGTCGAAGGCCTTGTCGCGGGCCCGGGCCAGGGGCAACAGGGGCTTGGCGTCGCCCCGGTTGGCGTGGCGCTTGCGCACCTCGGCGTAGTCGGCGGCGTTGGCGGCCACGAAGGGCCCGCGCAGTTCGCTGCTGAGCAGCGACTGGGTCACGCCCACCGCGCGCGAGGCATCCT
Source organism: Arenimonas sp. SCN 70-307 (assembly GCF_001724815.1). Classification (GTDB taxonomy): domain Bacteria; phylum Pseudomonadota; class Gammaproteobacteria; order Xanthomonadales; family Xanthomonadaceae; genus Arenimonas. The sequence continues at coordinate 59,322 of NZ_MEDO01000018.1, read as the reverse complement.
TCACCCAGACCACCGGCGCCTCGTAGTGCGGGTCGATCTTCAGGGCCGTGTGCGCGCGCGAGGTGGTGGCGCCGCCGATCATCAGTGGGATGTCGAATCCCTGGCGCTTCATTTCCCTGGCGACGTGGCTCATCTCCTCCAGCGAGGGCGTGATCAGGCCCGACAGGCCGATCACGTCCACCTTCTCCTCGCGGGCGCGGTCGAGGATCACCTGCGCGGGCACCATCACGCCCAGGTCCACCACCTCGAAGTTGTTGCAGGCCAGCACCACGCCGACGATGTTCTTGCCGATGTCGTGCACGTCGCCCTTCACCGTGGCCATCAGCACCTTGCCGCGCGGCTTGCCGGCGTCGCCGCTGCGGGCCTTCTCGGCTTCGATGTACGGGATCAGGTGGGCCACGGCCTTCTTCATCACGCGGGCCGACTTGACGACCTGGGGCAGGAACATCTTGCCGGCGCCGAACAGGTCGCCGACCACGTTCATGCCCGCCATCAGCGGGCCTTCGATCACGTCCAGCGGCCGCGTCGAGCGCTGGCGCGCCTCCTCGGCGTCGGCCTCGACGTAGGCGTCGATGCCGTGCACCAGGGCGTGGCGGATGCGCTCGTCCACCGGCCACTGGCGCCAGGCCAAGTCGGGTGCCCGGGACTCACCTTTTCGCGCCTTGTGCTTGTCGGCCTCGGCCAGCAGTCGCTCGGTGCCGTCCGCACGCCGGTTGAGCACCACGTCCTCGACCGCCTCGCGCAGGGCCGGGTCGAGATCGTCGTACAGCGCCAGCGCGCCGGCGTTGACGATGCCCATGTCCATGCCCGCGCCGATGGCGTGGTAGAGGAAGACCGAGTGGATGGCCTCGCGCACCGCGTTGTTGCCGCGGAAGGAGAAGGACACGTTCGACACGCCGCCCGAGACGTGGCTCTCCGGGAAGCGGCGCTTGAGCTCGCGCGCGGCCTCGATGAAGGCGACTGCGTAGTCGTCGTGCGCCTCGATGCCGGTGGCGATGGCGAAGATGTTGGGGTCGAAGATGATGTCTTCGGGCGCGAAGCCGGCCTGCTGCACCAGCAGCGCATGGGCGCGGCTGCAGATGGCGACCTTGCGCTCGAAGGTGTCGGCCTGTCCCTGCTCGTCGAAGGCCATCACCACCACGGCGGCGCCGTGCCGGCGCGCCTCGCGGGCCTGGGCCAGGAAGGCGGCCTCGCCTTCCTTGAGCGAGATGGAATTGACGATCGGCTTGCCCTGCACGCACTTCAGGCCCGCCTCGATCACGCTCCACTTCGAGCTGTCGATCATCACCGGCACGCGGGCGATGTCCGGCTCGGAGGCGACGAGGTTGAGGAAACGCGCCATCGCCGCCTCGGCGTCGAGCAGGCCCTCGTCCATGTTCACGTCGATGACCTGGGCGCCGTTCTCGACCTGCTGGCGCGCCACGGCCAGGGCCTCGTCGTAGCGGTTCTCCAGCACCAGCTTCTTGAACTGCGCCGAGCCGGTGACGTTGGTGCGCTCGCCGACGTTGACGAAATTGGTGTCGGCCGTGATGACGAAGGGCTCGAGGCCGGCCAGGCGCGTGTACGCGGGCAGGCTGGGCGGCGTGCGCGGGGCCAGGCCGCGCACGGCACCGGCGATCGCGGCGATGTGCTCGGGCGTGGTGCCGCAGCAGCCGCCGACCAGGTTGAGCAGGCCGGCCTCGGCGAACTCGCGCAGCACCCCGGCCATCTCGCCCGGGCCCTCGTCGTAGCCGCCGAAGGCATTGGGCAGGCCGGCGTTGGGGTGGCAGCTGACGTAGGTGTCGGCCACCTGCGAGAGCATGTCCACGTGGGCACGCAGGTCGCGGGCGCCGAGCGCGCAGTTCAGGCCGATCGACAGCGGCCGGGCGTGGCGCAGCGAATACCAGAAGGCCTCGGCGGTCTGGCCGCTGAGGGTGCGGCCGCTGCGGTCGGTGATGGTGCCCGACACCATCACCGGCAGGCGCGCACCCAGCGACTCGAACAACTCGTCGAGCGCATACAGCGCGGCCTTGGCGTTGAGGGTGTCGAACACCGTCTCGACCATCAGGATGTCGGCGCCGCCCTCGACCAGGGCGCGCGCGGCCTGGCCGTAGTCGGCTACCAGCTCGTCGAAATGCACGTTGCGGTAGCCCGCGTCCTCGACCCGGGGGCTGATGGAGGCCGTGCGGCTGGTGGGACCGAGCACGCCGGCCACGAAGCGCGGCCGGGTCGGATCGGCGGCCTCGGCGGCGTCGGCACAGGCGCGTGCCAGGCGCGCGGCCTCCCGGTTAAGCTCGGGCACCAGGGCTTCGAGGCCGTAGTCGGCCTGCGAGACGGCGGTGGAATTGAAGGTGTTGGTCTCGACGATGTCGGCGCCGGCGGCGTAGTAGGCCAGGTGGATGCCGGCGATCAGCTCGGGGCGCGTCAGCGTGAGCAGGTCGTTGTTGCCCTTGAGGTCGCGCGGGCTGCCGGCGAAGCGCTCGCCGCGGTAGTCGGCCTCGGCCAGGCCGTGGCGCTGGATCATGGTGCCCATCGCGCCGTCGATGACGAGGATGCGCCGGGACAGCGCTTCGAGCAGCTGCCCGGCGCGGGCCGGGTCGTGCCAGGGCAGCTGGCTCATGGCTTGCGCGCCAGCAGGGTGAGCACTTCGAAATGCGGCGGGCGCTTTTCGCGCGTCACCGGCTCGCACACCGTCACCTCCAGCCCGGCCTTCTCGGCGTGCTTGCGCAGCTCGCGGGCGCTGAAGCCGAGGTTGACGTGGCCGTAGGGCGTGACCGCGGCGCGGTGCTCGTGCTTGCCGAGGCACGTGGCCACCAGCCGGCCGCCGGGGCGCAGCACGCGCGCGGCCTCGGCCACGGCCTGGGCCGGGCGTTCGGCGTAGGTCAGCGCGTGCATCAGCAGCACCAGGTCGAAGCTGGCGGCGGGGAACTGCAGGGCCTGCATGTCGCCCTCGAGCACCTCGACGTGGCGGTAGCGGCGCAGGCGCTCGCGCGCGGCGTTGACGACGCGGGCGCTGGAATCGACGCAGACGTAGCGGCGCGAGTGCGGGGCCAGCAGCTCGGCCAGCACGCCGTCGCCCGAGGCCACGTCGAGCACGTCGCCGGGCTCGAGCAGGGGCAGGGTGGAGCGGGCCAGGGCTTCCCAGGTCCGGCCGGGCGAGTAGTGGCGCTCCATGTCGCCGGCCACCGAGTCGGCCCAGTTCTGGTCGGCCGCGCGCGTGGCCAGCACCGCCGGCAGGCGCTCGGCGTCCTGGCGCAGCAGGGGGTCGTCGGTGCTGTCGCGCAGGGCTTCCCACAGGCGCGATTCGCCCGGCTCGAGGCCGTCGCCGTTGAAGCGGTAGTAGGCCGAAACGCCGGCGCGGCGGTCGCGCACCAGGTCGGCCTCCTTCAGGCGGGCCAGGTGGGTGGACACGCGCGGCTGGGCGAGCCGGGTGATGGCGGCCAGTTCGGCCACGGTCAGCTCCTCGCGCTCGAGCAGGGCCAGCAGGCGCACCCGGGTGGGATCGGAAAGGACCTTCAAACAGGCCGACCAGGCGTCCAGGTCCATTATTTATCCTTTCATCCGGATTCAAAGATATGCGAGGTTAGGCCCGCCCGGCGGGGGCGTCAAGCCGCGGCGCGGCGCGCTTCACGCCGCGTGGACCTGCCCGCGACGGCGCCAGCCGCTACAATCGCGGTCTTAGCCAGCCATAGCCCGAGGATGCCCCCGTGGATTTCCGATTCACCGAAGAACAGCTGATGATCCAGGACGTGGCCCGCCGCATCGCGCAGGAAAAGATCGCGCCGAGCGCCGAGCACCACGACGATCAGCTACGTGCTGGCCATGATCGAGATCGCCGAGGCCGACTGCGCCCACTCGACCATCGTCTCGGTGAACAACTCGCTGTTCTGCAACGGCATCCTCAAGTTCGGCACCGAGGCGCAGAAGCAGAAGTACGTGCGCGCGATCGCCGAGGGCAAGGAAATCGGCGCCTTCGCGCTCACCGAACCGCAGTCGGGCTCCGACGCCACCGCGATGCGCTGCAAGGCCGCCAGGCAGGCCGACGGCAGCTACGTCATCAACGGCAAGAAGAGCTGGATCACCTCCGGCCCGGTGGCCAAGTACATCATCCTCTTCGCCATCACCGACCCGGCCAAGGGCGCCAAGGGCATCACGGCCTTCATGGTCGACACCACCAAGCCGGGCTTCCACCGCGGCAAGACCGAGCCCAAGCTCGGCATCCGCGCCTCGGCGACCTGCGAGATCGAGTTCCAGGACTACGTCGCCACGGCCGACGAAGTGGTGGGCCAGGAAGGCGAGGGCTTCAAGATCGCCATGGGCGTGCTCGACGCCGGCCGCATCGGCATCGCCTCGCAGGCCGTGGGCCTGGCCAAGGCCGCCTACAAGGCCGCCGTGGCCTATGTGAAGGAGCGCAAGAGCTTCGGCCAGCCGATCGGCTCGTTCCAGATGATCCAGGCCAAGATCGCCGACATGAAGTGCCGCCTCGACGCCGCCGAGATCCTCACCCTTCGCGCGGCCTGGGCCAAGGCGCAGGCCGACCTCAACGGCGGCCGCTTCAGCACCGAGGCCTCGGTGGCCAAGCTCACCGCCTCCGAGGCGGCGATGTACATCACGCACCAGGCCCTGCAGATCCACGGCGGCATGGGTTATTCGAAGGAAATGCCGCTCGAGCGCTACTTCCGCGACGCCAAGATCACCGAGATCTACGAGGGCACCAGCGAAATCCAGCGCCTGGTCATCGCCCGCAACGAGACCGGCCTGCGCTGAGCAACGCCCGTACCCCGGCGTATCCGAAGCCCCGCTGAAGCGGGGCTTCTTTTTTCCCGCTTGCAGGCCGGTTTTTCTCTGGCCGCGGCTTCACGCCGGGACTACAATTCATGGCTTTACCCACTGCCTGCGAGAGAGCAGACCATGAACGCCCACGCCCTGGCTTCCGCCGAGTCCCTCGACGCCATCGCCGCCGCCGCCGCGGCCGCCGCGTCCGCGCCCGCGAAGGCGCTGGAGGAGACCTTCGCCCGAAGCTTCTTCGCGCGGGTCCCGGAGGACGAGCTGCAGGCCCGCCCCGCCGTGGAATGGGCCGCCGTGTCGCGCGCCTTCCTGGCCTTCGCCGGCCAGCGCGAAGCCGGCAAGGTCAAGATCCAGGTGGGCAACCCGACGCTCGCCACCGACGGCTACGACAGCACCCACACCGTGGTGCGCCTGGCCAACGACGACATGCCTTTCCTCGTCGACTCGGTGCGCATGGCGCTGGCCCAGTTCAACATCACCCTGCACCAGCTGGCGCACCCGGTGATGCAGGTCAGGCGCGACGCCGCCGGCAAGCTGCAGTCGGTGGGCGAGGGCGCCGCCGAATCCTTCATCTACCTCGAGATCGACCGCCAGGCCGATGCCGGCGCGATGGCCGAGATCGAGCGCACCCTGCTGGCCGCGCTCGGCGACGTGCGCGCCGCCGTGGCCGACTGGCAGCCGATGCGCGAGCGCATGCTCGACATCGCCGCCGCGATCGAGGACCAGCCGATGCCGGTGGACGCCGCCGACCGCGCCGAGGCGCAGGCCTTCCTGCGCTGGGCCGCCGACAACCACTTCACCTTCCTGGGTTACCGCGAGTACGAGGTCGTGGGTCGCGACCTTCACCCGGTGCAGGGCAGCGGCCTGGGCCTGCTGCGCGGCAAGGACCAGCAGGCGCGCCCGCGCCCGGTGGCCGGCCTGGCCGCCGCCGACCTGGCGCCCAACGCCCGCCGCGACGTGCTGGTGCTCACCAAGACCAATGCCCGCGCCACCGTGCACCGCCCGGGCTACATGGACTACATCGGCGTGCTCGAGTTCGACGCCGAGGGCCGCGCGGTGCGCGAGCGCCGCTTCCTGGGCCTGTACACCTCCAGCGCCTACAACCGCCGCCCGTGGGAAATCCCGCTGGTGCGCCAGCGCCACGAGTTCGTGATGGCCGCCTCCGGCCTGGCGCCGACCAGCCACAGCGGCAAGGCGCTGCGCCACATCCTCGAGACGCTGCCGCGCGAGGAGCTGTTCCAGTCCAGCGCCGAGGAGCTGCAGCGCACCGCGATGGGCATCCTGGGCCTGCAGGAGCGCGCCCGCACCCGCCTGTTCCTGCGCCGCGACCGCTACGGCCGCTTCTTCTCGGCCCTGGTCTACATCCCGCGCGACCGCTTCAACACCGGCATCCGCCATCGCATCGAAGCGCTGCTGATGGACGCGCTGCAGGGCGAGCGCCTGGACCACGCCGTGCAGATCGGCGAGTCGCCGCTGGCCCAGCTGCACCTGGTCATCCGTCCGAAACAGGGTGGCGGCGTCGAGGTCGACCAGGCCGCGCTGGAGGCCGAACTGGCCCGCATCGTGCGCGACTGGCACGACGAGCTGCGCGAGATCCTGGTGCGCGAGCATGGCGAAGAGGCCGGCCTGCGCCTGGCCCAGCGCTACGGCCGCGGCCTGCCCGCCGGCTACCTCGAGGCGGTGACGCCCGAGGCCGCCGCCGCCGACGTGCTCGATGCCTCGCGGCTGGGCGGCGAGGGCGACCAGCGCATCAGCTTCGCCCGCCACGGCGACAAGCTGCGCCTGAAGCTGCTGCGCCGCGCCGGCGACGTGGCGCTGTCGGACGTGCTGCCGGTGATGGAGAACCTCGGCCTGCGTGTGCTGACCGAGCATCCCTACGTGATCGATGCCGAGGACGGCCGCATCTCGCTGCAGGACTTCGAGGTCGCCGCCCGCGGCGAGGTCGACGTCGAGGCCGCGCGCGTGCCCTTCCAGGAGGCCTTCTCGGCCATCTGGAGCGGCGAGGCCGAAAACGACGGCTTCAACCAGCTGCTGCTGTCGGCGCGCCTGGAGTGGCGCGACATCGCCATGCTGCGCGGCTACACCAAGTACGCGCTGCAGACCGGCGTGCCGTTCTCGCAGCCGTACATGGAGGAGGCGCTGCTGCGCTACCCGGTGATCGCGCGCCTGCTCTACGAGCTGTTCGCCGCGCGCTTCGAGCCGGGCCGCGAGGTGCCGCTCGACGCCGCCGGCCAGCAGGCCCTGCACGACCAGATCGCCTGGCTGCTGCCCGCCGACCGCCGCGCCGCGCTCGACACCATCCCGCAGGAAATCGCCGCGGCCCGCGCGCTCGACCGCGCCGCCCAGGCCGACGCGATCACCGACGCGCTCGAGATCCTGCTCGACGCCATGGTCGCCAGCATCGACGACGACCGCATCCTGCGCCGCTACATGGCCCTGATCAACGCCACCCTGCGCACCAGCTTCTACCAGCGCAAGGGCGGCGCCTTCCGCGACTACATCAGCTTCAAGTTCGACCCCTCGCTGGTGCCCGAGCTGCCCAAGCCGGTGCCCTACCGAGAGATCTTCGTGTACTCGCCCTTCGTCGAGGGCGTGCACCTGCGCTTCGGCCCGGTGGCCCGCGGCGGCCTGCGCTGGTCGGACCGCCGCGAGGACTTCCGCACCGAGGTGCTGGGCCTGGTGAAGGCGCAGATGGTGAAGAACACCGTCATCGTGCCGGTGGGCTCGAAGGGCGGCTTCGTGGTCAAGCGCCCGCCCGCGGGCGGCGACCGCGACGCCCAGCTGGCCGAGGGCATCGCCTGCTACAAGCGCTTCATCAACGGCCTGCTCGACATCACCGACAACCTGGTGGACGGCCAGGTCGTACCGCCGGTGGACGTGGTGCGCCACGACGGCGACGACCCCTACCTGGTGGTCGCGGCCGACAAGGGCACGGCCACGTTCTCCGACATCGCCAACGGCATTTCGGCCGAGCACGGCTTCTGGATGGGCGACGCCTTCGCCTCGGGCGGCTCGGTGGGCTACGACCACAAGGGCATGGGCATCACCGCCAAGGGCGCCTGGGAATCGGTCAAGCGCCACTTCCGCGCGCTGGGCATCGATTCGCAGAGCCAGGACTTCACCTGCGTCGGCATCGGCGACATGTCCGGCGACGTGTTCGGCAACGGCATGCTGCTCTCCAGGCACATCCGCCTGGTGGCCGCGTTCGACCACCGCCACATCTTCCTCGACCCGAACCCGGACGCGGCGCGCAGCTACGTCGAGCGCGAGCGCATGTTCGCCGTGCCGCGTTCGAGCTGGGAGGACTACGACAAGTCGCTCATCTCCGAGGGCGGCGGCGTGTACCCGCGTTCGCTCAAGGCCATCGCCATCACGCCGCAGGTGCGCCAGGCCCTGGGCCTGGCCGAGGGCGTCGAGCAGCTCAGCCCGATGGAGCTGATGAACGCCATCCTCAAGGCGCCGGTCGACCTGTTGTGGAACGGCGGCATCGGCACCTACGTCAAGGCCAGCAGCGAGAGCCACGCCGACGCCGGCGACCGCGCCAACAACGGCCTGCGCGTGAACGGCAACGAGCTGCGCTGCCGCGCGGTGGGCGAGGGCGGCAACCTGGGCTTCACCCAGCGTGGCCGCATCGAGGCCGCCATGAACGGCGTGCTGGTGAACACCGACTTCATCGACAACTCGGCCGGCGTGGACACCTCCGACCACGAGGTGAACATCAAGATCCTGCTCTCTGCGCCGGTGCTGCGCGGCGAGCTGGCGGTCGAACAGCGCAACGCGCTGCTGGCCAGCATGACCGACGAGGTCGCCGAGCTGGTGCTCAACGACAACTACCGCCAGAACCAGGCCATCAGCCTGATGGAGCGCATGAGCGCGGCCCGCCTGGGCTCGTTCGGGCACTTCATGCGCACGCTCGAGGAGCAGGGCCTGCTCGACCGCGCCATCGAGTTCCTGCCCACCGACGCCGAGCTGGCCGAGCGCAAGGCCCGCGGCCAGGGCCTGACCCGGCCGGAGCTGAGCGTGCTGCTGAGCTACGACAAGATCGTGGTCTTCAACCAGATGCTCGACTCGGACGTGCCCGAGGACCCGTACCTGAGCAAGGAGCTGGTGCGCTACTTCCCCGAGGCGCTGCAGCATCGCTACGCCGAGGACATGCAGAACCACCGCCTGCGCCGCGAGATCATCGCCACGGCGGTCACCAACTCCACCGTCAACCGCATGGGTGCCACCTTCCTGCTGCGCATGCAGGAAGACACCGGGCAGACCCCGGCGCAGATCGCCAAGGCCTTCACCATCAGCCGCGAGGTGCTCGATGCCCGCGCGCTGTGGGCGGCCATCGACGGCCTGGACCTGAAGGTCAGCGAGGAGGCCCAGCTCGAGGCCCTGGCCGGCATCTGGCACCTGCAGCGCAACCTCACGCGCTGGCTGCTCAACCGCCCGGGCGAGCAGCTCAACATCGCCGAGAAGGTCGAACGATATGCCGGTGGCGTGGCCGAACTGCGCGCGGCCCTGGCCAGCGTGCTGCCCGAGGACGGCCGCGCCCAGCTGGCCGCCGACGAGGCGCGCTGGCTGGCCCAGGGCTACCCGGTCGAGCTGGCGCGTTCCTTCGCCAGCCTGCCGTTCCTGGCCTATGCCCTGGACATCGTCGAGGTGGCGATCGAGCGCAAGCTGCCGGTGGCCCGCGTGGCCGCGACCTACTTCACGCTGGCCGATGCACTGTGCACCAAGTGGCTGATGGACGCGGTCGAGGCCCTGCCGGTGTCGGGCCGCTGGCATGCCCAGGCCCGCGGCGTGCTGCGCGACGAGCTGCAGGCCCAGCAGCGTGCCCTGGTCGGCCAGGTGCTGGCGGGGGCGGGCGGGGCGGAGCCGGGCGACGTGGTCGGCCAGTGGCTCGGCCGCGACGAGCCGGCCCTGCGCCTGGCCCAGGCCATGTTCGCGGACCTGCGCAACCTGCGCGAGCTCGACTATCCGACCCTGTCGGTGGCCGTGCGCCGACTGGCCCAGGTGGTGGCCGCCGGCGCCGCGTGAAGAACCAACCCGTGCAGGAGCGCCTTCGCGCCTGAAGGCGCTCCTACAGGGGGCATGGGCTGGGTTATCCTTCGCGCCATGCCGAGCCTCCCCGCCCAGCCGCGCATCGCCTTCCTCGCCAGTTCCGTTCCCCAGGCCCAGGCCGCCCGGGACCGGCTGGCCGCGCGCTTTGGGCAGGTGGCCCCGGAAGAGGCCGATGTACTGTGCGTGCTCGGCGGCGACGGCTTCATGCTGCACACGCTGCATCGCCACGGCGCGCTGTCCAAGCCGGTGTTCGGCATGAAGCTGGGCACGGTCGGTTTCCTGATGAACCAGCACCGGCCCGACGATCTGGTCGAGCGCCTGCACGCGGCGGAGGCCGCGGTGCTGCGGCCGCTGGAGATGACGGCGATCTCCGAGTCGGGCGCCACCGTCTCGCTGCTGGCCTACAACGAAGTCTCGATGCTCCGGCAGACCCGGCAGACGGCGCACCTGCGCATCTCGCTCAACGGCCAGGTGCGCCTGGACGAACTCGTCTGCGACGGCGTGCTGGTGGCCACCCCGGCCGGCAGCACCGCCTACAACTTCTCGGCGCACGGGCCGATCCTGCCGTTGGGCTCGCAGGTGGTGGCGCTCACGCCCATCGCCGCGTTCCGGCCGCGGCGCTGGCGCGGTGCGCTGCTGCGCTCGGACACCGTGGTGCGGGTGGAGGTGCTCGACGGCCACAAGCGCCCGGTCAGCGCCACCGCCGATTCGCACGAGGTGCGCGACGTGGCCGAGATCACGGTGCGCGAGTCGCGCGAGCGCACGGTCACGCTGCTCTTCGACCCCGAGCACAACCTCGAGGAACGCATCCTCAACGAGCAGTTCACCACCTGATGGCCCAGACCGCGTCCCATTCCCTGCTGCCCGGCCGCAGCCGCCTCGTGCTGGCGCTGTCCTCGCGCACCCTGTTCGACCTCGAGGATGCGCACGCGCTGTACGTGCGCGAGGGCCTGCAGGCCTACCTCGACTACCAGCGCAGCCGCGAGGCCGACGTGCTGGCCCCGGGCGCGGCCTTCCCGCTGGTGCGCAAGCTGCTCGAGCTCGAGTCGCCCGACGGCAGCCGGCCGGTCGAGGTCATCCTGCTCTCGCGCAACTCCAGCGAGACCGGTCTGCGCATCTTCAATTCGATCGAGCACCACGGGCTGTCGATCAGCCGCGCGGTGTTCAGCAACGGCGCCGCGCCGTTCCCCTACATCCAGCCCTTCGGCGCCCACCTGTTCCTGTCCACCCACGCCGAGGACGTGCGCAGCGCGCTCAAGGCCGGCGTGGCCGCGGCCACGGTGCTGCCGGTGCCGGCGGTGGAGTCGCGGCACGACCAGCTGCGCATCGCCTTCGACGGCGACGCGGTGCTGTTCGGCGACGAGTCCGAACGCATCGCCCGCGGCGAGGGCCTGGAGGCCTTCAGCAACAACGAGCGGGCGATGGCGCTCACGCCGCTGTCGGTCGGGCCCTTCGGCGACTTCCTGCGCGCCGTGCACGACCTGCAGCAGGACTACCCGCCCGACGAGGCCCCGATCCGCACCGCCCTGGTGACGGCGCGTTCGGCGCCGGCGCACAAGCGCGTCATCCTCACGCTGCGCGAGTGGGGCGTGCGCCTGGACGAGGCCCTGTTCCTGGGCGGCCGCGACAAGGGCCCGTTCCTGGACGCCTTCGGCGCCGACATCTTCTTCGACGACTCCACCCACAACATCGAGTCCGCGCGCCGCCACGTGGCCGCGGGGCACGTACCGCACGGGGTCAGCAACGAGGGCTGAGGGTCCCCGGGCTGTCTCGAAACTGTCATGCAAGGGAAACAAAATTGGCGGATATGAGCCCGAATCCTCGTTCCGAAACGGCCCACCGGCCACGCTGGCGGAGGCTGCTGGCCCTGCCGCTGGTGCTGGCCCTGGCCTCGTGCTGCGCCGACCCGGCCGCCAGTGACCCGCGCGGCTGGCCCAGCGAGCTGGTGCTGGGCCTGGTGCCGGCCAACGAGGCCGAGATGATGGTCGAGAACCTCGACCCGATCTCCAATTACCTCGAAGAGCGCCTGGGCATGCCGGTGCGCGCCTTCGTGCCGCAGGACTACACCGGCCTGGTCGAGGCCATGGGCAGCGGCCGCGCCGACATCGCCATGCTGCCGCCGTTCGCGGCCATGCTCGGCGCCCGCCGCTACGACATCCAGGCCGTGCTGATCTCGGTGCGCAACGGCGAGACCGGCTACCACACCCAGTGGATGACCCGCGACGCCTCGCTCTGCAAGCAGCCGCCGGTGCCCGGCCCCAACGGCATGCTGCGCTGCGACGGCGACCTCGCGCAGCTGCGCGGCCGCACCATCGCCTTCACCGACCCCAATTCCACCACCGGCTACCTGTTCCCGGCCCAGCAGCTGTTCAAGCTGGGCATCGACCCCGAGCGCGACGTGCGCGGCATCTTCGTGCGCAGCCACGACGCCGCCGTGCTGGCCGTGTACGCCGGCGACACCGACGTGGCCGTGTCCTACAACGACGCGCGCAACATGGTGAAGGCGCAGTACCCGGACGTGGGCGAGAAGGTGATCGTGTTCAACCGCACCGTGGACGTGCCCAACGACGGCGTGCAGGTGCGGGCCGACCTGCCCGAGGACCTCAAGCAGGCCATCGCGCAGGCCTTCGTCGACTTTGCCAAATCGCAGGAGCACCTGCCGCGCGAGCAGCGGGCGCTCTGGAACATCTATGAAATCGACGGCTTCGTGCCGGCGGCGCCGGGCGTGTACCAGCCCGTGGCCGACGTTTACGACCAGATGCGTCGCTGACCGGGAATCCGATGAGCCAGTCCAACACTTCCGTCCCCGCCATCCGCTACCGCGGCGCCGGCGTCACCTATGCCGGCGGCGTCAAGGCGCTCAAGGGCATCGACCTCGACATCCCGGCCGGCCAGTTCGTGGTCATCGTGGGCTCCTCCGGCGCGGGCAAGTCCACGCTGATGCGCTCGGTCAACGGCCTGATCCCGCTGACCGAAGGCACGCTCGAGATCGCCGGCCAGCCCATGCCCGACAAGCCGGGCAGGGCGCTGCGCCGCCTGCGCGCCGACATCGGCATGGTCTTCCAGGACTTCCGCCTGGTGAAGCGACTGAGCGTGCTCGACAACGTGCTCATCGGCCGCCTGGCGCATGTGCCCACCTGGCGCACCATCACCGGCCTGTGGCCCAAGGCCGAGGTCGAGATCGCGCTCGAGGCGCTCGAGCGCGTCGGCATCGTCGACAAGGCCTACGTCAAGGCCAGCCAGCTCTCCGGCGGCCAGCAGCAGCGCGTGGGCATCGCCCGCGCCCTGGCCCAGCGCCCCAAGATCATCCTGGCCGACGAGCCGGTGGCCTCGCTCGACCCGGTCACCTCGCACCAGGTGATGCAGGACCTGCTGCGCATCAACCGCGAGCTGGGCATCACCACCATCGTCAACCTGCACTTCCTGGACCTGGCGCGCCGCTACGGCCAGCGCATCATCGGCCTGCGCCACGGCGAGATGGTGTACGACGGCGGCGGCGAGACCGTCACCGACGACCAGTTCCGCGAGATCTACGGCCGCCCGCCGGGCGACGACGACTTCCTCGGGGGCGTGGCGTGATCGCACCGGCCCGGCCCAAGCCGCGCTATGCCTTCTGGGGCGGCATCACGCTGGCCCTGGTGGCGATGACCGCCTGGTCGGCCAAGGGCGTCGGCGTCGACTTCATCGGGATGCTCTGCAACATCGGCGGCGGCAAGCGCCTGCTGGTGGAATCGTTCCCGCCCGACTTCGGTTTCCTCCCGCGCCTGTTCAAGCCCTTCCTCGAGACCCTGCAGATCGCCCTGATCGGCAGCGTCATCGGCGGCATCCTGGCCATCCCGGTGGCGGTGCTGGCGGCGCGCCCGGTCTCGCCCAACGGGCTGGTCTGGTTCCTCGACCGCAACTTCATGAACATCATGCGCACGCTGCCCGACCTGTTCTGGGCGATGCTGTTCGCCACCGCGGTCGGCTTCGGCCCGCTGGCGGGTGCGCTGGCGCTGACGGTGTTCACCGTGGCGGTGATCAGCAAGCTCTTCTCCGAGTCCATCGAGGCCATCGACACCAACCTGCCCGAGGCCATCCGCGCCGCCGGCGGCAACTGGATCGAGATGGTGCGCTTCGGCGCGCTGCCGCAGGTCTGGCCGCAGTACGCGTCCTACCTGATGTACGCCTTCGAACTCAACGTGCGCTCGTCGATGGTGCTGGGCCTGGTCGGCGCCGGCGGCCTGGGCATGATCCTCGAGTCCCAGCGCTCGAACTTCGAGTACGAGCGCGTCAGCCTGATCATCCTGGTGGTGCTGGTGGCCGTGCTCGCGATCGAACAACTCTCCGGCGCCATCCGCAGGAGGCTGGCATGAACGCCGTGGTCCGTCCGCAGGCCCCGAAGGGCGGCCTGGCCACCTGGGCCACCCTGGTCATCGCCGGCCTGGTGCTGTGGTCGCTGTGGTCCATCGATGCCTCGCCCGAGCGGCTGCTCAAGCTGCCCGAGCAGATGGTGCGGGTGCTGGGCTTCTTCTGGCCGGCCGACTGGGGCTATGGCCAGACCCGCGCGCTGCCGGCGGTGCTCGAATCCATCCAGATCGCCTGGATCGGCACGCTCATCGGCGCGGCGCTGTCCATTTCGCTGGCCGTGCTGGGTGCGCGCACGCTGTTCCCGCGCATTTCGCGCCTGGTCAAGTTCATCTCCTCGGCCATCCGCTCGGTGCCGGAGATCCTGCTGGCCCTGTACCTGGTGCCGATCGTCGGCCTGGGCCCGTTCGCCGGTGCCCTGGCCATCGGCATCCACTCGGTGGGCATGCTCAGCAAGCTCGGCGCCGAGGTGATCGAGTCGATCGACATGGGCACCTTCGAGGCGGTCGAGGCGGCCGGCGGTTCCCGCCTGCAGGCCATCCGCTTCGCGGTGCTGCCGCAGGTGCTGCCGGAGATCATGGCCCAGTGGCTGTTCCGCTTCGAGCTCAACCTGCGCGCCTCGGCCATCCTGGGCGTGGTGGGCGCCGGCGGCGTGGGCGGCATGCTGCTCACGGCCCTGCGCTACCGCCAGTTCGACAAGGCCGCGGCGGTGCTGCTGATCACCATCCTGGCGGTGCTGCTGATCGACATGGCCTCCAGCGCCATCCGTCGCCGCCTGGTCAACAGCTGAGGCCCCGGGCCCGGGAACGCGCTAACCTGTCGCCATGGCCAAGCCCCACGAGCCCGTGATGCCCAGCGTTCCGCCAGAGCGGCTGACGGTCGCCATCACGACGCGGGCGCTGTTCCACATGGAGGACAGCCACGCCCTGTTCGAGCAGCAGGGCGTGCAGGCCTACGCCGAGTTCCAGCGCAAGCGCGAGGACGAGGTGCTGCCGCCCGGCATTGCCTTCCCGCTGGTGCGCAAGCTGCTGGCGCTCAACGAGGGCTGCCCGGCCGACCACCCGCGGGTGGAGGTGATCCTGCTCTCGCGCAATTCCAGCGACACCGGCCTGCGCATCTTCAATTCCATCGAGCACTACGGCCTGGGCATCGTGCGCGCGGTGTTCACCAGCGGCGGCGAGACGTATCCGTACATCCGGCCCTTCGGCGCCCAGCTGTTCCTGTCGGCCAACCCGGCCTCGGTGCGCGCCGCGCTCGAGCACGGCGTGGCGGCGGCCACCATCCTGCCGTCGCCGGCGCCGGAGCACACCCACCCTCAGCTGCGCATCGCCTTCGACGGCGACGCGGTGATCTTCGGCGACGAATCCGAGCGCGTCTCGCAGTCGGCAGGCCTGGCGGCCTTCCACGACCACGAGCTGGCGCGCGCCAACGAGCCACTGTCGGGCGGCCCGTTCAAGGGTTTCCTGGCCGCGCTGCACGACCTGCAGCAGGCCTTCCCGATCGGTGAAGAATCACCGATTCGCACCGCCCTGGTGACCGCGCGCTCGGCGCCGGCGCACAAGCGCGTCATCCTCACGCTGCGCGAGTGGGGCGTTCGCCTGGACGAAGCCCTGTTCCTGGGCGGCCGCGACAAGGGCCCGTTCCTGGAAGCCTTCGGCGCCGACATCTTCTTCGACGACTCCACCCACAACATCGAGTCGGCCCGCCGGCATGTCGCCGCCGGCCACGTGCCCTTCGGCACCGTGCACGAACCCTGAGCCGCCTCAGCGGGCGCGCCGCAGCGCGTACACGCCCCAGGCCACCGCCGTCACCGCGGCACCGAGCAGGAAGGCCAGCATTCCGCCGCCGGCGCTCTCCCAGGCCAGGGCCGCCATGCCCGCGCCCAGCACGCCGCCCACGCCCGAGCTGAAGCCGTAGAGCAGGCTCTGGCCGGCCGCCGCGCGCCGGCCCGGGAAATACTCGCTCATCAGCCGCATGCAGCAGGCGTGGAAGACCGCGAAGCTCAGCGCATGCGTGGTCTGGGCCAGCAGCATCACCGGCAGCGAGTGCGCGTAGAGCGCGGTGACCGTCCAGCGCAGCACCGTCGCGGCCAGGCAGGCCGACAGCAGCCGCCCGGCGCCGAAGCGGGCGATCAGGCGCGGCGCCTGCCAGAACATCGCGATCTCGATCAGCACGCCCAGGGCCCACAGCGCGCCGATGGCCGCGCCCGAATGCCCGGCGGCCTGCAGGTGCAGCGTGTAGAAGACGTAGAACGGGCCGAAGCCCAGCTGCATCAGCAGCGCCACCAGCAGGAAGCGGCGCACGCCCGGGCGCTTGAACAGGTGCCCGGCCTCGCCGACGGTGGCCGGCGCCTGCTCCGGCGGGCGGTCGTGGCGGTGCGGCCAGGCGGCGAGGGCCATGGCCACGAACAGGGGCAGGGTGAGCCAGGGGAAGTTCTCGGCGCCCACGCGGTCCATCAGCGCGCCGTAGCTGCCGGCGACGAGCAGGAAACCCACCGAACCCCAGACGCGCAGGCGCCCGTACTGCTCGGGCGCGGGGCCCAGCGCGGCGAGGGTCATGGCTTCGAACTGCGGCATCACCGCGTTGTAGAACAGCCCGAAGGCCGCCATCACCCCCAGCAGGGCCCAGGCCTCGCGGGTGAACAGGAATCCGGCGAAGCACAGCAGGGTGGCCACGCAGCCGGCCACGAACCATTCGCCCGGGCGCGCGCTGCGACCCGTGAGGGCCGCCCAGGCCGGCGGCGCGATGATGCGCGTGCCGTACCACAGGCCCAGCATCGCGCCGACCACGAAGCCACCGTGGCCCAGCGCGTCCACCCAGCGCCCCACGTAGGGCGTGTAGGCGCCGAGGGCGGCGTAGTACCAGAAGTAGAAGACGGCGAAGGGCCGGAGGCTGGCGGGCATGGGCGGCCCAGACGGGCGTCAGAATTCGAGGTCGAGGGCGGCGCAGAGGTAGTCGGCGAGCGGGGCGAGGCCGGCGAAGCCGCTGGCCACGGCCTGGCGCAGGCGCGGTCCGAGGATCACCTCGTCGTCGAGGGCCATGCCGGCGGTGAAGTCCTTGCGCTTGAGGTCTTCGATCAGCGGGTGGTCGGCCGGGTAGCCGCGGGGCGGGCGCACCAGGCTCTCTCCCCAGAACTCGAACCTGCGCTTGAAGGCCGGCGCGCGGGCGAACTTCTCCCAGCCGGCCGGGTTGTCGACCAGGAACTCGCGGATGCGGCGCTGCACCTCCGGCTCCGGGTGCCAGATGCCGGCGCCCAGGAAGCTGTTGCCCGGCTGCACGTGCAGGTAGAACGAAGGCGCCGGCACCTGCTTGCTGCGGGCGTGGAAGAAGCGCGCGCCGCCCCAGGTCTTGTAGGGCGTCTTGTCGTTGGAAAAGCGCGTGTCGCGGTGGATGCGGAACAGCGACCCGCCGTTGCCGCGCGGGTCGGCGCGGTAGTGCGCGCTGATCGCGAGCAGGTCGGGCTGCAGGTCGGTGATCAGGCGCTGGAAGGGCGCCTTGAGGTGCGCCTCGTAGTCGGCGCGGTGCGCCTCGAACCAGGGCTTGGTGTTGTTGCGCGCCAGCGCGCGCAGGAACTTGAAGGTCTTGTCGCTGAAATAGGTGCTCATGCCAGCTCGCGTTCCAGGGCTTGCCCCCAGTCCTGCAGGGCGTCGAGCCAGGCCTGCTTCGGGCCGGGCTCCGTGGTGGCGCGCAGTGTCGCGATTTCGGCGTAATAGGCCGTGAAATCGTACTCCGACAGGCCGCTGGCGGCGCCGAGGCGGGTGCGGCGGTAGGCATTCCAGCGGGCGCGGCCGGCCGCGTCGAGGCTGTCGGGCCAGTTGCGGGCCTGGTAGCGGAACAGCAGCTCGGCGAAACGCGGGTCGTCGAAGCGGGGGCCGAACCCAGGCAACTCGGCCGGCGCGGCGCTGCGCACGCGCGCGAACAGGCGCTTGTCGGCGTCGGAGGGGAATCCGTCGTAGAGCGCGGCATCGGCATCGGCCGGCTCGCGCGCGGTTTCGACGGCGAACACGCGGCGCACTTTCTCGGCCAGGCCGGGCGCGGCGCGCAGGCGTTCGGCGCGTTCGAGGCAGGCGTCGCGGTCGATGCCCAGCCGCTCGAAATCGATGGGGCGCAGGTGCTCCAGCGGCAGCAGGATGGGGCACTTGTTGGTGTGCACTTCCTTGAGCGGGATGCGGCGCTCGCCCTCGGGCAGGTCGGCGGCCGGCGTGTACAGGCGGTCGGCGATTTCGTCGGGTTCCAACGCCAGCAGCGCATCCGGATCTTCGTCGAGCCCGCAGACCAGGATCCGCGACTCGATCTTCGGATGCCGCGCGATCGGCGCCACCAGCGCCGCGCAGTGACGGCTGGCCGGGTAACGCGAGGAGATGTGCAGCAGCGGCGTCATGTTGGCCACGTCCATCAGCGCGGCCACCTTGCGCTTGTCGCGCAGGGCGAAGGCGTAGTCCCACAGCCGCGGCTGGGCGGCCTTGAACTTGCGCGCCAGGCCGATGAGCGCGCGCACGTCGCTCAGCGCCTCGTGGGCGTCGCCCTCGCGCACGCCGTTGGCCTCGGCCAGGTGCTCGAGCTTGAAGCTCGGCGCGCCGTCCTCGCGCAGCGGCCAGGCCAGGCCTTCGGGGCGCAGGGCTTCGGCCAGTCGCAGCACGTCGAGCAGGTCCCAGCGCGAGTTGCCGTTGCGCCATTCGCGCTCGTAGGGGTCGTGGAAGTTGCGGTACAGGCCGAAGCGCACGAATTCGTCGTCGAAACGGATCGAGTTGTAGCCCACCGCGCAGGTCTGCGGCTGCATGAACTCCTCGGCCAGCCGCGCCATGAAGGCCGCCTCGGGCAGGCCATCGGCCCGGGCCTGCTGCGGCGTGATGCCCGTGATCATCGTGGCCCCGGGCGAGGGCAGCAGGTCGTCGGCGGGCTGGCAGAACAGGCTGATCGGCTCGCCGACCGGGTTGAGGTCGGCGTCGGTGCGGATGGCCGCGAACTGGGCGATGCGGGTGCGCCGCGGGTCGCGGCCGAAGGTTTCCAGGTCATACCAAAGGAAACTGGCGGCCATCAGAGCGGCGCCAGCCTTTCGCGCACGAGCGCATCGGCGGCGGCGAGATCCACCTCGTCCAGCGAAGCGCGGCCGCGCGTGGCCTCCACCAGGATCTGCCGCTGCACCTTGCCGCGTTCGAACGCGGTGGCGTAGGGAATGGTGGTGAAGCTGACCATCGAGTAGCGCGGCAGGAAAACGCCCGGGTGCCGCCCGGCCAGCGTCACTTCCAGCTGGCGTTGGAGCAGGTAGTCGGCGTCGTCCACCCGGTCGCGCATCTCGATGTAGTTCTCCAGCGCCATGGCCTGGATGGCCTCGGCATTGGGGCGGCGCTCGGCCTCGAAGGCCGCGAAGGCCGCGTCGAAGTCGTCGGCGGCGGCGATGTGGCGGTCGAGCGCGAGGCAGTCCTCGAAGGCGCAGTTCATGCCCTGGCCGTGGAAGGGCACCATGGCGTGGGCGGCGTCGCCCAGCAGCACCGCGCGCCCGTCCAGGCGCCAGTGGCGCAGGCGCAGCGTGGCCAATACGCCGACCGGGTTGTTGGTCCAGTCGCGCTCGAAGTCGGGCAGCAGCGGCAGCGCATCGGCGAAGTCGCGCTCGAAGAAGGCGCGGGCGTCGGCCAGCGTGGGCAGGGCGTCGAAGCCCGGTTCGCCGGCGTTGGGCAGGAACAGGGTGACGGTGAAGGTGCGCTCGGTGTTGGGCAGGGCGATGCACATGTAGCCGCC
Organism: Arenimonas sp. SCN 70-307; assembly: GCF_001724815.1. Taxonomy (GTDB): domain Bacteria; phylum Pseudomonadota; class Gammaproteobacteria; order Xanthomonadales; family Xanthomonadaceae; genus Arenimonas. Next base: position 39,417 of record NZ_MEDO01000018.1, on the reverse strand, counting down.
GCGCGGCCAGATGTGCAGCGCGTTGGGCTCGATGCGGAAGCCGCCGTCGGCCGCGGGCGGGATTTCGAGCTCCTTGTAGCCGTGGCCCAATGGCTCGAAGGATTCGCCCAGCTCCACGTGCGGCGCCATCGCCGCGCGCAGGCCCGAGCCGGCGCCGTCGCAGCCGAGCAGGGCGGTGAAGGCCTGCTCGCGGCGCGTGCGGTCGTGGTCGTTGACGAAGCGGGCGATGCGGGCGTCGAAGTCGACCCCCTCCAGCCGCTGGTTGAAGTGGATGCGCGCGCCGGCGGCTTCGGCGGCGTCGAGCAGGGCGATGTTGAGCCGGCCGCGGTGCACCGACCAGATCACCTCGCTGTCGTCGCGGCCGTAGCGCTGCAGCATCGGCTCGCCGCCCAGCGGGTGCACCATGCGGCCGCGCATCATCACGGCCTGCTTCATCACCACGTCCTGCAGCCCGGCCTGGCGCAGCGCGTCCAGGCCACGCTCGGCCAGGGCCAGGTTGATCGAGCGGCCGCCTTCGTAGCCGCGGGCGCGCGGATCGGGGCGCTTCTCGAACACCTCCACCGGCCAGCCGCGGCGCGCGAGCAGCGTGGCCAGCAGCGCGCCGGCCAGGCCGGCGCCGGCGATCGTCAGCGCGCCCGCCGGCTTCACGCCACGCCTCCCACCGGCGCGGCCCAGGCCTCGACGGCGGCGATGAAGCGGCTGATGTCGGCGTAGCGGTTGTACAGCGGCACCGGCGAGATGCGGATCACGTCCGGCTCGCGCCAGTCGCCGACGATCCCTTGGGCCTCGAGGCATTCGAACAGGGCCCGGCCCTGGTCGCGGCCGCCGCGCACGCGCAGCGAGAGCTGGCAGCCGCGGCGTTCCGGCTCGGCCGGCGTGACGATCTCGAGCACGTCCGGCAGGCGCGCGCGCACCTGCGCCTCGAGGTAGGCAGTGAGCTTCTCGGACTTGGCGCGCAGCGCCGGCAGGCCGGCGCGGGCGAACAGCTCCAGCGACACGCGCAGCGGCGCCAGCGCCAGGATCGGCGGGTTGCTCAGCTGCCAGCCTTCGGCGCCGGGCGTGGGCATGAACTCGGGGCCCATCCTGAAACGGGTCGACTGGTCGTGGCCCCACCAGCCGGCGAAGCGCGGCAGGTCGCTGCGGGCGTGGCGCTCGTGCACGAAGGCACCGGAGACGGCGCCGGGACCCGAGTTGAGGTACTTGTAGCTGCACCAGGCGGCGAAGTCGGCGCCGCTGTCGTGCAGGGCCAGGGGCAGGTTGCCGGCGGCGTGGGCGAGGTCGAAGCCCACCACGCAGCCGCGCGCGTGCGCCATGCGGGTGATGGCGGCGAGGTCGAAGGCCTGGCCGGTGCGGTACTGCACGCCGGGCCAGAGCACCAGCGCGATGCGGTGGCCGTGCTCGCCCAGCGCGCGTTCGATGGCGGTCATGGAAATGGTGCCGTTCGGCTCGTCGGGCTGCACTTCGATGACGTCGCGGGCCGGGTCGAAACCGTGGAAGCGCACCTGCGAGGCCACCGCGTACTGGTCGGACGGGAAGGCGCCGGCTTCGATCAGGATGGCCGGCCGCTCCACCGTGGGCCGGTAGAAGCTGGCCATCAGCAGGTGCAGGTTCACCGTCAGCGAGTTCATCGCCACCACTTCCGAGGGGTGCGCGCCGGCGATGTGGGCCAGCCCGTCGCGCACCTCGGCGTGGTAGGGCATCCACGGGTGGCGGCCGCGGAAATGCGCCTCCACGCCCAGCGCCGCCCAGTCGTCGAGTTCCTGCAGCAGCGCCTCGCGCACGCCGCGCGGCTGCAGGCCGAGGGAATTGCCGCAGAAATAGGCCTGCTCGCCCTCGCCGTGGCGCGGGATGAGGAACTGTTCGCGGAAATGGGCCAGCGGGTCGGCGGCGTCGAGCGCCTCGGCCGGGACGGTGTGCAGCTCGCTCATTCGAACCTCGACATCGGCAGGCCCAGCCACTCCAGCGCGGTGCCGTGGTAGAGCCGCGCCTGCTCGTCGGCCGACAGCCCGAGCGCGGCGATGCCGGCCCCCGGCTCCTGCTCGCCCAGCGGGAAGGGGTAGTCGGTGCCCAGCATCACCCGCGGCACGCCGACGGTGTCGAGCAGGTAGCGCAGCGCGCGGTTGTCGGCCACCCAGCTGTCGAAATACAGCTGGTCGAGGTATTTGCGCGGGTTGTGCGGGTTGTCGGTGGCCACCAGGTCGGGGCGCATGTTGAAGCCGTGCTCGATGCGGCCGATGGTGTAGGGGAAGCTGCCGCCGCCGTGGGCCAGGCAGACCTTCAGGCGCGGGAAGCGCTCGAGCACGCCGCCGAAGATCAGCGCGCAGGCGGCGCGGCTCTGCTCGGCCGGCATGCCCACCAGCCAGGGCATCCAGTACTTGGGCATCGAGTCGGTGCCCATCATGTCCCAGGGGTGCACGAGGATGGCCGCGCCCAAGTCCTGGGCCGCCTCGAAGAAGGGCAGCAGCTCGGGCGCGTCGAGGTTCCAGTCGTTGACGTGCGAGCCGATCTGCACGCCCTGCAGGTCGAGCTGGTCCATGCAGCGCTCGAGTTCCTGCACGGCCAGGCGCGGCGACTGCAGCGGCACGGTGCCGATGCCGGCGCAGTGGCGACGGTGGGTGCGGCAGGCCTCGGCCAGGTGGTCGTTGAGCGCCTGGTGCAGCTCCAGCGCGTGCTGGGCCTTGGCCCAGTAGCTGAACATCACCGGCACCGTGCTCAGCACCTGCACCTGCACGCCGAAGCGCGCGTAGTCGGCGATGCGTTCGGCCGGATCCCAGGTCTTGGACCAGATCTCGCGGAAGAACTTGCCGTCCTTGTAGATGCGGGCGCGGCCGTCCTCGTGGTGGATCACCGGGAAGCGGGCGTCGCCGTACTTCTCGGCCAGGTTCGGCCAGTGCTTGGGCAGGTAATGGGCGTGGCTGTCGATCTTGAGCATGCCGCCATTCTAGCCCGCGTGGGCTAGCCGGCCAGCCAGCCCGAGAACGCGGCGTAGAGCGGGATGCCCAGGGCGAGGTTGAAGGGGAAGGTCAGGCCCAGCGCTGCGGTGATGCAGCGGCCGGCGTCGGCTTCGGGCAGCGAGGCGCGCACCGAGGCCGGCGCGGCGATGTAGGAGGCGCTGGCGAGCATGGCGCCGAACACGGTGGCGCCGTCGGTGCCCAGGCCCACCGCATGGCCGATGGCCACGCCGGCCGCGCCGTGCGCCAGGGGTAGCGCGGTGGCGTATACCAGCAACCTGCCGAAGCCGCGCCCCAGCTGGCGCAGCTGGCCGGCGGCGACCAGGCCCATGTCGAGCATGAACAGCATCAGCATGCCCTGGAAGAGCTGGAAGTACATCGCGTCCACCGCCTGCACGCCGGACTTGCCGGCGATCGCGCCGATGGCGAGGCCGCCGAGCAGCAGCATGGCCGTGCGGCCGGTCAGTACTTCGCGCACCTGGTGCCAGCTGGGCCGCCCGCCGCCGCGCGCCAGGCCGATGCCGACCAGGATGGCCGGGATTTCCAGCGCGACCACCAGGGCCACCAGCACTTCCACCGGCTGCCCGCCCAGGCGCTCGACGAACTGCTGGGCGGCGATGAAGGTGACCGCCGACACCGAGCCGTAGTGCGCGGCGATGGCGCCGGCCTGCAGCGGCACGTCGCGCAGCCAGGCGCGGGCCAGCACGTAGGCCGAGGCGGCGGTGGCCAGGCCGGCGAGCACGGTGACCACCAGCAGCAGCCACAGGTTGTCGGGCGGGTCCTGGCGCAGGGCCACGCCGCCCTTCAGGCCGATCGACAGCAGCAGGAAAATCGACAGGTAGGCCTGGATGGCCGGCGGGATGTCGAGGTCGCTGCGCAGCGCGCGGGCCACCAGGCCCAGGCCGAAGGCCAGGACCACGGGGGAAAGCAGGTTGGCGACGAGCAGGTTGCTGCCCAGGTCCATCGGTCAGGGTCCGGTCCAGGTGAAGCCGACACCGATGCCGCGGCCGGGGGCGTCCAGGCCCGAGCCGTGCTCGCGGTAGCGGCGGTCGAGCAGGTTACGCACTTCAAGCCGCAATTCCAGCCCCGGCAGGGCCTGCCAGTCCATGCCGAGGTTGAGCGTGGCCCAGCCGGCGGTGCCATCGGGGTTGATGCGCGGGTCGGTGGCGTCGCGCGGGCTCAGGCGGTCCTGGCGCCCGGCGAAGTCGGTCCAGGCGCGCCAGGCCACGAAGCCCTCCGGACGCCAGCCCAACTCGAGGCGGCCGTAGACCGGCGGGATCCGGTCGGCGGGGTACGTATCGCCCGCGGCCTGCTCTTCGCCGCGGGTCCAGCTGGCGCTGGCCTGCAGGCGCCACTGCTCGTCGATGCGCCAGTCCACCGCCGTCTCGACGCCGTGCAATTCAAGTTCGGTGACGTTGCGCGACTGCACGATGGCCTGGCCCTGCGGCGTGGTGCCGCCGGTGAGCACCGAGCTGATCTTGTCGCGGTAACGGGTGGCGAAGACGAAGGCTTCGGCGTCCAGGCCCGGGCGCGAGAGCTTCAGGCCGAGGTCGGCGCTGACTGCGGTCTCGGGCCCGAGATCGGGATTGGGCAGGTTGAAGCGGTTGCCGGGTCGCGGGCCGAGGGCGCCGAGGTCGAACACGTTCGGTGCGCGGAAGGCGCGGCCGACGTTGGCCACCAGGCGCCATTCGCCGGCCGCGTCGAGCGCGCGCGACAGGCCGGCCTGGCCGCTGAGGTCGGAGGCCGAGACCTCCGCCGCCGGCGCGCTTGCCGTGGCCGGAATGCGGGTGCGGAAGCGGCTGTGGCGCAGGCCGGCGTTGAAGCGCCAGGCCTCGCTGGCTTCCCAGTCGGCCACCACGTAGGCGCCCGAGGTGTCCATGCCCGAGCCATCGACGAAGCGGCCGCGCACCGGCGACTGCAGGCCGGTGCCCAGGTCGAGCCGGCTGGCCTGCGCCTCGATGCGGTCGCGGTAGGCCTCCAGGCCGTAGCGCAGTTCAAGGGTGTCGCTGGCCTGGCGACGCAGCTGCAGCGAAGCGCCGTCGAGCCGGCTGGTGTTGCGCTGGAACTCGCGCAGGTCCGAGCCGCGGTTGCGGCTGCGCTGGCCATCCACCAGGGTCTGGCGGCCGGCCTGCAGCACCATCTCGTCGGCCAGCCAGGCCGGGGCGTCGCCGCGATAACGCAAGAGGCCGAATCGGCGCGACTGCGGGGCGAAGGCGAACTCGTCGCTCTCCGGCTGCGCCTGGCCAAAGCCGGGATTGAGCGCGTCGAAACGCGGCGTCGAAGGCTGGGTGAAGTCTTGCCACAGCAGCTCCAGCGTTCCGGCCTCGCCGGCGCGCCAGGCCGCGCGAAGGTCATTGCCGTGGCTGGTGTAGGCCGTGTCGGGCAGGGTGTCGCCGCCGCCGGCGCGGCGCAGGCCGATGTCCTGGCGGCTGGTTCCTGCACGCAGGGCCCAGCGCTCTCCGCCCACGTCCGCGGCAGCGCGAACGTGCAGGCCGGCGTCGGCCGAGTTGTAGTAGGCGCTGGCGAGCCCGGTGGCGCGCGCGCCGTCGTCATGGAATTGCGGCGACGGCGTCACCAGCTGCACCACGCCGCCCATGGCGTCGCTGCCATGCACCGTGGACATCGGGCCGCGCAGCACCTCCACCTGCTCGAGGTTGAGCGGATCGACCAGGCCCATGTACTGGTTGGGCGCATTGCGGAAGAAGGCCGCGTTGAGCCGGAAGCCGTCCACCAGGTGCAGCACCTCCGAACCCTTCAGGCCGCGCACCAGCACGTTGCCTTGGCCGGGCGTGGTCTGCTGGAAGAAGGTGCCGGGGCGGCCGCGCAGGGCCTCGAGCGCCACCTGCACCTGGCCCGGCTCCGGCGCGGCGAGCACGGTGGTGGCGGTCGGCAGCTTGCGGCCGTCGCGGTCGAAGTGGTCGGCGGTGACGAGCACGGCATCGAGCTCGGCCAGCGTCGGGCCGGCGCCGGCATCGGCCAGGGCCGCGGGAGCGCACAGCGCACACGCAATCGCCGCCCCGAGGGCGGCGATGCGGTTCTTGCGGCGTGCCGGCGTCCGCCCGCCGGCCGCCCGAGGCGGCCGGGCGGGGGGAGCGGGGGTCACAGGTCGAAGGTCCGGGCGAGGAAGACGGCCATCTGGTCGCGTGCGACCGCGGAGTCCGGGCAGTAGCGCAGCGGGCTGGTGCTGCAGCCGGAGGTGACGCCTTCGCTGTAGAGCTGCTCGATCCACGGCGCGAAGAAATCACCCTGCGGCACGTCGGTGAAGATGCCGGTGGCCGCGGGCGGGTTGTACGCCGAACCGTATTTGGCGCGCAGCAGGAACACGGCCATCTGCCCGCGGGTCACCGGGCTCTCGGGGCAGAAGCGCAGCGGGTCGGTGCCGCAGCCCGAGGTGATGCCTTCGCTGTAGAAACGCTCGACCCAGTTGGCATAGAAGGCGTTGAGCGGCACGTCGGCGAACAGGCCGGTTGCGGCCGGCGGCGTGAACGCCGAGCCGTACTTGGCACGCAGCAGGAAAATCGCCATCTGGCCGCGGGTCACCGTCTGGGTGGGGCAGTAGAGCGGCGGGTTGACCGAGCAGCCGGTGGTGACGCCCGCCACGGCGATGGCCTCGATCTGAGGGTAGGCCCAGTAGCTCGGCGGCACGTCGTCGAAGCGCTGGCCGGCGTTGACCGTGCCGGCATTGGCGATCCAGGCGCCGCGGCCGTGGGTGAAGGCGGCCAGCTTGCGCACGCCGTTGTCCTTCAGGAACACCAGCTTCTCGACCACGGTGTTGGGCAGCGGGCTGCTGGCCACGGCCCAGGTGTTGCCGCCGTCGATGGTGGCGAACATGCCCAGGTCGGTGCCCACGTACAGGCGGTTGCTGTCGTCCGGATCCACGGCGATGGAGTGGGCCGGGATATCCGGGATGCCGCCGGCCTGGCCGAAGCGGTCGATCGGCAGCCAGCTCGCGCCGTTGTCGTTGCTGCGGTAGACGTGCGGCTGGCCGAAGCGGCTCTGGGTGAGATAGACGCGGCCCGGCGTGTTCGGGTCGAAGGTGATCTCGGAGATCACGCCGTTGGCGGTGAGCTGCTGGCTCTCCCAGGCGGTGGCCGAGCCGGCGCTGAGCGCGGCGGTGTTGCGCAGCACGCGGCCGCCGTCCGTGCCGGCGATGACCAGGTTGGAGTTGCCCGGGGCCACCGCGACCGCGCTCACTTCCGTGTTGGCGGCGGTGATGCCGGTGACGCTGGCGGCCACCCAGCTCTGCATGCCGTTGTTGGTGCGCCACATGCGCGAACCGCCGGTCCACAGGATCTGCGGGTTGTTCGGGTCCATCGCGAAGGGCGTGATGAAGGCCAGGCCGTCGTCGCTGATGCCGGTGGTGCCGTTGCTGGTGGTGTAGCGCTGGGTGGCCGGGTTGAAGACCCAGCGGATGAAGTTGCCGTTCTGGTAGGACGTGTAGAAACGGTTCCAGCCCTCGTTGGTGTCGACCGCGGCATAGCCGCCGTCGCCGCCGAAGATCTCGACCCAGCTGTTGGGGTCGTTGTTCTCGTCGAACCAGGTGCCGTTGTCCTGGGTGCCGCCCATGAACAGCAGCGGGCCGTTGGTGCCGTCCGGGTGCACGACGCCGTGGTAGAACTGGGTGACGCCGAAGCCGTCGTTGAGCTCGGTCCAGGACACGGCCGGGTTCACCACGCTGCTGCAGTTCGAGGTCGGCCAGGTGCTGACGGCGGCGCGGGCGTTGTTGGTCCGGTAGATGCCGCCGTCGTTGCCGACGAACATGATCTGGTTGGTGGTGCCGTTGTAGCTGGGGTGGAAGACGATGCGGTGCTGGTCGGCGTGGATGCCGAACGGGCGGTTGCCGTCCTCGTACCAGACGCCGGCGCGGCCGAAATTGAAGCCACCGTCGTCGGAGCGGAAGATGTCGATGCCGCCGATCCAGACCCGGTTCGGGTCGGCCGGGTCGACCGCCACTTCCAGGTCGTACCAGCCCTGGGCGCGCGGGTCGTTGTCGCAGGCCGAGTCGAAGTCGCCCAGCAGGGCCAGGTTGAACGGATTGGTGTCGGTGTGGCTGGCGCGCAGCGTCCAGGTCGCGCCGCTGTTGCTGGAGTGCCACAGGCCGCGGAAGCGATAGTTCTGGGTTCCGTTCTGTTCGTAGAACGCGGCGGCGGCATACATGACCGCCGGGTTGGACTTGCTGACCGCCAGTTCGGTGCGCGACTGGTTCGGTGCGGCGAGCACCGGGGTGGTGCTGAAGGTGGCGCCGCGGTCGGTACTGCGGAAGACCTCGCCGGCCAGGTTCAGCGTGCCGCAGCTGACCACCGCGACGTTGGCGTCCCAGTTGAACTCGATGTCCAGGCAGTAGCTCTTAGCCAGCACCTGGTTCCAGGTGGCGCCACCATCGGTGGTGCGGTGCACGCCGCGGCGGTTGGCTGCCCAGACGTTGTTGGCGTTGTTCGGGTCGACGCGCAGGTTGTAGACGTAGATCCAGGCGTCGCTGGCGGGGTTGGGGTTGACGTTGGTGGCGGTGAGCTTGGTCCAGGTCAGGCCCGCGTCGGTGGACTTGAACACGCCGTCGCCGCGCACGGCGTCGGCATTGAAGTAGCCCTCGCCGGTGCCGGCGTAGACGATGTTGGGGTTGTTGGGCGCGAACTCGATCGAGACCACGGCCATGTTCTGCATGGCGTCGCCCAGAGCCGTCCAGGTCACTCCCGCGTCAGTGGAGCGGAACACGCCGCCCGCGACGCCGGCGGCGAGCATGATGTTGGGCGAGGTCGGGTGGATGGCGATGGCGCGGCTGCGGCCGCCGGCATTGTTCGGGCCCAGGTAGGTCCAGGGCGAGATCGGCGAGATGTTGGCCTGCGCCGAGGGCGTGCCGGGGGCGACCATCGTGGCCGGGCCCTGGCCGCCGAACCGCAGCTGCGGCATGCGCTGCATGGCGCGGCGGGCGGCGTGGTAGCGCTCGTTGGGGATGGCCTGGCCGGGCAGCACGCGCTGCCTGATGTAGTACTCCTGCGCCTCGCGCGGCTTGTCGTAGCGCGGACCCTTGTGCTTCTTGGGCACCTCGGTCAGGGGTACGGCGCGGATGCGCTCGTAGGTGCTCGAGACGCGCTCATCGGCGTCGGCCTGCGGCGTGCTCGCGCACCCGGCCAGCAGCACCGCCGAGAAGGCGGCCAGCGCGGCCATGGCATGGAATGGCTTGGACTTCATCAGCATTACCCCTGTTCGTCGGCTTGGGCGGTGCAGCGGCGCGGCCAGCTCCCTCTGGCGACCCCTCCAGGGGCCCACTGCAACGCAAGATTGCACGCGGCGGCCGTGCGGCCGGCGTGAACGTAGTATGGCCTGAAATCCGCGCCGTGGCAGCCCGCCCCGGCCGCCGGCTTCACATCGCTGACCGCGCCCGGCTCAGGCCCCGCCGGGGGCGGCCTCGTAGCGCGCCGGGGCCGGGTTGAGATGGCCGCAGTCCTTGCAGGTGCGGTGCTCGCGCGAGCGGTAGAAACGGTCGAACACGGCCTGGAACTGGGTCTCGATGTTCTCGAGCGTGAAGAACTCGGAATACAGCGGGTGGTTGCAGCGCTCGCAGTACCACAGCAGCCCGTCCTTCTCGGAGGGCAGGCGCTTGCGCTCGATCACCAGGCCCACGCCGCCGGCCTGGCGCTGGGGCGAGTGCGGCACCCGCGGCGGCAGGTAGAACACCTCGCCGGCGCGGATGGGGATGTCGCGCACCTTCCCGTCCTCCTGCACGCGCAGCACCATTTCGCCCTCGAGCTGGTGGAAGAACTCCGGGCCTTCCTCGTAGTGGAAGTCGGTGCGCTCGTTCGGGCCGCCGACCACCATCACGATGTAGTCGCCGTCGACGATGCACTTGTTGCCCACCGGCGGCTTGAGCAGGTGCCGGTTCTCGTCGATCCACTGCTGGAGGTTGAACGGGGCGGGCAGCATGTCAGCGGGCCTCCGGGAAAGCCGCCACGCACTTGAGCTCGATGGCGATCGGCGTGGGCAGGGCGGTGATGCCCAGCGTGGTGCGGCAGGGCGCCTTGTTCACGTCCGGGAAGTACTCGGCCCAGACGCCGTTGTAGGCCTGGAAGTCGCGCTGCATGTCGGTGAGGTAGACGGTAACGTCCACCAGCCAGTCCCAGCGGCAGTGGCTGGCCTCGAGCACGGCGCGCACGTTGGCGAACACCGAGTGGCACTGGGTGACGATGTCGTAGTCGATCAGCCGGCCGGCGGCGTTGTAGACGTTGCCCGGGATGGCGTTGCTGCCCGGGGTGCGCGGGCCGATGCCCGAGAGGAACAGCAGCTGGCCGACGCGGCGCGCGTGCGGGTAGCGACCGACCGGCTGCGGTGCGGTATCGGTGCGGATGATCTCGCTCATGCGCTTTCCCCCATGCGGCCACGGATGTGTTTCATCGCCAGGGCGTAGGCTTCGGGCAGCTCGGCCGGGCAGTCCACGCCCATGCCCAGCTCGCGAACGCGGCCGTCGAGCAGGGAATACACCCAGCCGTGCACGCTCAGCTTCTGGCCGCGGCTCCAGGCGTCCTGGACGATGGTGGTCTGGCAGACGTTGACCACCTGCTCGACCACGTTCAGCTCGCACAGGCGGGCGTGGCGCAGGGACTCGAGCTCGGCCTCGGCCAGCAGGCGCTCGTGCTTGGCGGCCACGTCGGCCACGTGCCGCAGCCAGTTGTCGGCCAGGCCTACGCGCGCGCCGGTGAGCGCGGCATGCACGCCGCCGCAGCCGTAGTGGCCCACCACCAGGATGTGCTCGACCTTGAGCACGTCCACCGCGAACTGGATGGTGCTCAGGCAGTTGAGGTCGGTGTGCACCACCAGGTTGGCCACGTTGCGGTGCACGAACACTTCGCCCGGCTGCAGGCCGGTGATCTGGTTGGCCGGCACGCGCGAGTCCGAGCAGCCGATCCACAGGTACTTGGGCGCCTGCAGCTGCGAAAGGCGGCGGAAGAACTGCGGGTCTTCGGCCCGCACCTTCTCGGCCCACTCCTTGTTGCGATCGAGCAATTCCTTCAGCGGCATCGGTTCAGTCCAGTGCAATGGTGACGTTCTTGGCCTCGGTGAAGAAGCGCATCGCTTCCCAGCCGCCCTCGCGGCCCAGGCCCGACTGCTTCACGCCGCCGAAGGGCGTGCGCAGGTCGCGGTTCATCCAGGTGTTGACCCACACGATGCCCGCTTCGAGCGCCCCGGCCACGCGGTGGGCGCGGGCCAGGTCGCGGGTCCAGACGCTGGCGGCCAGGCCGTAGGGCGTGGCGTTGGCCAGGGCCAGGGCCTCGGCCTCGGTGTCGAAGGCCTGCAGGGTGACCACGGGGCCGAAGATTTCCTCGGTGTTGCTGCGGCAGGCCGGGCCCAGGCCCTCGATGACGGTGGGGGCGATGAACCAGCCGTCGGCGCAGCGTCCCGCCGGGCGGATGGCCTCGCCGCCGCAGAGCACGCGGCCGCCTTCCTCGCGGGCGCGGGTCAGGCAGGCCATCACCTTGTCGAAGTGCGCCCGCGACACCACCGGGCCCATCTGCGTGGCCGCCTCGGCCGGGTCGCCGACCACCAGGGCGCGGGCGCGCGCCACCAGGGCGTCGCGCACCTCGTAGTAGGCGCTGCGCTCGACCAGCAGGCGCGAGCCGCACAGGCAGATCTGGCCGGAGTTGAGGAAGGCCGAGCGCACCAGGGTGTCGATGAGTTTTTCGCGCGGCGCGTCGGCGAAGACCAGGGTGGCGTTCTTGCCGCCGAGCTCGAGCGAGGTCTTTTTCAGCGAACGCGCGCAGGCCTCGCCGATGCGCAGGCCGACCGCGGTGCTGCCGGTGAAGCTGACCGCCTTGACCCGTGGGTGCGCCACCAGCGGCTCGCCCACCGACGGGCCGCGGCCGTGCACGATGTTGAGCACGCCGGCCGGCAGGCCGACCTCGCGCGCCAGCTCGCCCAGCATCCAGGCGGTGACCGGCGTGACTTCCGACGGCTTGCCCACCACGCAATTGCCCGCGGCCAGGGCCGGGGCGATCTTCCAGGTGAACAGGTACAGCGGCAGGTTCCAGGGGCTGATGCAGGCCACTACGCCCAGCGGCTGGCGCAGGGTGTAGTGCAGGGCGCCGGGCGCCGAATGCGATTCACTGGCGAACTGGGTGGCCGCGGCGGCGAAGAAGCGCAGGTTGGCGGCGGCGCGCGGGATGTCGAGCGAACGCGCCAGGGCCAGCGGCTTGCCGGCGTCGCGCGATTCGGCGCGGGCGAAATCCTCGAGCCGGGCCTCGAGCGCATCGGCCAGGCGGTTCATCCAGGCGGCGCGCTCGCTGGCCGGCAGGGCCGACCAGGCGGGGAACGCGGCTTCGGCGGCGGCCACCGCGTCGGCCACGTCGTCGGCGCTGCCGTCGGGGCAATGGGCGAAGACCTCGCCGGTGGCCGGGTCGTGCACGTCGAGCCAGGCGCCGTCGCGGGCGGCCCGGGCGTTACCGCCGATCAAGTGGCTCAGTCGCAGCGTCATGCCGGCAAGCTTACCCGCCACGCCTTCCGTACGGACAGGTTGGGAGCGCGTCAGCCCTGGCAGTGCTGGCAGAAGTACAGCCGCCGCCCGCCCAGCTCGCGCCGCACCACCAGGTCGCCGCAGCGCGGGCAGGGCTCGCCCTCGCGGTCGAACACCTTGAAGCGGAAGCCCGCCGGGGTGTCGGTGAGGTAGTCGGCGCGCATGCCGGCGGCCGGCTCGATGCCGCGGGTGCGGTAGCTGGCGCGCGGCACGTCGAGCAGGGCCCTGGCCAGCTTGCGCACCTCGGCGGCCGACAGGTCGGCGGGGCGGCGATCGGGGGCGATGCCGGCCTCGAACAGCACCTCCGAGCGCAGGTAGTTGCCCATGCCGGCCAGGAAGGCCTGGTCGAGCAGCAGGGCCACCAGCGCGCGGCCGGCGAAGCGCGGCTCGCGCAGGCGCGCGGCCACGGCCTTCGCGTCCAGGCGCGTGTCGAGCACGTCGGGGCCGAGCTTGGCCAGGAAGGGGTGGCGGTGCAGCTCGTCGGTCTTCCACATCTGCACGTCGGAGGCCGAGTACAGCAGGATGGCGCGCTCGTCGGTCTCCAGCGCCACGCGCAGCGAGCGGCCCTCGTCGGGGCGTTCGCCGGCGGCGGCCACGCGCCACACGCCGTAGAGCTGGTTGTGCGAGTACAGGCTCAGGCCGTGGTCGAAGTGCGTCAGCAGCGCCTTGCCGTGCGGCTCGATGGCGGTGATGGTGCGGCCCACGAGCGTCTTCTGGTGCCGCTTGAGCTCGGGGAAATGGAACCAGACGCTGGCCAGGGGGCGGCCGAGCACGGCCTCGGCGAGGCGGTCGGCGGCGCGGCGGATCTCGGGACCTTCAGGCATGGCGGCAGTGTCGCGGCGGCCGCGTGCAGGCGGCGTGTGGCTCAGCCGCGGCTGGGCGGCACCTGCTGCGGGTCGTGGTATTCGAAGCCCAGCGAGCCGTCCTGCACCCGCGCCACGCGCGCGCCGACCAGCACCGCCGGGCCGGGTTCGTCGAAGAACACCAGCTGCACCACTTCGGCCACGTCCAGCTGGCAACCCTCGGGCCGGAACAGGCCACAGCCGCCCTCCGAAAGGTCCACGACCTCGCCCAGCCAGGCATCCTCGCCGCGGATCACCATCACCCGGGCGGCGTAGGGGACGCGGGTCGCGAATCGGTGCTCGGTCATCGGCGGGCCCTCACAGCGACTTCGTGCGGCCGCCGTCGACCGGCAGGTTGATGCCGTTGACGTAGCCGGCGGCGGGCGAGGCGAGGAAGGCGATGGCCGCGGCCACTTCCGCCGGTTCGGCGAAGCGGCCGGCGGGCACCGTCGCCAGCATGCCGCGGGCGATTTCGTCGGCGGGCTTGCCGGTGGCGGCGGCGCGCTCGGCCAGGATCTGGTCCAGGCGCTGGGTGCGGGTGTAGCCGGGCAGCACGTTGTTGACGGTGATGCCATCCGGGCCGAGTTCGGAAGCGAGGGTCTTGGCCCAGCTGGCCACCGCGCCGCGGATGGTGTTGGAAACGCCGAGGTTGGCGATCGGCTCCTTCACCGAGGTGGAAATGACGTTGACGATGCGGCCCCAGCCGGACGCGCGCATGCCCGGCAGCACGGCCTGCACCAGGACCTGGCCGGCCACGAGGTGCTGGCGGAACACCGCCACGTAGGCCTCCGGGTCGGCACCGTGGGCCGGTCCGCCCGGCGGGCCGGCGGTGTTGTTGACCAGGATGTGCACCGGCTGCGCGGCGGCCAGGGCGTCAACCGCCGCCCGGAGGCCGGCGGCATCGCCGGCGTCGGCGGCGACGTGGCCATGCCGCTGCGACGGATCCGGCGTGGGCAACGAGGCCACGACGTCGCGCAGCCGCTCCGGGCGTCGCGCCAGCACGGTGACGCTGGCGCCGCGGGCCGCCAGGGCCTGGGCCGTGGCCAGGCCGATGCCCTCGGAACCGCCGCAGACCAGGGCGTGCCGCCCGCTGAGTTCAAGCGCCATGGCGTGTCTCCTGTCGCGGCTCAGTCGCGGCCGGTGAGCGGGTTCTTCACGGGCTGCACCATGCGCTCGCGCAGCTCCTCGTCGTCCTCGCCGCGCGGCGGCTCGAGTTCCTCGAGGTCCAGGCCCCAGGCCTCGGCGTCCTCGGCGTCCATGCCGTCGAGGGCGCGGAACTCGGCGTCCATCAGGGCGGCGCGGGCCACGTCCTCGCTTTCGTAGATGTTGACCCGGCCATCGCAGTCGAAGACCTCGGCCACGCCGCTGTCGAGCACGCGCAGGCGCGACCAGACGATCATGCGGGGCAGGGCGGCCAGCCACCACTGGTCGTTGTCGTGGGTGTTCTCGTCGCTCATGCGCGGGTCCTCATTGCAGTCCGATCAGCAGCACCAGGCCGGCGGCGCCGAACAGGGCCAGCCAGCCGCTGCCGGCGGCGATGCCGCCGAAGAAGTTCAGGGAATGGTCGCGGGCGGCGCGGTGCCGCCAGCACATCAGCCACCAGCTGTAGAGCCAGCCGCCGTCCTCGCCGCCCTCGGGCAGCGGGATGGCCTTGTCGATCTGCTGGCGGAAGGCCAGCGCCCGGAATCCGAAATGCGCCGGCCCGGCGGAGCCCGCCAGGCCCAGCATCAGGAAGATCAGCAGTGAACCCGGGCCGGTCTCCATCGCCTCAGAACGTCGCCAGGCCGGGCGCGCGCGGGTAGGGGATGGCGTCGCGGATGTTGGCCAGGCCGCAGGTGTAGACCACCAGGCGCTCGAAGCCCAGGCCGAAGCCGGCGTGCGGCACGGTGCCGTAGCGGCGGAAGTCGCGGTACCACTGGTAGTGGGCCGGGTCGAGCCCGAACTGGGCCATGCGCTGGTCGAGCACGTCCAGGCGCTCCTCGCGCTGGCTGCCGCCGATGATTTCGCCGATGCCCGGGGCCAGCACGTCCATGGCGGCGACGGTCTTCCCGTCGTCGTTGATGCGCATGTAGAAGGCCTTGATCTGCTCCGGGTAGTTCATCACCACCACCGGGCGGCCGACGTGGACCTCGGTGAGCCAGCGCTCGTGCTCGGTCTGCAGGTCCAGGCCCCACTCGACCGGGAAGTCGAACTTGTGGCCGGAGTTCTGCAGCAGCGACACCGCCTCGGTGTAGTCGATGCGCTCGAAGGGCGAGTCGATGAAGGTCTCGAGACGGGTGATGGCGTCCTTCTGCACGCGCTCGGCGATGAAGGCCATGTCGTCGCCGCGCTCGTCGAGCACGGCGCGGAAGAGGTACTTGAGGAAGGCCTCGGCAAGGTCGGCGTTGGCGGCCAGGTCGGCGAAGGCGATCTCCGGCTCGATCATCCAGAACTCGGCCAGGTGGCGCGTGGTGTGCGAGTTCTCGGCGCGGAAGGTCGGGCCGAAGGTGTAGACCTTGCTCAGGGCCAGGCAGTAGGCCTCGACGTTGAGCTGGCCGGAGACGGTGAGGAAGGTTTCCTTGCCGAAGAAGTCCTTGCCGAAGTCCACCGCGCCGTCCTTGCCGCGGGGCAGGTTGGCCAGGTCGAGCGTGGAAACGCGGAACATCTGCCCCGCGCCCTCGGCGTCGGAGGTGGTGATGATCGGCGTGGAGATCCAGTAGAAGCCCTGCTCGTGGAAGAAGCGGTGCACGGCCTGGGCCAGGCAGTGGCGGATGCGGGTGACGGCGCCGAAGAGGTTGGTGCGCGGGCGCAGGTGCGCCACTTCGCGCAGGAACTCCAGCGAGTGCGCCTTGGGCTGGATCGGGTAGGTCTCCGGGTCGTCGACCCAGCCCACCACCTCGACGGCGCTGGCCTGCAGCTCGAAGCCCTGGCCCTGGCCCTGCGAGGGCACCAGCCGGCCGGTGGCGACCACCGCGCAGCCGGCGGTGAGGCGCTTCACCTCGTCCTCGTAGTTGGGCAGGCTGTCGGGCGCGACCACCTGGATGGGCGCGAAGCAGGAGCCGTCGCTGACGTTCACGAAGCTCAGCCCGGCCTTGGAGTCGCGCCGGGTGCGAACCCAGCCGCGGACCGTGACTTCGCCACCCGGGGCGACCACGCCCGAGAGCGCCTGCTGGACGCTTACCACTGCCATGCCTTGTTTCCCTGCCCCTGCGGGCCCATCTGGTGAAGAGCGCAAGGATAACCGCAGGCGCGGGCCAGCGCAGCGCCGCTATACTGTTCGCCCGCCAAGCCCCCGATAAGCACGGACCCCGCCATGGCCATCACGCTCACCCCCGCCGCCGCCAACCGCATCCGCAGCTACCAGGCCGACTCGCCCGGGACCCTGGGCCTGCGCTTCGGCGTGCGCAAGTCCGGCTGCACGGGCTTTGCCTATGTCATCGACATGGCCAGCGAGGCCGGCCCGGACGACCACGTCTTCGAGTCGGCCGGCGTGAAGGTCTTCGTGGACGCCGACAGCCTGCCCCAGGTGGACGGCACCGAGATCGACTTCGCCAGCCAGGGCCTCAACCAGCAGTTCGTCTTCCGCAACCCGAACGTCGAGGACGCCTGCGGCTGCGGCGAGTCCTTCTCCACCAGGGCCTGACGCGCCCCAAGTGCTTGAACTTGCGCGGGAAACCCCGCCTCGGGCATAATGCCGGGCTCCCCATCCCGGGGAGACCTTGCTCCACGGCGGATGGCCATCCATCCCAGGCCGGGGGCTGCCAGGCCGAATCAGCGGCCGCATCCACAAGGAAAATCCCATGCGTCACTATGAAGTCGTGTTCATGGTCCATCCGGACCAGAGCGAGCAGGTGCCGGCCATGATCGAGCGCTACAAGGCGCTGATCGAGGGCGACAACGGCAAGATCCACCGTCTCGAGGACTGGGGCCGCCGCCAGCTGGCCTACGCCATCGACAACCTCGTCAAGGCCCACTACGTGCTCATGAACATCGAGTGCGGCAAGGCCGTGCTCACCGAGCTCGTCGACGGTTTCCGCTTCAACGACGCGGTGCTGCGCCACATGGTCATCGCCCGCGAAGAGGCCGTCACCGAGCAGTCCCTGATCATGAAGAGCAAGGACGAGAAGGGCGAGCGCCGTCCGCGCCGCGACGATGACGAAAACAGCATCGGCACGTCCAGCGACGACGCCGCCTGAGCCCCGGGACTAGGAGACCGACATGAGCAAGTTTTTCCGCCGCCGCAAGTTCTGCAAGTTCACGGCCGAGGGCGTCAAGGAGATCGACTACAAGGATCTCAACACCCTGCGCCAGTACCTGACCGAGAACGGCAAGATCGTGCCGAGCCGCATCACCGGCACCAAGGCCAAGTACCAGCGCCAGCTGCAGACCGCGATCAAGCGCGCCCGCGAGCTGGCCCTGATCCCGTACACCGACAACCACCAGAACTGATCCTGACGGACAGCCTCAGTTGCGGGGCCCCGCGTCCCGCTAACGTTACGGAGTAAATGAAATGGAACTGATCCTCCTGCAGAAGGTCGTCAACCTCGGCGGCCTGGGCGACAAGGTCAAGGTCAAGCCGGGCTACGGCCGCAACTACCTGATCCCCTACGGCAAGGCCGTGCCGGCCACCGCCGACAACGTGGCCGCCTTCGAGGCCAAGCGCGCCGAGTACGAGGCCAAGGCCAACGCCGTGCTCGCCGACGCCGAGGCCCGCAAGGCCAAGCTCGAGGGCGCCAGCGTCACCATCGCCGCCAATGCCTCCACCGAAGGCAAGCTGTTCGGTTCGGTCGGCCCGCGCGACATCGCCGAGGCCTTCACCGCCGCCGGCTTCCCGCTCGAGAAGAACGAGGTGGTGCTGGGCGAAGGCCCGCTGCGCCGCACCGGCGAGTTCGAGATCGAAGTGCGCCTGCACGCCGACGTCGAGACCACCGTCAAGGTCGTGGTCGAAGCCGAAGCCTGATCCTGCCGCAAGGCAAGGTCCCGAAGGCCGCCCCCCGGGGCGGCCTTCGCGTTTCCGGGTCCCTGCCGGCGTCTCGCCGGGTGAGATTCCCACCGGTTATACACAGGCTTATGCCTGTCGGCCCCGGCGAGGGATCGCTAGGATGTCGGGCCGGAGCGCTGTCGCCCCGAATGCAACCCAAGACCCAAGGCGCCCATGTCTGCACGCCCCGATTCCTTCCGCAACGAACCCAGGATCGACGCCCTGCGGGTGCCGCCGCAGTCGGTGGAGGCCGAGCAGGCCGTGCTGGGCGGCCTGATGCTGGCGCCCGAGTCGCTCGACCGGGTCGGCGACTTCCTCACCGAACACGATTTCTACCGCCGCGACCACCGGCTCATCTACCGCGGCATCCGCGAGCTGAGCGAGAAGAACAAGCCCTTCGACGCCGTCACCCTCGGCGAGTGGTTTGAGGCCAATGGCCTGGGCGAGCAGATCGGCGGCACCGGTTACCTGGTCGAGCTGGCCTCCACCACGCCCTCGGCGGCCAACATCCGCGCCTACGCCGAGATCGTGCGCGAGAAGTCGGTGCTGCGGCAGCTGATCGAGGCCGGCACCGAAATCGTCAACGACGGCTTCCAGCCCGAGGGGCGCGACAGCCAGGAAGTGCTGTCGGCGGCCGAGCAGCGCGTGTTCAAGATCGCCGAGCAGGGCCGCCGCGGCCGCGCCGACTTCGTCACCCTGCGCGACGCGATGAAGGAAGCCTTCCAGGTCCTGCAGGAGCGCTACGAGAACCAGGGCAACGTCACCGGCCTGCCCACCGGCTTCAACGACCTCGACGAACTCACCGCCGGCCTGCAGCCGTCGGACCTGATCATCCTGGCGGCGCGCCCGGCCATGGGCAAATGCCTGTCGGCCGATGCCGAGATCGTGCAGGAAGACGGCTCGATCGCCACCATCGGCGAAATTTGCGCCCGCCGCGAGGCGCGCCTGGCAACGCTGGGCGACGACCTGCGCCTGGCCTGGACGGCGCCCTCCGACTTCGTCGACGACGGCCACAAGCCCACCTTTGAAGTCACCACGCGTCTCGGTCGCCGGGTCGAGGCCACCGCGCCGCATCCTTTCCTGACGCTCGAGGGCTGGAAGCCTCTTCTGGAGCTGTCGCAGGGCGACTACGTGGCCGTGCCGCGCCAGCTGCCCGTGTTCGGCAACCAGCCCCTGCGCGAGTGCGAGCTCACCCTGCTGGCCTACCTGGTGGGCGATGGTGGCCTGACCGGCAGCCAGCCGCGCTTCACCAACTCCAATCCGCAGATCGTTGCCGACTTCGAGGCCGCCGTCGCGGCCTTCGGCGGCGTGCTCGCCACGCCCATCGCCACCGGCGAGCGCACGCCCGGCTGGGGCATCCGCGCCGATGCCGGGGCCGTGGCCGGGGGACGCCGTCGCTTCGCAGCCGGCATCGACCAGGCGCTGTCGGCGCATCCTGCGCCCGCCCGCGCCGTGGCCGCGGCCATCGGCGCCAGTCCGGCCTCGCTGACGCACTGGCGCCAGGGCCAGTGCGTGCCGGACGCGGCCACCACCGCCCGCCTGTGCCAGGTGCTGGCCATCGAGCCGGGTCCGTCCGGGCTCGACGCCGCTGCGGGCCGCCGCAACCAGCCCAATGCCGTCACCCAGTGGCTGCGCGAGCTGGGCCTGATGGGGCAGGGCGCCGCCACCAAGCATCTGCCCGCGCCGGTGTTCACCCTGCCGCGCGAACAGCTGGCGCACTTCCTCAACCGCCTGTTCGCCACCGATGGCTGGGCCACCGTGCTGGCCAGCGGCCAGGCGCAGGTGGGCTATGCCAGCACCTCGGGGCGGCTGGCGCGCCAGCTGCAGCACCTCCTCCTGCGCTTCGGCATCGTGGCCAAGCTGCGCCAGCGCTGGGTGAAGTACCGCGACGCGCGCCGCCCGGCCTGGCAGCTCGACATCACCGATGCCGACTCGCTGCGCACCTTCTGCGGCGAGATCGGCATCCACGGCAAGCAGCCCGCGGTCGAAGCCGTGCAGGCCGCGCTCGCCGGCCGCAAGGCGCACAGCAACGTCGACCTCGTGCCCGCGCCGGTGTGGAAGCTCGTGGAGCAGGCGAAGGGATCGATGTCCTGGGCCGAGCTGGCGCGTCGCTGCGGCTTCAACGCCAGCAACCTGCACGTTGGCAAGCGCGGACTTTCGCGCCCGCGCCTGGCGCGCATCGCCATGGTGCTGGGCGACGCGCGCCTGTCCCGACTCGCCTCGAGCGACGTCGTCTGGGACCGCATCGAATCCATCCGCTGCACCGGCGTGCAGCAGGTCTACGACCTCACCGTGCCCGGCACGCACAACTTCATCGCCAACGACGTCTGCGTGCACAACACCACCCTGGCGCTCAACATCGCCGAATACGGCGCCATCAAGACCAAGAAGGCGGTGGCGGTGTATTCCATGGAAATGTCGTCGCCGCAGCTGGCGTTCCGACTGATTTCCTCCATCGGCCGCATCAACGCCACCCGCCTGCGCACCGGCCAGCTCGAGGACGAGGACTGGTCGCGCGTGAACATGGCCATCAAGATGCTGTCGGACGTGAAGGTGTTCATCGACGACACGCCGGCGCTGTCGCCCGACGTGCTGCGCTCGAAGGCGCGCCGCATCAAGCGCGAGCACGACCTGGGCCTGATCGTGGTCGACTACCTGCAGCTGATGCAGGTGCCGGGCACCGGCGAGAACCGCACCAACGAGATCTCCGAGATCTCGCGTTCGCTCAAGGCCCTGGCCAAGGAGCTCAACGTGCCGGTGATCGCGCTCTCGCAGCTCAACCGCGGCCTCGAGTCGCGCACCGACAAGCGCCCGGTCATGGCCGACCTGCGCGAGTCGGGCGCCATCGAGCAGGACGCCGACATCATCATGTTCATCTACCGCGACGAGTACTACCACAAGGATTCGGCCGACAAGGGCCTGGCCGAGGTGATCATCGCCAAGCAGCGTTCCGGCCCCACCGGCATGGTCAAGCTCAAGTTCTTCGGCGAGTACACCCGCTTCGACAACCTGGCCCGCGACAGCGTCGGCAGCTTCGAATAAGCGGCCCCGGCCCGGGCTAGAATCCGGCCATGGACGACACCGCCCGCCCGACCCGCATCCGCGTCGACCTCGACGCGATAACGCACAACCTGCAGGCCCTGCAGGCGCATGCGGGCGTGCCGGCGATGGCCATCATCAAGGCCAATGCCTACGGCCACGGCCTGGTACCGGTGGGCCGGCACCTGCAGGCCGTGGGCGCCCGGCAGCTGGGCGTGGCCTTCCTGGAGGAGGGCGTGGCCCTGCGCCAGGCCGGCGTCACCCTGCCGATCCTGGTGATGGGCGGCATCTTCGGGCCGCAGGCGGCGGCGCTGATCGCCAACGACCTCGAAATCACCGTGTCCTCGCTCGACAAGCTGCGCCAGGTCGAAGCCGCGGCCGAGTCCCTCGGTCGCCAGGCCACGATCCACCTGAAGGTCGACACCGGCATGGAGCGCATCGGCGTGCACAGCTACAGCGCCGGCCCGCTGGTGGAGGCCGCGGCGCGCTCGCGCTGGTGCCGGCTCAAGGGCGTGTACTCGCACCTGGCCTGCGCCGACGACCCGGACTCCGGCATGACCGCGCGCCAGCTCGCGCGCTTCGAGGAAGCCTGCGACCACTTCCGCCGCATCGGTGCGCCGATGCCGCTGCGGCACCTGGCCAACTCCGGCGGCGTGCTGCATTTCCCCGAAACCGCGATGGACATGGTGCGCCCGGGCATCGCCCTGTTCGGCGTGCTGCCCGACCCGGCCTCGCGCGACACGGTCGGCCTGCGCCCGGCGCTCTCGCTCGTCTCGCAGGTGGTCTATTTCAAGGTCGTGCGCGCCGGCAACCCGGTCAGCTACGGCGCCACCTGGGCGCCGCCGGCCGACACCCGGGTGGTGACCGTGCCCATCGGCTACGGCGACGGCTTCCCGCGCTCGCTCAGCTCGCGCGGCCAGGTGCTCATCCGCGGCCAGCGCCACCCCATCGTCGGGCGCGTGTGCATGGACCAGTTCATGGTCGACATCGGCCCCGCCGGAACGGCCTACAACGAAGACGAGGTGGTGCTGATCGGCCGCCAGGACGGCCAGTCCATCGCCTGCGAGGACGTCGCCGCCGCCGCCGGCACCATCCCCTACGAGATCCTGGTCGGGCTCAACACCCGCATCCCGCGCGAGTACACCGGCGGCGCCTGAGCCGTCGCGGCGCCTGCACGGCCGGCCGGCGATCCTGCGCCCATGGCCGACTCCCTGCGCAACCTCGTGCTGGTCCTGGGCGACCAGCTCGACCTTGATTCCGCCGCCTTCGACGGCTTCGAACCGGCCCGCGACGCGGTCTGGATGGCCGAAGTCGCGCACGAGGCGGGGCAGGTGTGGTCCACCCAGGCCCGCATCGCGGTGTTCCTGGCGGCGATGCGCAAGTTCCGCGAGGCCCTGCGCGCCCGCGGCTGGACGGTGCACTACCGCGCGCTCGACCAGCACGAGGCGCCCACGCTCGAAGCCGCCCTGGCCGCCGACCTGGCCACCCTGCGCCCGGCCCGCGTGCTGGCGCTCGAGCCGGGCGAGTGGCGCCTGGCGCAGTCGCTGCCGGCCACCTGCGCCGCGGCCGGCGTCGAGTGGTCGCTGCGCGCCGACCGGCATTTCTACTGCGACCACGACGATTTCCGGGCCTGGGCCAAGGGCCGGCGCGAATACCGCTTGGAGTTCTTCTACCGCTGGCTGCGCAAGCGCGAAGGCGTGCTGATGCAGGGCGGCGAGCCGCTGGGCGGGCGCTGGAACTTCGACGCCGACAACCGCGGCAGCTTCGACCGCCGTGGCCCCGGCCTGCTGCCGGCGCCGCGCGCCTTCCCGCCCGACGCCGGCACGCGCGACGTGCTGGCGCTGGTGGCCGAACGCTTCGCCGGCCACCCGGGCGGCCTCGAGGGCTTCGACTGGCCGCTTGACCGCGCCCAGGCCCTGCAGGCGCTCGACGACTTCATCGCCCACCGCCTGCCGTTGTTCGGCCGCTACCAGGACGCCATGTGGGAAGGCGAACCCTGGCTCTACCACTCGCGGCTGTCGGCGGCCATGAACCTGCGCCTGCTCGGACCGCGCGAGGTCGTGGATGCCGCGGTGGCGGCGTACGAAGCCGGCGCCGCGCCCATCGAAGCCGTGGAGGGCTTCGTGCGCCAGGTACTGGGCTGGCGCGAGTTCGTGCGCGGCATGTACTGGCTGCGCATGCCGGAATTCCTGGACGACAACGCGCTCGACGCGCAGCAGCCGCTGCCGGGTTTCTACTGGACCGCCGACACCGACATGGCCTGCCTGCGCGACGCGCTGGGCCAGTCGCTGCGGCTGGGCTATGCCCACCACATCCAGCGGCTGATGGTGATCGGCCTGTTCGCCCAGCTGCTGGGCGTGCGCCCGCGGGAAATCCACGAGTGGTTCCTGGCGGCCTACGTGGACGCGGTGGAGTGGGTGGAGCTGCCCAACGTGCTGGGCATGTCCCAGTTCGCCGACGGCGGACGCATGGTCAGCAAGCCCTACGTGGCCTCGGGGCGCTACATCGAGCGCATGTCGAACCACTGCGCCGGCTGCCGCTTCAAGCCGGGCGAAGCGACCGGCGCGCGGGCGTGCCCGTTCACCACGCTGTACTGGGATTTCCTCGACCGCCACGCCGACCGCTTCGCCGCGCACCCGCGCACCGCGCTGCAGTGGAAGCACCTGGCCGGCAAGGCGGGCGCAGAAATCGAAGGCATACGCACCCAGGCGGCCGCGTTGCGCGAGCGCCTGGCGGCTGGTTCACGGCCCCGACACCCGCCGGCGGCTTAGCCTTGCCGGCAGTTACCAGCAGGAAGCCCCACATGCAGACCGCCCTGATCACCGGCGCCTCCGGCGGCGTCGCCACCGCCCTCGCCGAACGCCTGCGCGCCCGCAGCTGGCGCCTGGCCCTGGTCACCCGCGACGCAAGCCGGGTGCAGGCGCAGGCCGGCGACCTGGTCATCGAGGCCGACGTCGGCACCGAGCAGGGCGCCGAGTCGGCGATAGCGCAGGCCTGCGAGGCCTTCGGCGCGCCGCCCGCCGCCGTGGCGCACTGCGCCGGCGCGGTGCTGGTGGCGCCGCTGGCGCGCACCAGCGAAGCGCAGTACCGGCAGTGCCTGTCGGCCAACCTCGACAGCGCCTTCTTCGTCTCCAAGGCCTACGCGCCGCGGGTGCAGAAGGCCGGGCAGGGCGGCAGCCTGCTGCTTTTCAGCTCGGTGGCCGCCGGCATCGGCGTGGCCAACCACGCGGCCATCGCCATCGCCAAGGGCGGCGTCGAAGGCCTGGTGCGGGCCCTGGCAGCCGATTTCTCGGCCAGCGGCCTGCGCGTCAACGCCATCGCCCCCGGACTGATGCACACGCCGGCCACCGCCCGCATGCTCTCGAGCGAGGCCTCGGCCAAGGCCATCCGGGCCCAGTACCCGCTGGGGCGGCACGGTGAGGCGGAGGATGCAGCCGCCCTGGGCAGCTTCCTGCTGTCGGAGGAGGCTGGCTGGGTGACGGGGCAGGTGATCGCCCTCGACGGTGGCTTCCAGGCCGTGCGTCCGCTGGTGAGGGGGGCGTGAAACCGCATCGTTTCGCGGTTTGCTGCAATGCAGCAAGACCGTGACCAAAGTCATGATAGGTTCAGTCCCGGTTTAAGGAGAGAGGCAGGCACAGGGAAGACCAGACGCCTGCGAGCCTAATTTCGGGGATCTATTGATGAAGCAGCACAACCTCGCCCGCGCCCTCGCGCTCGGGCTCGCCATGGCGCTGGGCGCCACCAGCGCCACGGCCGCGGAAGGTCCGGATCCGAACCGCGTGTGGGTGAAGTTCAAGAAGGGCCAGCGCGCCAACGTCGAAACCCTCCTGCGGGGCAACGGCGGCCGCATCCACCACCGCTTCGAGAACATCGACGCCTTCGCCGTCAGCCTGCCGCCGCAGGTGCTCGAGCGCCTGCGCAACAACCCCAACATCGAGCGCATCGAAATCGACGCGCCGCGTTATCCGCTCGGCCAGGCCGTGCCCTACGGCATCGACATGGTGCAGGCGCGCGACGTGTGGGACGCCAACCGCGACGGCGTGGTCGACGCGGGCGCCACCACCGGCGCCGGCATCAAGGTCTGCATCATCGACTCGGGCATCCACGGCGCCCACGAGGACTTCAACGGCGTGAACCTGTCCGGCGGCCATCCGACCGGCTGGAACACCGACACCTGCGGCCACGGCTCGCACGTGGCCGGCACCATCGCCGCCGCCAACAACGCCGCTGGCGTGGTGGGCGTGAGCCCGGGCGCGGTGTCGCTGCACATCATCAAGGTGTTCGACGGCCCGAACTGCGGCTGGAGCTACAGCTCGACCCTGGTCGACGCGGCCAACCGCTGCGCCCAGGCCGGCGCCAAGGTCATCAACATGAGCCTCGGCGGCTCGACCTCGAGCACCACCGAGAACAATGCCTTCGCCAGCCTCTACAGCCAGGGCGTGCTGAGCATCGCCGCGGCCGGCAACGACGGCAACAACCGCCACAGCTACCCGGCCTCGTACGACAGCGTGATCTCGGTCGCCGCGGTCGATGCGAACAAGGCGCGTGCGAGCTTCTCGCAGTACACCAACCAGGTGGAGCTGTCGGCCCCGGGCGTGAGCGTGCTCAGCACCGTGCCCTTCGTCACCGCCAGCATGAACGTGGCCGGCACCGGCTACATCGTCGACCTGCTCGAGGGCACCCACGTCGGCACCGCCTCGGGCAACCTGGCCAACGGCGGCCGCTGCACGGCCGCCAATGCGGCCTGGGCCGGCCAGGTCGTGCTCTGCGAGCGCGGCGACATCAGCTTCGGCGAGAAGGTCAACTTCGTCGCGGCTTCCGGCGGCGTGGCTGCGGTGGTCTACAACAACGCCCCGGGCGGCTTCTCCGGCACCCTCGGCGGCACCGGCCCGGCCATCCCGGCGGTGAGCATGTCGCAGGAAGACGGCCAGTCGCTGGTCGCCACCCGCATTGGTTCGAGCGCCACGGTCAGCACCGTGTCGAGCAACCAGGGCAATGGCTACGCCTACTACGACGGCACCTCGATGGCGACCCCGCACGTGGCCGGCGTGGCCGCGCTGGTCTGGAGCGCCAACCCGAGCTGGACCGCCGCGCAGATCCGCGAGGCGCTGGCGGTCACCGCCGAGGACCTCGGCACGGCCGGCCGTGACAACTACACCGGCTGGGGCCTGGTGCGCGCCAAGGCGGCGCTGGACTACCTCAACGGTGGTGGCGGCGGTGACGACGGCGGTGGCGGCGACAATGGCGGCGGCGGCATCGTGGCCAGCGTCGGCTCGATCAGCCTGAACACCACGGCCAAGGGCAAGAACGCCACCACCACGGCCACGGTCACCATCGCCTCGAGCGCGGGTGGCAACCTGTCGGGCGCGGCGGTCACCGGCTGCTTCTCCGGCGGCGTCAGCGGCTGCACCACCCGCAACACCGACGGCAGCGGTCGCGTCACCTTCACCTCGGCGCGTTACCCGAGCGGCCGCGCGGTCACCTTCTGCGTGACCAACGTGACCGGCCCGAACGGCAGCTTCAACAACACCAACGCCTGCCGCAGCAACTAAACGCCAGGCCAGCGGTACCCCCAGACGCCCCGGTCCGCCGGGGCGTCTGTTTTCACGGCCTCCGGACGCGGCAATGCGCTAAGTTGGCGCATCCTCCGTCCAGTCCGCCCCATGTCCCACGCCCTCGTCTGGTTCCGCCGCGACCTGCGCCTCTCCGACAACCCCGCGCTGCAGGCGGCGCTCGACGCCGGACACGTTCCGGTGCCCGTCTACATCCACGCGCCGGACGAGGAAGCGCCCTGGGCACCGGGCGCGGCCAGCCGCGCCTGGCTGCGGCGCTCGCTGCAGGCGCTCGACGCCGACCTGCGCGCGCGCGGCTCGCGCCTGGTCATCCGCCGCGGCGACAGCCTGGCCGAGATCGAAAAGCTCATCGCCGAAACCAAGGCCGTGGCCCTGCACTGGAACCGGCTGTACGAGCCGGCCTGCATCGCCCGCGACACCCGCATCAAGCAGGGCCTGAAATCGCGCGGGCTGGTGGTGGAAAGCCACAACGCCGCGCTGCTGGTCGAGCCCTGGACGGTGCAGACGGGGCAGGGCGAGCCCTACCGCGTGTTCACCCCGTTCTGGAAGAACGCCCGCCAGCGCCTCTCGAGCGCGGCGGTGCCGGCCTCACCGGCGCGCCTGCCGGCGCCGCCGGTGGACCTGCTCTCGCTTGATGCCGACGACCTCGGCCTGGCGCCGCCGAAGCACGAGCCGCGCTGGGACGAAGGCTTCTGGCAGCACTGGCAGCCCGGCGAGGCCGGCGCCGCCGAGCTGGTGGACGCCTTCCTCGAGGGCGCCGCGCACGGCTACAAGGAGCAGCGCAACTACCCCGACCGCATCGCCACCTCCAGGCTCTCGCCGCACCTGCACTTCGGCGAGGTCTCGCCGCGCGCCGTCGTCTCGGCGGTGCTGGCGCGCCCGTGGCCGGCGGCCGTGCAGCCCGACGTCGACCACTTCCTCAGCGAACTGGGCTGGCGCGAGTTCAGCCACCACCTGCTGTTCCACTTCCCGCACACGGCGCAGGAAAACCTCAACCCGCGCTTCGAGGACTTCGACTGGGCCGACCCGGCCGAGCGCCTGCTCGAGGCCTGGCGCCACGGCCGCACCGGCGTGCCCATCGTCGATGCCGGCATGCGCGAGCTCTGGGCCACCGGCTGGATGCACAACCGCGTGCGCATGGTGGTGGCCAGCTTCCTGACCAAGAACCTGCGCTACCACTGGCGCCACGGTGCCGACTGGTTCTGGGACACGCTGGTGGACGCCGACCTGGCCAACAACACCCAGGGCTGGCAGTGGACGGCCGGCACCGGCGCCGATGCCGCGCCTTACTTCCGCATCTTCAGCCCGGTGGCGCAGGCCGAGAAGTTCGACCCGGCCGGCAAGTACGTGCGGCGCTGGCTGCCCGAGCTGGCGAAGCTGCCCGACGCGGCCCTGGCCGCGCCCTGGGAGCACGCCGAGCTGCTGGCGCGGCTGGCACCGGCGTACCCGCGCCGGCCCGTGGTGGACCTGCGCGCCAGTCGCGAGGCGGCGCTGGCGGCCTATTCGGGCCCCAAGACCAAGCCGCCGGCCTGAGCGCCGGCACGCGGCGCCGATTGACGCCTCCGCGCCCGCGCCGGCATCCTGCGGTGACGAGGGGAGGGAACATGGCCGAGGCCCGCAGCAAAGCCCGCAAGGAACCGATGTCCCGCGTGGACACCGCCTGGCTGCGCATGGAGCGCGCGACCAACCTGATGATGATCACCGGCGTGCTGATGCTCGAGACGCCGCTCGACATCCGCACCCTGCGCAAGGTCATCGAGCACAAGTTCCTGTCCTACCCGCGATTCCGGCAGAAGGCCGTGGACGGCCCCACCGGCGCCGTCTGGCTGGAAGACACCGACTTCGACCTCGACTGGCACATCCGCCTGACCGCGCTGCCCGGCAAGGGCGGCAAGCGCGAGCTCGAGCGCCTGACCAGCCAGCTCGCCTCCACGCCGCTCGACAAGTCCAAGCCGCTCTGGCAGTTCCACCTGGTCGAGCGCTTCAACGGCGGCTCGGCCCTGATCGCCCGCATCCACCACTGCTACGCCGATGGCATCGCGCTGGTGCAGGTGCTGCTTTCGCTGACCGAGATGCAGCTCGACGACAAGCGCAAGGCCGCGCTGGCCAAGCGCTGGCTGAAGAAGGAAGAGCACGCCCCGGTGGCCAAGCGCGTCGGCGCGATGGACCGCTACATGAAGCTGGGCAACAAGGTGCTCGAGAAGGGCATGGATTTCTACCGCGACCCGACCCTGGCCGCGGTGCTCGCCAACGAGGGCGTGGAGATCGCGCGCGAGATCGGCCATGCGCTGGCGCTGCCCGACGACCCGGAAACGGTGCTCAAGGGCCGGCTGGGCGTGTCCAAGCGCGTGGCCTGGGCCGAGCCGCTGGCGCTCGACGAGGTCAAGTCGGTCAGCAAGGCGCTGCACTGCACGGTCAACGACATCCTGCTGGCCTCGGCCAGCGGCGCGCTGCGCAGCTACCTGATCGAGCGCGGCGAGCGCATCGACGGCATCACCATCCGCGCCACGGTGCCGGTGAACCTGCGCCCGCTCGAACACGCCAAGCAGCTGGGCAACCACTTCGGCCTGGTCTTCCTGGACCTGCCGGTGGGCGAGGCCAATCCGATGCGCCGGCTCGAGCGCGTGGCCGACTGCATGCGCGTGCTGCGCAAGTCGCGCCAGGCCGTGGCCACCTTCGGTGCACTGGCGGCGGTGGGCATGGCGCCGGAGGCGGTGCAGGCCTTCGCGCTGGAGATGTTCAGCCGCAAGGCCTCGGCCGTGG
Organism: Arenimonas sp. SCN 70-307; assembly: GCF_001724815.1. Classification (GTDB taxonomy): domain Bacteria; phylum Pseudomonadota; class Gammaproteobacteria; order Xanthomonadales; family Xanthomonadaceae; genus Arenimonas. The sequence goes on along the minus strand of NZ_MEDO01000018.1, from coordinate 9,787 downwards.
CCACCAACGTGCCCGGGCCGCAGATGCCGCTGTACTTCGGCGGCAGCAAGATCAGCGACCTGATGTTCTGGGTGCCGCAGACCGGTTCGATCGGCCTGGGCATCTCGATCCTGAGCTACAACGGCCAGGTGCACTTCGGCCTGATCGCCGATGCGCGCCTGATGCCCGACCCCGACTCGGTCATCCGCCGCTTCCGCCCCGAGTTCGAGAAGCTGCTCTACCTGGCCCTGATGGCGCGCTGGGAAGGCGAGTTCTGCTCCGAGGCCGCCGAGGCCCTGCTCGAAGAACCCACCGATGTCTGATCCGTTCTGCGAGATTCCCGGCCAGGGCCTGCGCGTGCCGCCGTCGGCGGTGCCGGATCCGGCCGATGACGTTCCCGCGGACGACGACCGCGGCGAAGCGGTGCTGGCCGGCGGCTGCTTCTGGTGCACCGAGGCCGTGTACCGCCAGCTCGCGGGCGTGCTCGGCGTGGTGCCGGGCTATGCCGGTGGCGACGCGGCGACGGCGAACTACGAGGCCGTGTGCAGCGGCCGCACCGCCCATGCCGAAGCCATCCGCATCACCTACGACCCGGCGCGTCTGAGCTACGGCCAGCTGCTGAAGGTGTTCATGTCGGTCGCCCACGACCCCACCCAGCGCAACCGCCAGGGCAACGACATCGGCCCGCAGTACCGCTCGGCCCTGTTCCCGCTCGACGAGGCGCAGGCGCGCGTGGCCCGCGCTTATCTCGAGCAGCTCGCCGCCGCTGGCGTGTACGCCGCGCCCATCGCCACCACGATCGAGCCGCTGCCGGCCTTCTACGAGGCCGAGCGCTACCACCACGATTACGCCGCCCGGAACCCCGGCCAGCCCTACATCCGCGCCGTGTCGATGCCCAAGGTGGAAAAGCTGGCCAAGGCCTTCCCCGGCAAGCTGCGGTAACGGTTCGTTGCGCCGCCGCGGCTTGGCCCGCGGGCGCGAAGGGCGCACCCTAGTGGCTTCATTGCCCCGGAGTTCCCGATGAAGCTGTATTACATGAAGGGCGCCTGCTCGCTCTCCCCGCACATCGCCCTGCGCGAAACCGGCCTGCCGTTCGAACTGATCGCCGTGGGCCGCGACAAGAAGACCGCCGACGGCCGCGACTTCACCACCATCAATCCCTACGGCTACGTGCCGGCGCTGGAGCTCGACGACGGCCAGGTGCTGCTCGAGGGCCCGGCCATCGTGCAGTACATCGCCGACATCAAGCCGGAGACGGGCCTGGCCCCGGCGGCCGGCTCGCTCGAGCGCTACCGGCTGCAGTCGGCGCTGACCTTCATCAATTCCGAGCTGCACAAGCTCATCGGCGCGCTGTTCAACCCGGCCTTCCGCGCCGAGGACAAGCCGGCGCAGGTCGAGAAGATCCGCCTGCGCCTGGGCCAGTTCTCGGCCCAGCTGGGCGAGCGCGAGTGGCTGGTGGGCGATCGTTTCGGCGTTGCCGACGGCTACCTGTTCGTGGTGCTCAACTGGCTGCGTTTCTTCGACATCGCCGTCGCCGACTGGCCGAACCTGGCCGCGCACCACGCCCACGTGGCCGCGCGCCCGGCGGTGCAGGCGGCGCTGAAGGCCGAAGGCCTGGCCTGATCAGCCGGCGGGGCGGCAGGCGGCGACGGCCAGCAGTTCCTGGGCCACCGACGCCGCCGCCAGCGCCGTGATCTCGGCGTGGTCGTAGGGCGGGCTGACCTCGACCACGTCCATGCCCACCACGCGCAGCCCGGCCAGCCCGCGCACGAGGCGCAGCGCCTCGTGCGTGCTGAAGCCGCCCACCACCGGCGTGCCGGTGCCGGGCGCGAAGGCCGGGTCGAGGAAATCCACGTCGAAGGTGATGTAGCAGGGGTGGCTGCCCACGCGCGCGTGGATGGCAGCCACCGCCGCGTCCACGCCGATGGCGTGCAGTTCGCGTGCGTCCATCACCCGGTAGCCGTGCGTTTCGGAGTTGTGCGTGCGCATGCCGAGCTGGATCGAGCGCGCCGGATCCACCAGGCCCTGGGCCGCGGCGTGGAAGAACATCGTGCCGTGGTCGATGCGCCCGTCTTCGTCGCGCCAGGTGTCGCTGTGCGCATCGAAGTGCACCAGCGCCAGCGGCCCGTGCACGGCGTGCAGGGCCTGCAGGATCGGATAGCTGATGAAGTGGTCGCCGCCGAGCGCCAGCGGCAGCACGCCGCGCTCGGCCAGGGGCGCGAAGGCGGCGCGGATGGCCGCGGGCGCTTCGTGCGGGCGGCCCGGGTCGAAGTGCACGTCGCCGCCGTCGACCACGCGCAGGCGCTCGAGCGGGTCGAAGTCCCAGGCATAGGGCGGGCACCAGGCCAGCATCAGCGAGGCCGCGCGGATGGCGCGCGGGCCCAGGCGCGTGCCCGAACGGTGGGTGGTGGCCAGGTCGAAGGGCACGCCCATCACCGCCACGTCGGCCTGCGAGAAGTCGCTGGCCAGCGGGCGGCGCAGGAAGGTGGGGATGCCGGCGTAGGTCGGTTCGGTCACGTCGGCCTCCGCCGGATCACTTCATGGTGGGCATCACGAACTCGGGGTCGCGCACGCCGGTGGGCCAGCGCGCGGTGATGGTCTTGAGGCGCGTGTAGAAGCGCACGCCGTCGGGGCCGTGCATGTGCAGCGGGCCGAACAGGCTGCGCTTCCAGCCGCCGAAGCTGTGGAAGGCCATCGGCACCGGGATGGGTACGTTGATGCCGACCATGCCGGCCTGCACCTGGTGCGCGAACTGGCGCGCGGCGTCGCCGTCGCGGGTGAACACGGCGGTGCCGTTGCCGTACTCGTGCGCGTTCACCAGTTCGAGCGCGGCGGCGAAGTCGGGCACGCGCACCACGCACAGCACGGGGCCGAAGATCTCCTCGCGGTAAATCGTCATCTCCGGCGTGACGCGGTCGAACAGGCAGCCGCCGAGGAAGAAGCCGGCCTCGTGGCCGGGCACCTCCAGGCCGCGGCCATCGACCACCAGCGTGGCGCCCTCGGCTACGCCGGCATCGACGTAGCCGCGCACCTTGTCGCGGTGCGCGCCGGTGACCAGCGGGCCCATGTCCGGGTCGCCCTGGCAGCCGGGGCCGATGCGCAGGCCCTCGACCAGGGGCTTGAGTTTGCCGACCAGCGCGTCGGCCGTGCGATCGCCCACGCACACGGCCACCGAGATCGCCATGCAGCGTTCGCCGGCCGAGCCGTAGCCGGCGCCGAGCAGGGCCGAGGCGGCCTGGTCGAGGTCGGCGTCGGGCAGCACCACCATGTGGTTCTTGGCGCCGCCGAGGGCCTGCACGCGCTTGCCGTTGGCCGAGCCGCGCGCGTAGATGTACTGGGCGATGGGCGTGGAGCCGACGAAGCTGATCGCCTGCACGCGCGGATCGTCGAGCAGCGCGTCCACGGCCACCTTGTCGCCGTGCACCACGTTGAACACGCCGTCGGGCAGGCCGGCTTCCTTGAGCAGCCGCGCGAGGATCATCGGTGCGCCCGGGTCGCGCTCGCTGGGCTTGAGCACGAAGGTGTTGCCGCAGGCCAGGGCCACCGGGAACATCCACATCGGCACCATGCAGGGGAAGTTGAACGGCGTGATGCCGGCCACCACGCCCAGCGGTGCGTACTCGCTCCAGGAGTCGACGTCGCGGCCGACGTTCATCGAGTGCTCGCCCTTCAGGAGGTGCGGCGCACCGCAGGCGAACTCCACCACTTCCAGGCCGCGGGTCAGCTCGCCGCGCGCATCGGCCAGCACCTTGCCGTGTTCGGCGGTGATGGCGGCGGCGATCTCGTCGGCGTGCTCCTCGAGCAGCGCCTTGTAGCGGAACAGGATGCGGGCCCGCGCCAGCGGCGTGGTCGCCGCCCAGGCCGGGAAGGCGGCCTGGGCCGCCGCGACCGCGGCCGACACATCGTCGGCCGAGGCCAGGGCCACCTGCGCCTGCACGGCGCCGGTGGCGGGGTCGTACACCTCGCCCCACCGCCCCGAACCGCCATCCGACGGTTGGCCGTGGATGAAGTGCGGGATGCGGCGGGGGTCGGTCATGGCATCAGCCCTTGAGCGCCTGCGCGGCCGGCACGTAGGCGTAGCCCAGGTCCTTGGCCACGGCTTCGTAGGTCACCTTGCCGGCGTGCACGTTCAGGCCGTTGAGCAGGTGGGCGTCGTCGAGCATGGCCTGCACGCCCTTGTTCGCCAGCTGCACCGCATAGGGCAGGGTGGCGTTGGTGAGCGCGAAGGTGGACGTGCGCGCCACGCCGCCGGGCATGTTCGCCACGCAGTAGTGGATGATGCCGTCGACCTCGTAGGTCGGGTGCTGGTGCGTGGTGGCCTTCGAGGTCTCGAAGCAGCCGCCCTGGTCGATGGCCACGTCCACGAGCACCGAGCCCGGCTTCATCAGGCCCAGCTGCTTGCGCGAGACGAGCTTCGGGGCGGCGGCGCCGGGGATCAGCACCGCGCCGACCACCAGGTCGGACTGCGGCAGCAGCTCTTCGATGGCGTCGATGGTGGAGTAGAGCGTGGTGATCCGGTCGCCGTAGAGCTCGTCGAGGTACTTGAGGCGGTCGAGCGAGCGGTCGAGGATGGTGACGCGGGCGTTGAGGCCCATCGCCATGCGCGCGGCATTGATGCCGACCACGCCGCCGCCGATCACCAGCACGCGGCCCGGCTGCACGCCCGGCACGCCGCCCAGCAGCACGCCCGAACCACCCTGGGCCTTCTCCAGCGCGTGCGCGCCGGCCTGGATGGACATGCGGCCGGCCACTTCCGACATCGGCGCCAGCAGCGGCAGGCCGCCCTTGCGGTCGGTGACGGTTTCATAGGCTATGGCGGTGCAGCCCGACTTCACCAGCGCGGCGGTCTGCTCCGGGTCCGGCGCCAGGTGCAGGTAGGTGTAGAGGATCTGGCCCGGGCGCAGCATGGCGCACTCGACCGGCTGCGGCTCCTTGACCTTGATGATCATCTCGGCGCGCTTGAAGATCTCCTCGGCCGTGTCGACGATCTCGGCGCCCGCCTTCTCGTACATCTCGTTGGTCAGGCCGATGGCCTTGCCGCCGTCGCGCTGCACCATGACCTTGTGGCCCTGCGAGACCAGCTCGCGGGCGCCGGCCGGGGTGAGGCCGATGCGGTATTCGTGGTTCTTGATTTCCTTGGGGACGCCGATAAGCATGGAACTGCCCTCCCGGGGCGGTGATTTCTGTCGTTTTCAGGGCCGCCCGGTCAGGCGGTGGCGCGTATGGTAGCCGCCAGCCGGTCGAAAATCCGGTCTATATGTTCCTTGTTCAGGATCAGCGGCGGCGACATGGCGATCACGTCGCCCGTGCAACGCACCATCAGGTTCTGCTCGAAGTAGCAGCGGTTGAACACCTCGTAGCCGCGCTGGCCCACGCCCTCCGGGCGGGCCGCCAGCTCCACCGCGCCGACCAGGCCGAAGTTGCGGATGTCGACCACGTTGGGCAGGCCCTTGAGCGAGTGGATGGCCTGCTCCCAGTAGGGCCCGAGCTCGATGGCCTTCTCGAACAGGCCCTCGGACTCGTACACGTCCAGCGTGGCCAGGGCCGCGGCGCAGGCCAGCGGGTGGCCCGAGTAGGTGTAGCCGTGGAAGAGCTCGATGGCGCCTTCGGGGCCGTGCATGAAGGCGTCGTGGATGGCCTTGGAGGCGAACACCGCGCCCATGGGCACGGCGCCGTTGGTCAGGCCCTTGGCGGTGCTGATCAGGTCGGGCGTGACGCCGAAGCGCTGGGCCGCGAAGGCCTTGCCGACGCGGCCGAAGCCGGTGATCACCTCGTCGAAGATCAGCAGGATGCCGTGCTTGTCGCAGATCTCGCGGATGCGCTTGAGGTAGCCCTCCGGCGGCAGCACCACGCCGGCGCTGCCGGAGATGGGTTCGATGATGACCGCGGCGATCGTGCTGGCGTCGTGCAGCTGCACCAGGCGCTCGAGGTCCTCGGCCAGCTCGGCGCCGTGCTGCGGCAGGCCGCGGCTGAAGGCGTTGCGCTGCAGGTCCAGCGTGTGGCGCAGGTGGTCGACGCCGGGCAGCATGGCGCCGAAGAACTTGCGGTTGTTGACCATGCCGCCGACCGAGATGCCGCCGAAGCCGACGCCGTGGTAGCCCTTTTCGCGGCCGATCAGGCGCGTGCGCTGGCCCTCGCCGCGGGCGCGGTGGTAGGCCAGGGCGATCTTGAGCGCGGTGTCCACCGACTCGGAGCCCGAGTTGGTGAAGAACACATGCTTGAGCGGGTCCGGCGCGATCGCGGCCAGGCGCTCGGCCAGGATGAAGGGCAGCGGGTGGCCCATCTGGAAGGTGGGCGCGAAATCGAGCGTGGCCGCCTGCTGCTGGATGGCCTGCACGATGCGCGGGTTGGCGTGGCCGGCATTGACGCACCACAGGCCGCCGGTGCCGTCGAGGATCTCGCGGCCGTCCACGCTGCGGTAGTACATGCCCTCGGCGCTGGCCAGCAGGCGCGGCGTCTTCTTGAACTGGCGGTTGGCGGTGAAGGGCATCCAGAAGGCGTCGGTGCGCTCGGGATGGCCGGTCGCCAGGGCCTGCAGGTCGGGGTCGGAAGCGGCGTCGGGGAAGGGCATGGCGGGGCTCGGGGAAGGGCGTGGGGCGGGGTAGGGAAACGCTAGCAGCGTTGAATAAACTTTACAAACGGTGTCAAATATTCAGCAACCACCCCGGCGAGGCGATCCATTGGACATCGGCAACCGGCTGCAGGCCGTCCGCAAGAGCAAGGGGCTGAGCCAGCGCGAGCTGGCCAAGCGCGTGGGCGTGACCAACTCCACCATCTCGCTGATCGAGCAGAACAAGGTCAGCCCGTCCATCAGTTCCCTGAAGAAGGTGCTCGACGGCATCCCGATCTCGCTGGCCGACTTCTTCACCATGGACCTCGAGGACCAGGGCGACAGCCCGTTCTACGAGCCGACCGAGCAGCCCGACGTGGGCAACAACGACATCCACTACTTCCTGGTCGGCCACCGCCACCCGAACCGGCGCATGTGCGTGCTGCGCGAGGTGATGCCGCCGGGCAGCGACACCGGCGAGACCATGATCAGCCACGAGGGCGAGGAAGGCGGCGTGGTGCTGCAGGGCCGGGTGGAGATCACCGTCGGCAGCCAGCGCCGCGTGCTCGGCCCGGGCGAGGCCTATTACTTCGAGTGCCGCCAGCCGCACCGCTTCCGCAACGTCGGCGACGTGGACGCGATCCTCGTCAGCGCCAGCACGCCCCCCACTTTCTGAGGTGCCACCCATGACCACGCCCAAGACCCGCGAAGACTGGGAGCGCCTGGCCACCGGCCTGTCGATCCGCCACCAGGCCTTCATCGACGGCCGCTGGACCGACGCCGCCAGCGGCAAGACCTTCGAGTGCATCAGCCCCATCGACGGCCGCGTGCTGGCCCGCGTGGCCGAGTGCGGCAGCGAGGACGTGGACCGCGCCGTGGCCGTGGCCCGCCGCGCCTTCGACAAGGGCGACTGGTCCAACGCCCGCCCCACGCACCGCAAGAAGGTGCTGGTGCGCTTCGCGGCGCTGATGAACGAGCACGCCGAAGAGCTGGCCCTGCTCGAGTCGCTGGATATGGGCAAGCCCATTTCCGACGCGCTCAACGTGGATGTGGCGGCCTCGGTGCGCTGCATGGCCTGGACCGGCGAGGCCATCGACAAGGTCTACGGCGAGGTCGCCGCCACCGGCCCGGACGAGCTGGGCCTGGTGACGCGCGAGCCGCTGGGCGTGGTGGCCGCCATCGTGCCCTGGAACTTCCCGATGCTGATGGCGACGTGGAAGCTGGCGCCGGCCCTGGCCATGGGCAATTCGGTGGTGCTCAAGCCCTCCGAGAAGTCGCCGCTGACGGCGCTGCGCCTGGCCGAGCTGGCCATCGAGGCCGGCATCCCCGAGGGCGTGTTCAACGTGCTGCCCGGCTTCGGCCGCGGCGCCGGCGAGCCGCTGGCCATGCACATGGACGTGGACGGCCTGGTGTTCACCGGCTCGACCGCGGTGGGCAAGCACCTGCTGGTGTGCGCCGGCATGTCGAACATGAAACGCGCCTACATGGAGTGCGGCGGCAAGAGCCCGAACATCGTCTTCGCCGACGCGCCCGACCTCGAGCAGGCCGCGAAGGCCGCGGCCAGCGGCATCTTCTACAACCAGGGCGAGGTGTGCACCGCGGCTTCGCGCCTGCTGGTGCAGCGTTCAATCAAGGACGAGTTCGTGGCGCTGGTGGCGAAGTACGGCCGCGAGATGCAGCCGCGCCACCCGCTCGACCCGGGCGCGCCGATGGGCGCGATGGTGGACGAGGCCCAGACCCACCGCGTGCTCGACTACATCCGCAAGGGCCGCGAGGAAGGCGGCCGCGTGGTGATCGGCGGCGAGCGCCTGCAGACGGTGGCCGGCGGCTGCTACCTGGCGCCCACCATCTTCGACGACGTGGCCCACGGCCACACCATCGCCCGCGAGGAGATCTTCGGCCCGGTGCTGAGCGTGATCGGCTTCGACGACGAGGACGAGGCGCTGCGCATCGCCAACGACAGCGAATACGGCCTGGCCGCCGGCCTGTTCACCGCCGACATCAGCCGCGCCCACCGCGTGGCCCGAAAGCTGCGCGCCGGCAGCGTCTGGGTGAACTACTGGGACGGCGGCGACATGACCGCGCCCTTCGGCGGCTACAAGCAGTCCGGCAACGGCCGCGACAAGTCGCTGCACGCCTTCGAGAAGTACACCGAGGTCAAGGCGACCTGGATCAACCTGGCGCCCTGACTCGAAGGGTTTGAAGGATGCAGAACTACTTCAAAGCTTGTTGCCTGGCCCTGCTGATGCTCATGCCGCTCGGTGCCCGGGCCCAGACAAGTCCGGCCGAGGCGCAGGAATTGCCGCTGGAGGCCCTGGCCAGAAGGTTGCTCGGCGACTTTGGCGCATTGATGATGGACGTCGAGAGACCGTCCTGGGGGCCGCGGCATCACCGGCTGCCCGAGTCGATCCCGTGGCCGCCCGAGCGGCCGCCGCCCTTGCGCAAACTCCGCTTCTACAGTCGGCCGGTCGTCGCCAGGTCAGCGTCCGGACTGTGTGCTTCGGATTGGGTCACCGTCTGGTTCGAAGAGGACGGCAACATCGAATGGGTGGATGTGGAGAACCACTTCGGTGTCGAGGGAGACCTGTACGCATCGCCGGCGGGCTGGAAGCGCGATCAGGCGGGGCCGACGTGCACCGCGGTTTCGTCCACGCGGGACTATTTCCCGGCGCCGGACGAGCAGGCAGCGTTTAGTATTGCCCGCTACCTTGACGTCATCGCTGGAAGGGGACCGTTCGCCGGCCAGGACTTCAAGTTCAGCTGCAGCCCCGAGTGTCGGGGCGATCGTGCGGTCCTTCGATTTCTTGAACTCGCCGAGATTGATCGGGCCAGGGAGATCGACTGTCGGCCCACGGACCTCATGCTGCCGTCATGCTACGAGCTGACCGTCGGCGAAGGCAGGCTGGGCCCGTTCCCTAAGTCGTTCAGGGTTTATGGCTCCACCTACATGAACCGGGTCGTGAGAGAAGAGGTGAGCGTGACGGTTGGCTTCACCGTCGAATAGCCGGTTGCCTGCGACAGCGGCCAGGGCTTGGCCGCCGGCGCGTTCACCGCCCGCTACAGCCGCGACAGGTCGCTGCACACCTTCGAGAAGGACACGGAGGCAGAGGCTGCCTGGGTCAAATCGGTGGCGTAGCTGTGGGAAGGGGTGTCCGCTGTCGACCTATTCCGTTGAAAAACTCGGTTGAATCGGCCTCCTGAAGCTGGTCCACTGACTTCCCATCGATCCAGCGGAAATCGCAGCGATGATGGGACGTC
>NZ_MEDO01000017.1 GCF_001724815.1 Arenimonas sp. SCN 70-307 | reverse complement strand
TGTAGGAGCAACTGTCTTGCTCAGGCCGGGTGGACCCTCCAGTCGGTCTGATCCCTGATCATGGCGTTCAGGCGGATTGCCAGGATGCGCATGCAGGCGACCAAGGCGACCTTGGCGCATTTCCCCTTGGCTCGCAGCGCTTCGTAGCGGGCCTTGAAGTCTGGCTGGTGGCGCACGGCGCTCCAAGCAGCCATGTACAGGACGCGGCGCACTGCGCCGCGTCCGCCGCGGATGCGGCGTACGCCTTGGTGCTTTCCGCTATCGCAGTTGTAGGGCGCCAATCCGACCAGAGCGCTGATCTGACGGTTCTCCAGCTGGCCCAGCTCCGGCAGGAAGGCCAGCAGGGTGGCCACGGTGACGGCGCCCACGCCGGGCACGGCCCGGAGCCTGGCCGCGCGCTCGTCGCCGCAATCAGGCACGCAGGACTCGATCTCCCGGTCGAGCCGGGCGATTTCGCCCTGCAAATGCTTGATCTGCCGCTGCAAGCTTTGACGGACAAAAGCATCATTGGCCTGATGCAGCCGCCGGCGCTCATCGTCGCGATGAGCGACTACCTGGCCTCGACGCCGCACCAGCGCCTGCAGCCGCGCCTGAGCCGCGGTCGGCGGGGTCACGGTCGGGCCCTCGGTCACGGCGGCCATGCGGGCCAGCATCAAGGCATCGATCGGGTCGGTTTTGGCGGACTTGCCCATGGCCGTGGCGAAGGCCCGGGCCCGGTGGGGCGGTACTCGCACCACAGCCCAGCGGCTGGCCAAGACCTCGACCAGCGCACTTTCATATCCGCCGGTCGACTCAAGCAGGATCCGGGTTACCGCCTGATTGCCGAGCCACCGAACCAGCCGGGCATGGCCCTTGGCATCGTTGCTCACCTCAAATCCGAGGTTTCCCGGAATTACCGCCACGGCCAGGCTGCCCTTGGCCACATCAATTCCCACGAATGCCGACATCGGTTTTCTCCCCTAGACTGGTCTGGAGAGCACACCAGCTGGCCCACGCTTGTGAGAGTGCTTTCGAGCACTGCGCAACAGCGGCGTCCCGCACCCCGCTCTCACCCCAAACCCTAGGGCAAAAGCCAGACACAAGCGCCTTCAGGCGCGAATCTCAAGAGTGGCGGATTAGTTGGCGAGGTCGAGCCAGACCATGCGGTGGTCGGTGGCGTCGAGCCACTCGGCGCCGGGCTGGCCGGGCGCGGGCCAGAACACGCCGCTGTCCTGCACGGTGAAGCCCACCGAAGGCAGCACGTAGTCCACCCGGTAGTTGCCGTTGCGGCCGAACTGCGCGGTGTCGTGCGCCGGCGAGGAGCGGTGGCCGGCGTTGCCGGGGCCGTCGGCGGCGTCCAGGGCGCCTTCGCTGCGCGGGCTGGCGTGGCGCAGCACGCGCGGGTGCTCGAGCAGCTGCTGGATGGTGCCGGGCAGGCTGCCGCCGTCGGCGGGGTCGGCGTTGTAGTCGCCCACGATCACGAAGCGCTCGCCGGCGGGCAGGCCGCCGCAGCGACCGTTGTCGTCGCAGAGCCAGGGCTTGTCGCCTTCCGAAACGTATTCGGCCCATAGGCGGATCTCGTCGTGGTTGCGCGCGGCATTGCGGCGCTCGGGGCCATCGAACACCGGCGGCGTGGGATGCGCGGCCAGCAGGTGCACCATGCCCAGGGGCGTGCGCACGGGCAGGTCCCAGTGCGACTTCGAACTCAGGCGCAGCTGCGACCACACTTCCGGCGTGTACCAGGGCTCGCCGGTGGCCGGGTCGACCGGCGCGCGCGCGCGCGGCATCGTGCTCCAGCGCAGCAATTGGAAGGTGCGCGCGGAGGCCTCGTCGATCGGATGCATCGACAGCACCAGCATGCCGTACTGCCCCGGGTGCAGGCCGTAGCCCCAGGCGTCGTTACCGCGCTCGCGCCCCTCGGTGGCCACGACGCCGTTGCGGTCGAGGTCCAGGCCGCTGGGCACGCCGGTGTTCACCGGGGCGAAGTAGCGGTGGGGATAGGCGATGGCCTGCTCGCCGAACTGGCCCACGCCCAGGTAGTCGCGCGCGAACAGGTCGGCGGCGCGGCCCTCGGGGTCGTAGTCGAATTCGTTGAGCAGCAGCACGTCCGGGCGCTGGCGCTGGATGACGGCGGCGATCTTGCGGGCGCGCTCGTCGCCGGCCTCGAGCCGCGCCACCAGGCCGCCCGCCTCGGGGGAATAAAGCGAGGTGTTGAAGGTGGCCACGCGCAGGCTCATCGCGGTGGCCCCGGGCGCGGGCGGCGCGGACTGGCAGGCCCCGAGCAGGGCGGCAAGGGCCGTGGCGGCCAGGAAGCGGAGGGTTTGCATGGTCGGCGATTGTGCCCCAGGCCCGTGACGGTTTGCTTCACGGCGCCGGGTCGGGCATCGGCCGCCAGTGGGCGCCGTCGAGGTATTCGAGCGGGCGGAAGCGGCGCTTGTATTCCATCTTCGGGTGCCCGGCCAGCCAGAAGCCCAGGTACACGTAGCCGCGCTGCTCGCGCCGGGCGCGGGCCACCTGCTGGAGGATGGCGTAGGTGCCCAGGCTGCGTTCGGCCAGCGCCGGCTCGAAGAAGGTGTACACGGCCGACAGGCCCTGCGGCAGCACGTCGGTGACGGCCAGGGCGACCAGTTCGCCGCCCAGGCGGAACTCCATGAACTCGGTCGGGCTCCAGCGGCAGGCGAGGAAGGCGTCGAAGTTCTCCGGGGCCGGGTCGTCCATGCCGCCGCCGGCGTGGCGGGTGTCGAGGTAGCGGCGGTAGAGCGCGAAGTTCTCGTCGGTGCGCCGCGCCGGGGCGATGCGCAGTTCGAGGTCGGCGTTGCGGGCCAGGCAGCGCTTGTGGCTGCGGCCGGGCTCGAAGCGATCGACCGGGATGCGCACCGAGATGCAGGCGCGGCAGCCGCCGCAATACGGGCGGTAGACGTGGCCGCCGCTGCGGCGAAAACCCATCGCCAGCGCCTGGCCGTACACCGAGGGCAGGTGCGGATCGGCCGGGTCGATGATCAGGTCGCGCGCCAGCCGCTCCGGCCAGTAGCCGCAGGCATGCTCCAGGCTCTGGAACAGCCGTATCGAATGCTGGCCACTTCCACCCATGCGCGGACTCTACCCCAAAGCAAAAACGAGGTCAGAGCACGGTGCCGAGGCGCTGGCCGACGCGGGTGGGGGTTTCGGTGGCGAGGGGGTCGAGGCGGACGGCGTCGCGGGGGAAGAGCAGGATCACCGTCGAGCCGTAGTTGAAGCGGGCCATCTCGGCGAAGCGGCCCAGGGTGATGCCCTGGCCGCGCCAGTCGCGGCGCACCGGCTTGTGGGCGTAGGGCGGGATTTCCTCGCCGTTCCACACCGACTCCACGCCCGACACCAGCAGCGCGCCCACCATCACCGAGCACATCGGGCCGAATTCGGTCTCGAAGTGGCACACCAGGCGCTCGTTGCGCGCGAACAGGCGCGGGATGGCCTGCACGCCCCAGGGCGCCACCGTGAACAGCCGGCCCGGCACGTGCAGGGTTTCCACCAGCGTGCCGGCCCAGGGCATGTGCACCCGGTGGTAGTCACGCGGCGAGAGGTAGATGTTGGCGAACCAGCCGTCGGCGTAGGGCGCGGCCAGGGCCTCGTCGCCCAGCAGCTCGGCGGCGGTGAAGGACTGCCCCTTGGCCTGGAAGATGCGCCCCGCCTCGATGCGCCCGGCCTGGCTGATCTTGCCGTCGGCCGGCATCAGCAGCGCCCGCGGGTCGGCGTCGGCCACGCGCGCGCCCTCGCGCAGCGCGCGGGTGAAGAAGGCGTTGAAGTGCGGGTAGTTGCGCGGCTCCGGGTCGGCCGCCTCGGCCATGTCCACCTTGAACTTGCGGATGACCAGGCCGATCAGCCAGTCCTTGAACCAGACCGCGCGCGAGCGCGCCACGCCGTAGGCCAGGCGCGAAAGCAGCCGGTGCGGCAGCAGGTACTGCAGCGCGACCTTGGGGCTCACGGCGCCACCTCGGCCAGCCGGGCCAGGTCGGCGGCGATGTCGGCCGGCACGAAGGGCGGGCGGATCAGGCCCACCTGCAGGCCGCGCGGGTCGAGCACGACCAGGGCGCTGGAGTGGTCCATGGTGTAGTCGCCGCCCTCCACCGGCACCTTCATGTAGACCAGGCCCAGCGAGGTGGCGAACTGCTCCAGCGCTGGCTCCTGCGCGGTGGCCGACAGCGTGGCCGGGTGGAAGTAGGCGGCGTACTCGCCGGTCTTTTCCGGCGTGTCGCGCTCCGGGTCCACCGACACGAACAGCACGCGCGGGCGGCGCGCTTCGGGCAGCGCGTCCCAGGCCTTCTGGGCCTGCGAGAGTTCGGTCAGGGTGGTCGGGCAGACGTCGGGGCAGTGGGTGAAGCCCAGGAACACCACCGTCCAGCGCCCGGCCAGCTCGGCCGGCTCGAGCGCCGTGCCGTCGGACTGGAGCAGCGAGAACGGCGCGATCGCGCGCGGCGAGGGGAACAGGCGCACGGCCTTGAGGCTGGCCGGGTCCACGGCCGGCGCCGCGGCCGCGGGCGCGCCGCCCGGGGCGAAGGCGACCTGGGCGGCCCAGAGGCCGAGTCCGGCGGCCAGCGCGGCCAGCAGGATGAGCAGGGTGTTGCGATTGAACACGGCGGTTCCCGGGGTCCTAGGAGGCCGGCAATTATAAGCGCGGCGCGGCTATACTCCGGGCATTGCCTTGGATTTCAACGTCATGCCGGCGGAACTTGCCACCATCATCGATTTCATCCGCTACGGCGCCAGCCGGTTCAACGCGGCCGGCCTGAGCTTCGGCCACAGCATGGACAACGCGCTCGACGAGTCCACCCAGCTGGTGCTGCACGCCCTGCACCTGCCGCACGACCTGGGCCCGGCCTACGGCCAGGCGCGGCTGACCGCCGAAGAAAAGCAGGACGTGCTGTCGCTGTTCACGCGCCGCATCAACGAGCGCATCCCGGCCTGCTACCTGACCGGCGAGGCCTGGTTCGCCGGCCTGAGCTTCAAGTCCGACCCGCGCGCCCTGGTGCCGCGCTCGCCCATCGCCGAGCTCATCGAGGCCGGCTTCGAGCCCTGGCTGGGTGGCCGCGAGGTTTCCCGCGCGCTCGACCTGTGCACCGGCTCGGGCTGCATCGGCATCGCCACCGCGCACTACCACCCGCACTGGCAGGTGGACTGCGTGGACATCAGCGCCGATGCGCTGGCGCTGGCGCGCGAGAACGTCGAACGGCTGCACGCCGACAACGTGCGCCTGGTCGAGTCCGACCTGTTCCACAACCTCGACGGCGAGGTCTACGACCTGATCGTCACCAATCCGCCTTACGTCACCCACGCCGAGACCGACGCGCTGCCCGCCGAGTACAAGCACGAGCCCGAGCTGGGCCTGCGCGCCGGCGACGACGGCCTGGACCTGGCGCTGGAGATCCTGCGCGATGCGCCCAGGCACCTGTCCGAAGGCGGCCTGCTCATCTGCGAGGTGGGCGAGAGCGAGCGCGCGCTGGTGAAGCTGCTGCCCGAGGTGCCCTTCGCCTGGGTCGAGTTCAAGGTCGGGCAGATGGGCATCTTCGCCATCGGCCGCGAGGACCTGGTCGAGCACCACGCCCGCATCAAGGCGCTGGCCGATGCCCGCCGGGCCTGACCGGCCATGAGCGACAACAGCTTCGGCCGCCTGCTGCGGGTCACCACCTTCGGCGAAAGCCACGGCCCGGCCATCGGCTGCGTCATCGACGGGCTGCCGCCGGGCATCGCCATCGCGCCGGAGGACTTCGCGCACGACCTGTCGCGCCGCGCCACCGGCAAGAGCCGCCACACCTCCCAGCGCCGCGAGGCCGACGAGGTCGAGATCCTCAGCGGCGTTTACGAGGGCCTGAGCACCGGCGCGCCGGTGGCCCTGCTGGTGCGCAACACCGACGCGCGCAGCAAGGACTACGCCAACATCGCCGCGCAGTTCCGCCCGGGCCACGCCGACTACACCTACTGGCAGAAGTACGGCATCCGCGACCCGCGCGGCGGCGGCCGCAGCTCGGCCCGCGAGACGACGATGCGCGTGGCGGCCGGCGTCATCGCCAAGAAGTGGCTGGCCGGACGCGGCGTGTCCGTGCGCGCCTGCGTCTCGCAGGTGGCCGGGCTGCTGCCGCGGGCCTTCGACTGGTCGGTGGTGGAGGACAACCCTTTCTTCTGGCCCGACGCCGCCCAGGTGCCCGAGCTCGAGGCCTTCATGGACGCACTGCGCAAGAGCGGCGATTCGGCCGGCGCGCGCGTGCACGTGCAGGCCCTGGGCGTGCCGCCGGGCTGGGGCGAGCCGGTGTACGGCAAGCTCGATGCCGACATCGCCGCGGCGATGATGTCGATCAACGCGGTCAAGGGCGTGGAGATCGGTGCGGGCTTCGCGTCGGTCACGCAGAAGGGCAGCGAGCACCGCGACCTGATGACGCCCGAAGGCTTCGCCAGCAACCACGCCGGCGGCATCCTGGGCGGCATTTCCAGCGGCCAGGCCATCGAGGTGTCGGTGGCCTTCAAGCCCACCTCCAGCCTGCGCCTGCCGGGCGCCACGCTCGACACCTCGGGCGCGGCCGTGGAAGTGGTCACCACCGGCCGCCACGACCCCTGCGTGGGCCTGCGTGCGCCGCCGATCTGTGAAGCCATGCTGGCCCTGGTCCTGATGGACCACGCCCTGCGCCACCGCGCCCAGTGCGCCGACGTCGGCCCCATCCACCCCCGCGTGCCGGGCTCCAAAGATTGAACGCGGATCAAATCGGATGGAAGCGGATAAGGGCGAATGGAGCGCTTCTCTGAATAAAGCAGATCCGCCTTGATCCGCTCCCATCCGATTTGATCCGCGTTGAAATACAGACTCCAGGTAGACCAGGAATCCATGAGCAGCAAGACGTTTACAGTTGCGGTAGTCGGGGCCACCGGTGCGGTGGGTGAGACGATGTTGTCGATCCTGGCGGAGCGGCAGTTCCCGGTCGGGAAGCTGCACGTGCTGGCCAGCGAGCGCTCGGCCGGCGAGAAGGTCAGCTACGGCGCCCAGAAACTGGTGGTGCAGGACCTGGCGACGTTCGACCCCGCCGGCGTCGACATCGCCCTGTTCTCGGCCGGTGGCTCGGTGTCGAAGGAGTACGCGCCGAAGTTCGCCGCCGCCGGCGCCGTCGTCATCGACAACAGCTCGGCCTTCCGTTACGACGACGACGTGCCGCTGGTCGTGGCCGAGGTGAACCCGGAAGCCGCCGCGAAGCGCCCGCGCGGCATCATCGCCAACCCCAACTGCTCGACCATGCAGATGCTGGTCGCGCTGGCGCCGATCCACCGCGCCGCGGGCATCGAGCGCATCAACGTGGCCACCTACCAGTCGGTGTCCGGCGCCGGCCGCACCGCGATGGAGGAGCTGGGGCGCCAGACCGCCGCCATGCTCAACTTCCAGCCGCACGAGCCGGCCAAGTTCCCGGTGCAGATCGCCTTCAACCTCATCCCGCACATCGACGAATTCCTGGACAACGGCTACACCAAGGAAGAGATGAAGATGGTCTGGGAGACCCGCAAGATCCTCGGCGACGATTCCATCCAGGTGAACCCGACCGCGGTGCGCGTGCCGGTGTTCTTCGGCCACTCCGAGGCCGTGCACCTCGAAACCCGCCGCAAGCTCGGCGCCGACGAGGCGCGCGAGCTGCTCGAGTCGGCGCCGGGCGTCGAGGTGGTGGACGAGCGCGGCCCGGGCGGCTATCCCACGCCGGTGACGCACGCCGCCGGTTCCGACCCGGTCTACGTGGGCCGCATCCGCGAGGACCTCTCGCATCCGCGCGGCCTGGACCTGTGGATCGTGGCCGACAACATCCGCAAGGGCGCGGCCCTGAATGCGGTGCAGGTTGCCGAACTCGTGGTCAAGGAACGTTCCTGACCGGTATATTCCGGGAAAGTACCGCCACCGGCGCCGCAGGGGAGCGCCGGCGGTGGCCAGGACGCGGCATCCGGTTCGTGGGGAGAAACAAGGCGTGAAAATCAGGCATCTGCAGCTTCCGTTGGCCCTGGCCCTTGTCCTGGGCGCCAACAGCGCGCACGCGCTCGGCCTGGGCGCCATCGAGGTCAAGTCCGGCCTCAACCAGCCGCTGGTCGCGGAAATCCCCATCCTGTCGGCCGCGCCCGGCGAGCTCGAGGAGCTCGAGGTGCGCCTGGCCTCGCCCGAGGCCTTCGCCCGGGTCGGGCTCGAGCGCCCGGTCGGCCTGACCGCCAACCTGCAGATGGAAGTGGGCCGCAACGCCGCCGGCCAGCCGGTGATCCGCGTCACCACCGCCAGCCGCTTCAACGAACCCTTCCTGACCTTCCTGCTCGAGGCCAACTGGGGCCGCGGCAGCGTGGTGCGCGAGTACAGCGCCCTGGTCGACCCGCCCTACATCGCCCCGGCGGTGATCCGCCCGCTGGAAACCCCGCAGGTGGCTGCCGCCCCGGCACTGCCGCCGCCGGCGCCCGCTGCACCGACCGTGGCCGAGCCGGTGGCGATGCCCGAGCCCGAACCGCTGCCCGAGGTGGCGGAAATCCCGGCCGAGCCCCTGCCTCCCGCACCCGAGCCGCTGCCCGAGCCCGAGCCGATGCCGGTCGCCCCGGAACCGGTGGCTGCCGCGCCGCAGCCGGAACCTGCGCCGCAGCCCGAACCCGAGCCGCTTCCCGAACCCGAGCCGCAGCCTGCGCCGGAGCCGGTGGCGGCCCCCGAGCCGCCCCCGGCCCCGATGCCGGCGCCGCGCCCGGTGCCCGCCCCGGTGCCGGCACCCGCGCCCGGCAGCTATGGTCCGGTGGCCGACGGCCAGACCCTGTGGTCGATCGCCAACGCCAATCGCCCGGATGCCTCGGTCACCGTCAACCAGATGATGCTGGCCATCCAGCGGGCCAATCCCGAGGCCTTCATCGGCGACAACATCAACCAGCTCAAGTGCGGCGCCGTGCTGCGCATCCCGGCCAGCGAAGAGGCCCTGCAGATCGGCCAGGCCGAGGCGGCCCAGCTGGTGCGCGCCCAGGCCGAAGCCTGGCAGGCCCGCCGCGGCGCCGTGCCGCAGCCGGCCGAATCCGTGGCCGATGCCTCGCGGCCGGCCCCGGCCAGCCCGGCGCGCCCCGCGGCGCCCCAGGGCCGGCTTGAAATCGTTCCGCCCGCGGGCGAGGCGCAGGGCGCCCGCGGCGTGCAGTCCGGTGCCGCCGGCACCGACAGCGGTACCGAGCTGCGCGCCGAGCTCACCCAGACCCGCGAGGACCTGGCGGTCCGCGAGGTCGAGGTGCAGGAACTGCGCTCGCACATCGCCGAACTCGAGGCCCAGCAGTCCGACAGCCAGCGGCTGATCGAAATGCAGTCGAGCCAGCTCAAGGCCCTGCAGGAGCGCCTGGCCACCGCGCAGGGCGAGCCCGCCGCGCCCGCGCCCGCCCCGGCGCCCGCGACCCCGGCGGCCGAGCCCGCCGCGGCCCCGGCCACGCCGGCGCCGGTGGCCACGCCCGACCCCTGGTACATGAACCCGCTGGTGCTCGGCGGTGGTGCCCTGGTGCTGCTCGGCGGCCTGGTGCTGGCGCTGCGCGGCAAGCGTGGTCCGAAGCCGGCACCGGTGCCCACGCGCCGCATTTCCGACGACGAGGCGCTCAAGGCCAGCCTGCCCGGTGGCCGCGCCGAGCCCGCCGCGCCTGCGCCGGGCGCCGCGCCGGCACCGGCGCCCGCCAACCCGGCCCAGGCCGAGCGCGAGCGCCTGCAGGCCGCCGTCGAGGCCTGCCCCGACGACCTCGAGGCGCACCTGAGCCTGCTGCGCCACCTGCACAAGCAGGACGAGCGCATGGCTTTCGAGATCGCCGCGCAGGCCATGCGCGCCCGCGTCCGCAGCACGCTCGACCCGCGCTGGCGCGAGGCGGTGGTGATGGGCGTGGCCATCGCGCCGGGCAATCCGCTGTTCAGCGAGGCCGGCTGGAACCAGCCGCGCTTTGGCGACACCGGCGTCATCCCGGCCACGCCCGCCGCGGCCACGGCCCCGGCCCCGGCGGCCCCGGCCGCGCCCGTCGTGGACGACCTGTCCGATTTCGGCTCGCTGGCCGAACTCGCCGACGCCGCACCCGCCACCGTGCCCGACGCCGCCGACGAGGACTGGGACCGCCTGGCCCAGGCGGCGGACGCCGCGCCCGTGGCCACGCCGGCGCCCGAACCGGCGCCGGCGCCGGAACCCGAGCCCGAACCGGAGCCCGTGCTCGCCTTCGAGCCCGAGCCCGAGCCCACGCCGGAGGCGACCAGCGCCGACGACGACGCCAGCGCCACCAAGATCGAACTGGCCCAGGCCTACCTCGAGATCGGCGACGTCGATGGTGCCCGCGGCATGCTCGAGGAAGTGGTGGCCGAGGGCAGCCCGGCGCACCGCGCCGAGGCCGAGCGCCTGCTGCGGGAGATCGGCTGAAGCCGGTGCGTTTCGCGGCGGGCATCGAGTACGACGGCGCGGCCTTCCTCGGCTGGCAGCGCCTGGCCGAGGGGCCGACCGTGCAGGGCGCGGTCGAGCAGGCCCTGTCCTTCGTCGTGAACCATCCGCTCGAAGTCGTCTGCGCCGGCCGCACGGACGCCGGCGTGCATGCGCGCTGCCAGGTGGTGCACTTCGACACCGAAGCCGTGCGCACGCCCTACGCGCTGCGCCAGGGCGGCAACAGCCGGCTGCCGCGCGGCGTGGCCATCCTGTGGGCGCAGGCGGTGGACCAGGCCTTCCACGCCCGCTACGCGGCGCGCGCGCGGCGCTATCGCTACACCATCCTCAACCGGCCGGTGCGGCCGGCGCTGCTGCGTGACTTCCTGACCTGGGAGCGCCAGCCGCTGGATGCCGAGGCCATGCACCACGCCGCCCAGGCGCTGGTGGGCGAGCACGACTTCAGCGCCTTCCGCACCGTGCACTGCCAGGCCAAGCACGCGCGCCGGCAGGTGCACGAGATCCAGGTCTGGCGCGAGGGCGAGCACGTCATCATCGAAGTGCAGGCCAATGCCTTCCTGCACCACATGGTGCGCAACTTCGTCGGCAGCCTGCTGCCGGTGGGGCGGGGCGAACAGCCCCAGGACTGGCCGGGCCGGCTGCTGGCGGGGCGCGACCGCGCCGTGGCCGGGCCGACGGCGCCCTCGAACGGCCTGGTTTTCCTGGGGCCGCGCTATCCGCGCGAGTGGGGCCTGCCCGACGAGGTCAGCCTGCCGGACTGAGCGTCCGTGCACGGCGCCCACACGCGCCGGGCCTACAATGCCGTGATGCGCACCCGTATCAAGTTCTGTGGCCTCACCCGACCCGGCGACGTGCGCCTGGCCGTCGAGCTGGGCGTGGACGCCATCGGCCTGGTGTTCGCGCCGGGCAGCCCGCGCTGCCTGGTGCTCGAGCACGCCGTGGCGCTGCGCGAGGCGATCCCGCCGATGGTGGCGGCCGTCGCGCTGTTCATGGACAACCCCGGCAGCGAAGTCGAAGCCGTGGTGCGCCGCCTGCGCCCGGACCTGCTGCAGTTCCACGGCCGCGAGGGCGATGCGTTCTGCCGCGGCTTCGGGCTGCCGTTCGCGAAGGTGATCGCGATGGGCGGCGGCGCGGCCGATGCGGCCAGCGCGCGGAAACGCTACCCTTCGGCCAGTGCCTTCCTGCTCGACGGCCACGCCCCGGGTGAACCGGGCGGACGCGGCGAGCGCTTCGACTGGTCGCTCGCGCCCGCCCTCGGCAAGCCCGTGGTGCTGGCCGGCGGCCTGTCGGCCGAAAACGTCGGCGAAGCGGTGCGCCAGGTGCGCCCCTTCGCCGTGGACGTTTCCAGCGGCATCGAGAGCGCGCCCGGCGTCAAGGACGGCGGGCGCATGCAGAAGTTCGTTCAAGAGGTGAGACGTGCAGACAACGGCATCGCGGGCTGAAATCCCGCAGGCGGCGGACATCGCCGATTTCGGCGCCTATCCGGACGCCGCCGGCCATTTCGGCCGCTACGGCGGCGTGTTCGTGTCCGAGACCCTGGTCGAGCCGCTGCGCGAGCTCGAGGCGGCCTACGCGGCCGCGCGCCGCGACCCGGCCTTCCAGGCCGAGCTCGAGCATGAGTACCGGCATTACGTGGGCCGCCCGAGCCCGATCTACGAAGCCAGGCGGCTGTCGGAAAAGGTGGGTGGCGCGCGCATCCTGCTCAAGCGCGAGGACCTCAACCACACCGGCGCGCACAAGATCAACAACACCATCGGCCAGGGCATGCTCGCCCGGCGCATGGGCAAGACCCGCATCATCGCCGAGACCGGCGCCGGCCAGCACGGCGTGGCCAGCGCCACCGTGGCCGCGCGCCTGGGCCTGGAGTGCGTGGTTTACATGGGCGCCACCGACGTCGAGCGCCAGGCGCCGAACGTGTTCCGCATGAAGCTGCTGGGCGCGACCGTGGTGCCGGTGGAGTCGGGCAGCAAGACGCTCAAGGACGCGCTCAACGAGGCGATGCGCGACTGGGTTACCAACGTGCGCGACACCTTCTACATCATCGGCACCGTGGCCGGCCCGCATCCGTACCCGATGCTTGTTCGCGACTTCAACGCCGTGGTGGGCAAGGAATCGCGGGCGCAGATGCTGGCCGAATACGGCCGCCTGCCCGACGCCGTCACCGCCTGCGTGGGCGGCGGCAGCAATGCCATCGGCATGTTCCATGAGTTCCTCAACGACAAGTCGGTGCGCCTGGTGGGCGCCGAGGCGGCGGGCGACGGCGTGGAGACCGGCCGGCACGCGGCCTCGCTGGTGGCGGGCCGGCCGGGCGTGCTGCACGGCAACCGCACCTACGTGATCTGCGACGACGACGGGCAGATCACCGAGACGCACTCGATCTCGGCGGGCCTCGACTATCCGGGCGTGGGCCCGGAGCACGCCTTCCTCAAGGACAGCGGCCGCGCCGAGTACGTGGGCGTCACCGACGACGAGGCGATGGAGGCCTTCCACCTGCTGGCGCGCACCGAGGGCATCCTGGCCGCGCTCGAATCCAGCCACGCCGTGGCCCAGGCCATGAAGCTCGCCCGCGAGCTGCCCAAGGATGCGCTGGTGCTTTGCAACCTCTCGGGCCGCGGCGACAAGGACATCTTCACCATCGCCCGCCGCGAGGGCATCGAGCTGTGACGTCGCGTATCAAGCAGAAGTTCGGGCAGCTCGCTGCCTCCGGGCGCAAGGCGCTGGTGCCGTTCATTACTTCGGGCGATCCGGGGCTGGAGGCGACGGTGCCGGTGATGCATGCGCTGGTGGGGGCGGGGGCCGACGTGATCGAGCTGGGGGTGCCGTTTTCGGACCCGATGGCCGACGGCCCGTCGATCCAGCGCAGTTCCGAGCGCGCGATCGGGCGAGGCGCCGGCCTGCGCTACGTGCTGCGCTGCGTGGCCGAATTCCGCCGCACCGACGACACCACGCCGGTGGTGCTGATGGGCTACCTCAACCCCATCGAGATCCTCGGTGCCCAGGCCTTCGCCCGCGACGCCGCGGCGGCTGGCGTCGACGGCGTGCTGCTGGTGGACCTGCCGCCGGAAGAGGCCGGCCCGACCCGCGACGCCTTCAACGCCGCCGGCATCGAATTGATCTCGCTGGCCGCGCCGACCACCGCGCCGGCGCGCCTGCAGCGCCTGGCGCGTGAGTCGCAGGGTTACCTCTACTACGTGTCCTTCGCCGGCGTCACCGGCGGCAGCCAGCTCGACGTGGCCGACGTGCTGCGCCGCGCCGGCGAGCTGCGCGCCATGGCCAGCGTGCCGGTGCTGGTGGGCTTCGGCATCCGCGACGCGGCCTCGGCCGCCGCCCTGGCCCCGGCCGCCGACGGCGTGGTGGTGGGCAGCGCCCTGGTCGATGCCCTGGCCGGCGCCGACGGCCCGGCGCAGGCCGCCGATCGGGCCGCGGCCTTCCTGGCGCCGCTGCGGGCCGCGCTGGACGCCGCCGCCGGCTGAATCGCCGGGGCGGCGGGTTCGGGATAAACTCCCCGGCCCAAGCTGATGAACCGAGCAGGACCCCGATGAGCTGGCTCACCAAACTCATGCCCTCCCGCATCCGTACCCAGGGCAACGGCAAGCGCGGCGTGCCCGAAGGCCTGTGGGAGAAGTGCGACAAGTGCGGCGCGGCCCTCTACGGCCCCGAGCTCGAGAAGAACCTGCGCGTCTGCCCCAAGTGCTCGCACCACATGGCCATCGGCGCGCGCGAGCGCCTGGTGGCCTTCCTCGACGACGACAGCGGCGAGGAGATCGGCGCCGCGCTCGGCCCCGTGGACGCGCTGCACTTCAAGGACCAGAAGAAGTACGCCGACCGCATCAAGGCGGCCCAGAAGTCGGTCGGCGAGCGCGATGCGCTGGTGGCCGTGCAGGGCCAGCTCAAGGGCCGGCCGGTGTGCGTGGCCGCGTTCGAGTTCCGCTTCATGGGCGGCTCGATGGGTTCGGTGGTGGGCGAGCGCTTCGCCCTGGCCGCCGAGCGCGCGCTCGAGCTCGGCTGCCCGCTGGTGTGCTTCTCGGCCACCGGCGGAGCGCGCATGCAGGAAGGCCTGTTCTCGCTGATGCAGATGGCCAAGACCTCGGCCGCCCTGGGCCGCCTGCGCGCCGCGGGCCTGCCTTTCGTCTCGGTGCTCACGCACCCGACCACCGGCGGCGTCTCGGCCTCGCTGGGCATGCTGGGCGACATCAACGTGGCCGAGCCGCATGCGCTGATCGGTTTCGCCGGTCCGCGCGTGATCGAGCAGACCGTGCGCGAGACCCTGCCCGAGGGTTTCCAGCGCTCGGAGTTCCTGGTCGAGCACGGCGCCGTGGACCTGATCGTCGACCGCCGGCAGATGCGCGAGAAGCTGGCCGGCCTGCTGGCGCTGATGATGCGCCAGCCGCGTCCGCCCGCCGACGCGACCATCGAGGCCGCCTGAGCCGCATGTCCCAGCGCAAGTACTTCGGCACCGACGGCATCCGCGGCCGGGTGGGCGAATACCCCGTCTCGGCTGATTTCATGCTGCGCCTCGGCGCCGCCGCCGGCCGCGTGCTGGCCGGCGCCGGCCGCGAGCACGCCACCGTGGTGATCGGCAAGGACACGCGCATCTCGGGTTACATGTTCGAGGCCGCGCTCGAGGCGGGCCTGGTGGCCGCCGGCGCCGACGTGCGCATGCTCGGGCCGATGCCCACGCCGGCCGTGGCCTACCTGACGCGCTCGCTGCGCGCCGACGCCGGCATCGTCATCAGCGCCTCGCACAACCCGCACCACGACAACGGCATCAAGTTCTTCTCGGCCCAGGGCGAGAAGCTGGGCGATGCGCTCGAGGCGGCCATCGAGGCCGAGCTCGACCAGCCCTTCCGCACCGTGCCCTCCGGGCAGCTGGGCAAGGCCAGCCGCGTCACCGACGCGCTGGCGCGCTACGCCGAGTTCTGCAAGTCCACCGTGCCGGCCGATTTTTCGCTGGCCGGCCTGCGGCTGGTGCTCGACTGCGCGCACGGCGCCACCTACCAGGTCGGCCCGCGCGTGTTTTCCGAGCTCGGCGCCTCGGTGGACGTGATCGGCAACGAGCCCGACGGGCTCAACATCAACGACGGCGTCGGCTCCACCCACCCCGAGGCGCTGGCCGCCCGGGTGCGCGAGACCGGCGCCGACCTCGGCATCGCCTTCGACGGCGACGGCGACCGCGTGCTGATGGTCGACGGCCGCGGCGAGCTCGTGGACGGCGATGGCCTGGTCTGGGTGCTGGCCCGCGACTGGCAGGCCAGCGGCCGCCTGCGCGGCCCGGTGGTGGGCACGCTGATGACCAACTACGCCATGGAGCGCGGCCTGGCCGGGCAGGGCATCGGTTTCCTGCGCGCCAGGGTCGGCGACCGCTACGTGCACCAGGCGCTGGTGGAACACGGCGGCGTGCTCGGCGGCGAAGCCTCGGGCCACCTGCTGTGCCTGGACCGGGCCAGCACCGGCGACGCCATCGTCAGCGCCCTGCAGGTGCTCGAGGCGCTGCGCCGGCGCGGCCAGTCCCTGCGCGAGGCCCTGGCCGGCTACGAGCCGCTGCCGCAGCAGACCGTGAACGTGCGCATCGCCCCCGGCGTCAAGCCGCTGGAGCAGCCCGCCGTGCAGGCCGCCCGGGCCGAGGCCGAGGCCGCCCTGGCCGGCCGCGGCCGGCTGGTGCTGCGCCCCTCGGGCACCGAGCCGGTGGTGCGCGTGACCGTCGAGGCCGACGACGCCGGCCTGATGCGCCAGGTGCTCGAGCGCCTGGCCGAGGTCGTGCGCGCCGCGGCTTGAGCCGCGTCAAGGTTCTTCACGGCCCGGCCCTTACAATCCCCCTCATCGACACCAACGGAACGCCCACGTGACCGCCCGCATCCCGACCCTCGACATCCAGCGCTTCGACACCGACCGCGAGGCCTTCGTCGCCGACCTCGGCGCGGCCTACCGCGAGTGGGGTTTCGCCGGCATCCGCAACCATGGCATCCCGCAGGCCCAGATCGACCGGGCCTACGACGTCTTCCAGCGTTTCTTCGCGCTGCCCGAGGAGGCCAAGAAGAAGTACCACGTGCCCGGCGGCGGCGGCGCCCGCGGCTACACGCCCTTCGGCATCGAGACCGCCAAGGGCGCCAAGCACTTCGACCTCAAGGAGTTCTGGCACGTGGGCCGCGAGATCCCGCGCGACTCGAAGTACGCCGACGTGATGCCGCCCAACCAGTGGCCCTCGGAAGTGCCCGAGTTCAGGGAAGTGGCCTACGGCCTGTACACCGCGCTCGACAACCTCGGTTCGCGCGTGCTGTCGGCCCTGGCCCTGCACATCGGCCTGCCGGAGAACTACTTCGCCGACAAGACCAACTTCGGCAACTCCATCCTGCGACCGATCCACTACCCGCCGATCACCGCCGACGACATCCCGAACGTGCGCGCCGGCGCGCACGAGGACATCAACCTGATCACCCTGCTGGTGGGCGCCTCGGCGGCCGGCCTCGAAGTGCTCTCGCGCAAGGGCGAGTGGGTGCCGTTCACGGCCGACGCCGACACCATCGTGGTCAACATCGGCGACATGCTCCAGCGCCTGACCAACCACGTTTACCCGTCCACCACCCACCGCGTGGTGAACCCGCCGGGCGAGGCCGCGCGCAAGCCGCGCTACTCGACGCCGTTCTTCCTGCACCCGAACCCGGATTTCCTGATCGAAACCCTGCCGGGCTGCATTTCGGCCGACAACCCGAACCGCTACCCGACGCCGATCACCTCGCACGACTACCTGCTCGAGCGGCTGCGCGAAATCAAGCTGGTCTGAGCCAGCGGGTCCCCCGTAGGAGCGACTCAATCGGCGTCGCGGAAGTCTTTTGACTTGGAGGCGAGCAGGGCGCGGGCGACGCCGTCGGGCAGGTACTTGCACAGGGCGGCGATGAGTTTGTTGCTGCGGCCGGTGATGAGCCGCGGCACGCCGGCCTCGACCGCGTCCACGCCCTGGCGCGCCACTTCGGCGCTGGTGAGCCAGATGCCCTTGGGCAGCTTGCTCACCTTCTCGCGCATGCCGTTGACGTCGTGGAACTCGCTGTAGGTCATGCCCGGGCACAGGGCGGTGACGAACACGCCCCGGGGCCGGGTTTCCTGGTCCAGCGTTTCCGAAAAGCGGATCAGCCAGGCCTTGGTGGCGCCGTAAAGCGTGTGCCCGGCCGTGGCCGGCACCAGGCCGGCCAGCGAGGCCACGTTGAGGATGCGGCCGCGGCCCGCGGCTTCCATCGCCGGCAGGTAGAGGTGGGTGAGGTGGGCGACCGAGGTCAGCAGCACCTGGATCGAGTCGGCGTGGGTCTTCCAGTCGGCGCTCAGGTAGCGGCCGGGCACGCCGTAGCCGGCGTTGTTGACCAGGGTGTCCACGAACAGGCCACGTGCCTGCGTCTCGGCGAAGAGCCTGTCGGGCGCGGCCGGGTCGGCCAGGTCCGCGGCCAGCACCACGCAGGGCACCTGCGCCGAGAGTTCGGCCGCCAGCGCCTCGAGCCGCTCCACGCGCCGCGCCGTCAGCACCAGCGGCTTGCCGCGGCGGGCGTATTCGCGGGCGATGTCGGCGCCGATGCCGCTGGAGGCGCCGGTGACGAGGGCGTAGGCGGGGGTTGGGGTGCTCATGCAGGCTCAGTGAAGGTCTTTCGCGTGATTATCACCCCCGGCGGGCGCTAATCCGCGTGACGCCCCATGGGCGAGGCCGACAGGGGGCCCGATGACCGCAAGAACCGCCGTGGCCTGGCTGCCCGCGCTCGCATGGGCTGCCGCCTTGGCCGCTTCGTCCGTCCACGCGGCCCCCCTGGAGGTGCGCGTGCTCGACGGCGACGGCCAGCCGGTGCCCGGGGCCGTCGTCAGCCTGCATTCCGACGCCACCCGGCCCGTGCCGGGGCGTTCGGTGATGGACCAGCGCAACACCGCCTTCGAGCCCGGCGTGCTGGTGGTGCAGGCCGGCACCGCGGTGAGCTTCCCCAACAGCGACACCGTGCGCCACCAGGTGTATTCGTTCTCGCCGGCCAAGCCCTTCGAACTGCCGCTGTACTCGGGCACGCCGCCCGAGCCGGTGGTGTTCGACCAGCCCGGCATCGTGGTGGTGGGCTGCAACATCCACGACTGGATGATCGGCTGGATCGTGGTGCTCGACACGCCCCTGCACGCGCGCTCCGGCGCCGACGGCAAGGCGCGCCTGGAGGCCCCCGAGGGCGACTACCAGCTGCGCGCCTGGCACCCGCGCCTGGAGGGCGAGCCGGCAACCGCCGACGTGCGCGTCGCCCCCGCGGCGCCGGCGGTGGAGGTTGGGCTCGCGCTCGGCCCGCCGCCGCCCGACCGCCGCGGCAACGACCGCCTGCGCGCGCTGCAGGACCGCCTGCGCAGCCTGCGCCAGGAAGACTGATGCGCTCGCAGCTGCACACCCGCATCGTCGCGCTGCTGATCGGCCTGGTGCTGGCGGCCCAGCTGGCCACCTTCGTGGTGGTGCATTTCGCCACCGAGCGCAGCGTGCGCAGCCAGCTTTCCGACGAACTCGAGGTGGGCGAGCGCGTGTGGCAGCGTTTCCACGGCGCGCGCGGCGAGCAGCTGCTCGAAACGGCGCTGGTGCTGGCCGACGATTTCGGCCTGCGTGCGGCCGTGGCCAGCGGCGACCCGGCCACCATGGATTCCGCGCTTCGCAACCACGCCAGCCGCGTGGGCGCCGACGCGGCCATCCTGCTGGGCCCGGACGGCCGCTGGCTGGCCGGCCTGGACGGCACCGGCCCCGACTGGGGCGGCGCGGCCCTGTCGCAGGCGGTGGCGCGGGCCGAATCCGAGGGTTTCGCGCTGGCCGTGCTGCCGGCGGATGGGCGCCTGCACCAGCTGGCCCTGATCCCGGTGATGGCCCCGCAGCGCATCGGCTGGGTCGGCATCGGCAGCACCTTCGACGGCGCTTATGCCGGCGATTTCCGCGCGCTCACCGGACTGGACGTGAGCTTCGTGCAGGCGGGGCAGGGCGTGCTGTCGGTGTACGCCAGCAGCCTTGAAGCGCCCGCCCGCGAAGCCCTGGCGGCGCTGCCGGCCGGAGAGCTCGCGCCGGGCGAAGCCCTGAGCGACGTCGCCCTGGGCGAGGAACACTGGTTCGTGCGCGCGCTGGCGCTCGAGGACAGCGGCGAACCGCCGGTGCAGGTGCTGCTGCAGGGTTCGCTCGACCAGGCCATGGCGCCGGTGGCCAGCCTGGAAAACCGCATCCTGCTGCTCTCGGGGCTGGCGGCGGCGCTGGCCCTGCTGGTGGCCGGTTTCCTCGGCCGCGGCATCAGCCGGCCGGTGGTGCAGCTGGCCCGCGCCGCCCAGCGCGTCCAGGACGGCGACTACAGCCAGCCGATCGAGGTCGCCGGCCGCGACGAAATCGCCCAGCTCGCGGCGGCCTTCGGCCACATGCAGCAGGGCATCGCGGCGCGCGAGGCACGCATCCTCCACCAGGCGCACCACGACGGCCTGACCGGCCTGCCCAACCGCAGCCTGGCCCACGAACGCCTCGAGCGTGCGCTGGGAACGGTGCGCGGCGCGGTGCTGGTGCTCGACCTCGACCGGTTCAAGGAAATCAACGACACCCTTGGCCACGGCTTCGGCGACCAGGTGCTGGAGGAAGTGGGCAAGCGCCTGCGCCAGGCGGTGCGCCCCGGCGACCTGGTGGCCCGCCTGGGCGGCGACGAGTTCATGGTGCTGATGGCCGACGTGGACGGCGAGCGCGCCATGCAGCGCGCCCGCGACCTGCTCGGGCAGCTGCGCCGTCCGCTCGACCTGCCCACCACCCGCATCAACCTCGACGCCAGCCTGGGCCTGGCCCTGCACCCCGAGCACGGCACCGACGCCCAGACCCTGCTGCGCCGCGCCGACATCGCGCTCTACGACGCCAAGGAGGCGCGCGCCGGCGTGGCCGTCTACCGGGAGGGCAGGGACGAGGTGCACCTGCGCCAGCTGGCCCTGGTGGGCGACCTGCGCGAGTCGATCGCGCGCGGGCAGCTCAGCCTGCGTTACCAGCCCAAGGTGGACCTCGCCAGCCGCCAGGTGCGGCACGTCGAGGCGCTGCTGCGCTGGCGCCACCACGCGCTCGGGCCGGTGTCGCCGGACGAGTTCATCCCGCTGGCCGAGCGCTCGGGCTATGTGCACGAGATAACCCGCTTCGTGCTCGAGGCCGCGCTCGCGCAGAACGCCGCCTGGCGCGCCGAGGGCCTGGACCTGGGCATGGCGGTGAACCTCTCGGCCATGGACCTGATGGACGCCGACCTTCCGGGGTTCGTGCAGTCCACGCTGCGCAGGCACCAGGTGCCCGCGGCGCGGCTGATCCTGGAGGTGACCGAGGGCGCGCTGATGCGCGACGTCGACTACGCCGTGCGCATGCTGCACCGCCTGCGCGAGATCGGCGTGCGCCTGTCGATCGACGATTTCGGCACGGGTTACTCTTCGCTGGCGCAGCTCAAGCGCATGCCGGTGGACGAGATGAAGATCGACAAGAGTTTCGTCATGCAGCTCATCGAAGGCAGCGACGACGCCGTCATCGTGCGCTCGACCATCGAGCTGGGCCACAACATGGGCCTGACCGTGATCGCCGAGGGCGTGGAGACCGACTCGGGCCTGGAGCTGCTGCGGCGCTTTCGCTGCGACATGGTGCAGGGCTACCTGTTCAGCCCGCCCCTGGAGGCCGGGGCGCTGCTCGACTGGTGCCGCCGCTTCGAGGACGTCGAGGCATGAGGCGGGCCTTTGCGCTCGCGCTGGTGCTGCTGGCGGCCGGGCCGGCCTGGGCCGGGGCCGGCGGTCGCCTGCTCGCCACCGGCGGCGCCACCCAGGTCGAGGGTTCGGCCGGCGGCGGAATCGTTCCCTGGGCCGTGCTGGCCGGCTACGGCACGCGCGAGCAGCAGGGCGGCACCGCCTTCTACACCCGGGTCGACACCGGCGACTACGCGCTCGACGCCTGGGGCGCGGCCTGGACCTTCCGCAACCGGCTGGAGCTGTCGGTGGCCCGCCAGCGCTTCGACCTGGGCGAGCTGCAGCGCCGCCTGGCCCTGCCCTGGGACGCGCTCGAGCAGGACGTGTTCGGCGCCAAGCTGCGCCTGGGCGGCGACCTGGTCTACACCCGCATGCCGCAGCTGAGCCTGGGCCTGCAGCACAAGCGCCTGCGCGACGGCACCTTGCCGCTGGCCCTGGGCGCCCGCGACGACGCCGGCACGGATATCTACCTCGCCGCCAGCAAACTTTTCCTCGACGGCCCGGGCGGCCGGCAGTGGCTGGCCAGCGGCACCCTGCGCTCGACCCGGGCCAACCAGATGGGCCTGCTGGGCCACGGCGGCGACCGCGACGGCGGCCGCGCGCTGGTGTTCGAGGGCAGCCTGGCCGTGGTGCTGGATCCGTCGTGGGTGGTGGGCGTGGAATACCGGCAAAAGCCCGACAACCTCGGTTTCGCCTCCGAGGACGACTGGAAGGATGCCTTCGTGGCCTGGTTCCCGAACAAGCACGTGGCGGTGGTGGCGGCCTGGGCCGACCTGGGCGGCATCGCCACCCTGGATGGCCAGCGCGGCGGTTATCTCTCCGTCCAGGTGGGGTTCTGAGATGGCCCTGCTGCGATTTCCCCGGCTGATCCCGGCCCTGCTGCTGGCCGTCGCGCTGGCCGGCTGCGCCGCGGCGCCGGCCCGCCCGGGCCTTTACGAGCAGTTCGGCGGCCAGGCCGGGGTCGAGGCCCTGGTGGAGGAATTCCTCGTGCGGCTGCTGGAGGACGAGCGCATCAACGCCCAGTTCGCCGAAGTGGACCTGCCCAACCTCAACGACCGCCTGGTGGAGCAGTTCTGCGTCGAGCTGGGCGGGCCCTGCACCTACACCGGCCGCAGCATGGCCGAGTCGCACGCCGGCCTCGCCATCACCGAGGCCGACTTCAACGCGCTGGTGGAGGCGCTGCTGGACGCGATGCAGGCGCGGGGCATCCCGCGCGCGGCCCAGAACGCGCTGCTGGCGCGGCTGGCGCCGATGCACCGGGACATCGTCAGCCCCCGCGCCTCGCGATAGAATCGCGGTTTTCCGCACAGGGAAGCCCGCATGCGCCAGAGGATCGTCGCCGGCAACTGGAAGCTCAACGGCAGCCGCGCCTTCGCGCGCCAGCTGCTCGATGCCGTGGTGGCCGCGCCCCGCGCCGCCGGCGTGGACCTGGTGGTGCTGCCGCCGCTGCCCTACCTTGCCGAGCTGGCCGAACGCTATGCGGGGCAGGGCCTGGGCTTCGGCGCCCAGGACCTGGGCGTGAACACCGAGGGTGCCTACACCGGCGAGGTGTCCGGCGCGATGCTGCGCGACGTCGGCGCCCGCTACGTGCTGGTGGGCCACTCCGAGCGCCGCCAGTACCACGAGGAAAGCCCCCAGGACGTGGCCGAAAAGTTCGTCGCCGCCCTCGGGGCGGGCCTGGTGCCGGTGCTGTGCGTGGGCGAGACCCTGCACCAGCGCGAGGCCGGCCAGACCGAATGGGCGCTGCAAAAGCAGCTGGGCCCGGTGGTCGAGCTGGCCGGCATCGAGGGCTTCCGGGGCGCGGTGGTGGCCTACGAGCCGGTCTGGGCCATCGGCACCGGCCGTACCGCCAGCAAGGAGCAGGCCCAGGAGGTCCACGCCTTCATCCGTGGCGAACTGGCCGCGCTCGATGCTACAATCGCCGGCTCGCTGCCCATCCTGTACGGGGGCAGCGTTAAGCCCGCCAACGCGGCCGAGCTGTTCGCCCAGCCCGACGTCGATGGTGGCCTGATCGGGGGCGCGTCCCTCGTGGCCCAGGATTTCCTGGCAATCGCCGCCGCGGCGGCGAGGTAACGGACCAACATGCTGCTCACCATCGTCAGTGTCATCTACGTGCTGGTCGCGATCGCGATGATCGTGCTCATCCTCATGCAGCGCGGCACCGGTGCGGCCGCCGGCTCGGGCTTCGGCGCGGGCGCTTCGGCCACCGTGTTCGGCGCGCGCGGCTCGGCCAACTTCCTTTCCTCGTCCACCAAGTGGCTGGCCGTGGTCTTCATGGGCATGAGCCTGGGCATGGCCTGGTACGCCACCCATGGCGGCCGCGAGGCCGCGCAGGCGTCGCTCGAGGACATCGGCGCGATGTCCGAGGTTCCGGCCGTGTCCGCCCCGGCGGGCGAGGTCCCGGCCTCCGACATCCCGGCCCCGGCCACCGACGTGCCGGCCACCGGCGCCGATGTGCCCGCGGCCGAAGGCGAGGTTCCCGCCACCCCGGCCGAGGCCGTGGAAAATGACGCGGAAAACACCCGCGGCGGCTGATCGAACTGATACAATCTTCAGCCTTCGATCCATGCATCGGAACGAAGGCACACCTGCCCAGGTGGCGGAATTGGTAGACGCACTACCTTGAGGTGGTAGCGACGTAAGTCGTGGGGGTTCGAGTCCCCCCTTGGGCACCAAATCGACCAACGGGCTGCCGCCCGGCAAACGCTGGAGCGGCGGCACGGACGCGCCCACGGGCGCAAGGTGAGGATGCGCGCGTGCTTGGCGAATATCTGCCGATCCTGTTGTTCCTTTTCGTTTCCACCGGCCTGGGCATCGTGCTCCTGATCGCCGGCTGGTTCCTCGGTCCCAAGCGGCCCGACGCCGAAAAACTCTCCCCCTACGAATGCGGCTTCGAGGCCTTCGAGGACGCGCGCATGCAGTTCGACGTGCGCTATTACCTCGTGGCCATCCAGTTCATCATCTTCGACCTGGAAATCGCCTTCGTTTTCCCGTGGGCGGTGAACTTCCGCAACCTCGGCATCGTCGGCCTCACCGAGATGGGCATCTTCATCGGCCTGCTGGTGCTGGGCTTCATCTACGTCTGGAAGAAGGGAGCGCTCGAATGGGAGTGATCCAGTCCGTTTCGAACCTGATGCACAACCCGATCCCGGAAGGTCGGGTCGACGACATCCTGCGTCCGGAAGGCGAGAACCCGCTGCTCGAGCGCGGCTTCGTCACCACCTCGGTCGATGCGCTGGTGAACTGGGCCCGCACCGGTTCGATGTGGCCGATGACCTTCGGACTGGCCTGCTGCGCCGTCGAGATGATGCACGCGGGCGCCTCGCGCCTGGACCTCGACCGCTACGGCGTCATCTTCCGCCCGTCGCCGCGCCAGTCCGACGTGATGATCGTCGCCGGCACCCTGGTCAACAAGATGGCCCCGGCCCTGCGCAAGGTCTACGACCAGATGCCCGAGCCCAAGTGGGTGATCTCGATGGGCAGCTGCGCCAATGGCGGCGGCTACTACCACTACTCGTATTCGGTGGTGCGCGGCTGCGACCGCGTCGTGCCGGTGGACGTGTACGTGCCGGGTTGCCCGCCGACGGCGGAAGCGCTCGTGTACGGCATCCTGCAGCTGCAGAAGAAGATCCGCCGCACCAACACCATCGCCCGCTAAGGACCCAGCAGACGCCATGGTCGAGACCCCCACGAGCTTCCCCGAGCGCCTGAAGGCACGCCTGCAGGACAAGCTGGTTTCCCTGCACGAGGCCCTGGGCGAAACCACGGTCGAGATCGCCCCGGGCGAATGGGACGCGGCCGCGCGCCTGCTGCGCGACGACCCGGATCTCTCGTTCGAGCAGCTGATCGACCTGTGCGGCGTCGACTACCTCGGCTACGGCGACGACGAGTGGGACACCACCGACGTCAGCTCCGAGGGCTTCTCGCGCGGCATCGAAGGCGCCGGCCCGGGCCGCTTCGACTGGGACAGCCGCCCGCGCGGCAATGGCCCCGAGCGCCGCTTCGCGGTGGTGGTGCACCTGCAGTCGGTGCGGCACAACCGGCGACTCCGCCTTCGTTGTTTCGCCGCGGACAATAGCCTGCCCGTGGTGCCCTCGCTGGTGGACGTTTACCCGGTGGCCAATTGGTTCGAACGCGAATGCTTCGACCTGTTCGGCATCGTGTTCGAAGGCCACCCCGACCTGCGCCGCATCCTCACCGACTACGGCTTCGTCGGCCACCCGTTCCGAAAGGACTTCCCGCTGGTGGGCAACGTCGAGGTCCGCTACGACGCCGAGCGCAAGCGCGTGGTGTACGAGCCCGTCTCGATCGAGCCGCGCGTGGGCGTGCCGCGCGTGGTGCGCGAGGACTCCCGCTGGCAGCAGGCTGCCTCCGAGCAGCCGCGCAAGGACTGACCGGCCATGACCCAGGAAATCCGCAACTACACCCTCAACTTCGGCCCGCAGCACCCGGCCGCGCACGGCGTGCTGCGCCTGGTGCTCGAGATGGACGGCGAGGTGGTGCAGCGCGCCGACCCGCACGTCGGCCTGCTGCACCGCGGCACCGAGAAGCTGGCCGAGTCCAAGCCCTTCAACCAGTCGATCGGCTACATGGACCGCCTGGACTACGTCTCGATGATGTGCAACGAGCACGCCTACGTGCGCGCCATCGAGAAGCTGATGGGCATCGAGGCCCCCGAGCGTGCGCAGTACATCCGCACGATGTTCGACGAGGTCACCCGCATCCTCAACCACCTGATGTGGATCGGCTCGAACGGCCTCGACCTGGGCGCGATGGCGGTGTTCCTCTACGCCTTCCGCGAGCGCGAAGAGCTGATGGACTGCTACGAGGCGGTCTCCGGCGCCCGCATGCACGCCACCTACTACCGCCCCGGCGGCGTGGCGCGCGACCTGCCTGATTCCATGCCCAAGTACCGCGAGTCGCCGTGGCGCAAGGGTTCCGAGCTCAAGCGCGTCAACGAGTGGCGCGAAGGCTCGATGCTCGACTTCCTCGACGCCTTCTGCGCCGATTTCCCGCGCCGCGTCGACGAATACGAAACCCTGCTCACCGACAACCGCATCTGGAAGCAGCGCACCGTCGGCATCGGCGTGGTGCCGGTGGAGAAGGCGCTGGCCTGGGGCATGACCGGCCCGATGCTGCGCGGCTCCGGCCTGGCCTGGGACCTGCGCAAGAAGCAGCCCTACGCCGCCTACGACAAGGTCGACTTCGACATCCCGGTGGGCGTGCAGGGCGACTGCTACGACCGCTACCTGGTGCGCGTCGAGGAGATGCGCCAGTCCAACCGCATCATCCAGCAGTGCGTGAAGTGGCTCCGGGCCAACCCGGGCCCGGTGATGGTGCGCAACTTCAAGGTCGCGCCGCCGCGTCGTGCCGAGATGAAGGACGACATGGAAGCGCTGATCCACCACTTCAAGCTCTTCACCGAGGGCTACTCGGTGCCGGCCGGCGAGGCCTATGCCGCGGTCGAGGCCCCGAAGGGCGAGTTCGGCGCCTACATCGTCTCCGACGGCGCCAACAAGCCCTTCCGCCTCAAGCTGCGCGCGCCCGGCTTCGCCCACCTCTCGTCGATGGACGCGATCGTGCGCGGCCACATGCTGCCCGACGTCGTGGCGATGATCGGTACCTACGACATCGTCTTCGGCGAGATCGACCGCTAAGGATTGCCCAGGCCATGAAAGCCACCGGAAATTTCGCCGCCTGCCAGCACGTCGACCCGATGGTCGCGCTGACCGACGCCACCCGCGCCCACATCGACCATTGGGTCGCCAAGTTCCCGCCCGACCGCAAGCGTTCGGCGGTCATCCAGGGCCTGATGGCGGCCCAGGAGCAGAACGGCGGCTGGCTGAGCGACGAGATCATCGCCGCCACGGCCAAGTACCTCGGCATCCCGCCGGTCTGGGCCTACGAGGTCGCCACCTTCTATTCGATGTTCGACCTGCAGCCGGTCGGCCGGCACAAGGTCTCGATCTGCACCAACATCAGCTGCTGGCTCAACGGCGCCGAGGACATCGTGCGCCACTGCGAAGGCAAGCTGGGCATCAAGCACGGCGAGAGCACGCCCGACGGCCGCATCTTCCTCAAGATCGAGGAAGAGTGCGTGGCCGCCTGCGCCGCCGCGCCGGTGATGCTGATCGACGGGCACTACCACGAGAAGCTGACCACCGCCCAGGTGGACACGCTGCTCGACGGACTGGAGTGATTCAAGCCATGGCGCACGATTCCCGCTACTCCGAAGGCTACGGCCCGGTCGGCCCGGCCCCGCAGGAGCACAACGTCGTCTACACGACGCTGCATTTCGACAAGCCCTGGTCGTACGAGAACTACCTCAAGACCGGTGGTTACGCCGCCTGGCGCAAGATCCTGGCCGAAAAGCCCGATCCGGCGCAGGTCGTCGAGATGGTCAAGCAGTCGGGCCTGCGCGGCCGCGGCGGCGCCGGCTTCCCGACCGGGCTGAAGTGGAGCTTCATGCCGCGTTCGGCGCCGGGCCAGAAGTACATCCTGTGCAACTCGGACGAATCCGAGCCGGGCACCTGCAAGGACCGCGACATCCTGCGCTACAACCCGCATGCGGTGATCGAGGGCATGGCCATCGCCTGCTACGCCACCGGCTGCACCGTGGGCTACAACTACCTGCGCGGCGAGTTCCACCACGAGCCCTTCGAGCACTTCGAAGAGGCCCTGAAGGAGGCCTACGCCAACGGCTGGCTGGGCAAGGACATCCAGGCCACGGGCATCGACGTGGACATCCATGCCGCGCTCGGCGCCGGTGCCTACATCTGCGGCGAAGAGACCGCGATGATGGAGTCGCTGGAAGGCAAGAAGGGCCAGCCGCGCTACAAGCCGCCGTTCCCGGCCAACTACGGCCTGTTCGGCAAGCCCACCACCATCAACAACACCGAGACCTACGCCTCGGTGCCGGCGATCCTGCGCAACGGCCCCGAGTGGTTCCTGGGCCTGGGCAAGCCCAACAACGGCGGCCCGAAGGTGTTCTCGGTGTCGGGCCACGTCAACAACCCGGGCAACTTCGAGATCCGCCTGGGCACGCCGTTCTCCGAGCTGCTGGCCATGGCCGGCGGCGTCAAGGGTGGCCGCAAGCTCAAGGCCGTCATCCCGGGCGGCAGCTCGATGCCGGTGCTGCCGGCCGACGTCATGATGGGCTGCACCATGGACTACGACTCGATCCAGAAGGCCGGTTCGGGCCTGGGTTCGGGCGCGGTCATCGTCATGGACGAGACCACCTGCATGGTGCGCGCCTGCCAGCGAATCGCGCGTTTCTACTACGCCGAGTCCTGCGGCCAGTGCACCCCGTGCCGCGAAGGCACCGGCTGGATGTACCGCATGCTCACCCGCATCGCGGAAGGCAAGGCGGAGCTGTCCGACCTGCAGATGCTCAAGTCGGCCGCCGGCCAGATCGAAGGCCACACCATCTGCGCCTTCGGCGAGGCCGCCGCCTGGCCGGTGCAGGGCATGCTTCGCCACTTCTGGCACGAGTTCGAGTACGCCATCGTGCACAAGCGTTTCTACGTCGACGACCTGGCCAAGGGCCAGCTCGCCTCCACGGAGCAGGCCGCATGAGCGCCCAGCCGACCAACAACACCGCGCCGGACATGGTGAACATCGAGATCGACGGCAAGCCGCTGCAGGCGCCGAAGGGTTCGATGATCATCCAGGCCGCCGACAAGGCCGGCATCCCGGTGCCGCGCTTCTGCTACCACGAGAAGCTGCCCATCGCCGCCAACTGCCGCATGTGCCTGGTGGACGTCGAGAAGATGCCCAAGCCGGCCCCGGCCTGCGCCACGCCGGTGATGGAGGGCATGAAGGTCACCACCCAGACCAAGCGCGCGCTCGATGCGCAGCGCAACGTCATGGAGTTCCTGCTGATCAACCATCCGCTCGACTGCCCGGTCTGCGACCAGGGCGGCGAGTGCGAGCTGCAGGACCTGTCGATGGGCTACGGCCGCTCGGTCTCGCGCTTCGTCGAACGCAAGCGCGTGGTGCCCGACGAGGACATCGGCCCGCTGGTGGCCACCGACATGACGCGCTGCATCCAGTGCACGCGCTGCATCCGCTTCACCGCCGACGTCGCCGGCACCTACGAGCTGGGCGGCATGTACCGCGGCGAGCGCCTGCAGATCGGCACCTACGACGGCAAGCCGCTCACCACCGAGCTGTCGGGCAACGTCATCGACGTGTGCCCGGTCGGCGCGCTGACCAACAAGGTCTTCCGCTTCCGCGCCCGCGCCTGGGAGCTGCTGGCCCGCGAGTCGCTCGGCTACCACGATGCGCTGGGCTCGAACCTCTACCTGCACGTGCGCCGCGGCGAAGTGCTGCGCACCGTGCCGCGCGACAACGAAGCGGTGAACGAGTGCTGGCTCTCGGACCGCGACCGCTACTCGCACCAGGGCCTGCAGGCCGCCGACCGCGCCAGCCGTCCGCTGGTGCGCGAGGGCGACGCCTGGCGCGAGGCCTCGTGGGACGAGGCCCTGGCCGTGGCCGGCAAGCTGCTGCGCGAAGCCGGCGCCGAGCTCGGCGTGCTGGCGCATCCGTCCACCTCGAACGAGGAGGGCGCGCTGCTCGCTTCGCTGGCTTCGGGCCTGGGCAGCAAGAACATGGACCATCGCCTGAAGGCCGTGGACTTCGCCGACGCCGCCTTCGCCGAGCCCTTCGGCCTGCCGGCCGCGGAGCTTGAGAACGCCGACGTCGTGCTGCTCGTGGGCTGCAACCTGCGCCACGAGCTGCCGCTGCTGCACCAGCGCCTGCACAAGGCCGGCAAGCGCGGCGCGAAGGTGTTCGCCATCAACCCGGTGGACTTCGACTTCACCTTCCCGGTGGCCGGCAAGGCCATCGTGGCGCCCTCGTTGCTGCCGGGCGCGCTGGCCGCGGTGGCCCAGGCCGCCGGGGCGTCGCTGCCGGCCGGCGTGGCCGCCGGCACCAACGACCAGGCCAAGGCGATCGCCGAGGCGCTGGCGGGTGCGCGCCAGGCCGTCGTGATGCTCGGCGAGCTGGCCGAGAACCACGGCCAGGCCTCGTGGCTGCGCGCCACCGCGCGCGCGCTGGCCGCCAAGACCGGCGCCCGCCTCAACCGCATCCCGCAGGGCGCCAACGCCGTGGGCCTGGCGCGCCACGGCCTGCGCCCGGGGCAGGGCGGCCGCGACGCCGGCGCCATGCTGGCCAATCCGCTGCCGGCCTACCTGCTCTACGGCATCGAGCCGAACTACGACTTCGCCCACGGCGCCAAGGCGCTCAAGGCGCTGTCGGGTGCCAGGGTCGTGGCCTTCGCGGCGTTCGCCAGCGAGGAGCTCAAGGCCCTGGCCCGCGTGATCCTCCCCATCGGCGCGCTGCCGGAGGTCGAGGCCACGCTGACCAACCTCGACGGTTTCGACCAGCACACCCAGGCCGGCGGCAAGCTGCCGGGCGAGGCCCGCGCCGGCTGGCGCGTGCTCCGTGCGCTGGGTGGCCAGCTGGGCCTTCAGGGCTTTGATTTCACCGATCTCGCCGGCCTGCGCGCCGGCCTGCGCCCGGCCGCCCCGGCGGCGGGCGAGGGCCTGGCCCCGGCGCCGGCCGCCGACGCCGGCCTCGAGCGCATCACCAGCACGCCGATCTACCGCGGCGACGCGGTGCTGCGGCGCGCCGACGCGCTCAACGCGCATCCGCTCACCCACGGCGCGCGCATCGTGCTCAACCCGGCCGACGCGCAGTCGCGCGGCCTGGCCGAGGGCGCGATGGCCAAGCTCGGCGACGGTCACGGCAATGCCGTGCTGCCGGTGGTCGTGGACGCCCGCGTGGCGCCCGGCGCCGCCTGGGTCGAGGCTGATTACGCGGCCACCGCGCCGCTCTCGCCGGTCGCCCGGCTCGCCGTGGTGGGGGCCTGAGCATGATCGAGGCGATGCGCGAGTTCTTCCTCTCCTTCGGCGACCTGGGCCTGGTGCTCTGGACGCTGGTCAAGATCATCACCATCACCCTGCCGGTGGTGGTGGGCGTGGCCTTCTACACCCTGGCCGAGCGCAAGGTGATCGGCTGGATGCACGTGCGTCACGGACCGCAGTTCATCGGCGGCTTCCTGGGCATCGGCTTCATCCAGGCCTTCGCCGACGTGTTCAAGATGCTGTTCAAGGAACTGGTGGTGCCCAGCCAGGCCAGCGGCTTCCTGTACCGCCTGGCACCGCTGCTGGCGCTGGCCCCGGCGCTGGCCGCCTGGGCGGTGATCCCCTTCGACGACGGCGTGGTGCTGGCCGACGTCAACGCCGGCCTGCTGGTGCTGCTGGCGCTCACCTCGATGGGCGTGTACGGCATCATCGTCGGCGGCTGGGCCTCGAACTCCAAGTACGCCGTGCTCGGCGCGCTGCGTTCGGCGGCGCAGGTGATCAGCTATGAAATCGCCATGGGCTTCGCGCTCGTGGGCGTGCTGGTGGCCGCGGGCACGATGAACCTGAGCGAGATCGTCA
Organism: Arenimonas sp. SCN 70-307; assembly: GCF_001724815.1. Taxonomy (GTDB): domain Bacteria; phylum Pseudomonadota; class Gammaproteobacteria; order Xanthomonadales; family Xanthomonadaceae; genus Arenimonas. The sequence goes on along the minus strand of NZ_MEDO01000017.1, from coordinate 27,621 downwards.
ACGCCCAGGCCGGCAACCTCGGCATCGGCGAGTGGTTCTTCATCCCGCTGTTCCCGCTGTTCATCATCTACTTCATCTCCGGCGTGGCCGAGACCAACCGCGCGCCCTTCGACGTCGCCGAGGGCGAGTCGGAGATCGTGGCTGGCTTCCACGTCGAGTACTCCGGCTCCGCCTTCGCCATCTTCTTCCTGGCCGAATACGCCAACATGATGCTGGTGGCGCTGCTGACCTCGCTGCTGTTCCTGGGCGGCTGGCTGTCGCCGTTCCCGCCCTCGTGGGGCGTGCTGGGCGAGCCGGGCTGGTGGTGGCTGGCGGTGAAGTTCCTGTTCTTCGCCTTCGCCTTCCTGTGGTTCCGCGCCACCTTCCCGCGCTACCGCTACGACCAGATCATGCGCCTGGGCTGGAAGGTGTTCATCCCCATCACCATCGTTTGGATCTTCGTGACGGCCATCGCGGCCTACAACGAATGGTTCACCCTGGGGTCCTGAGGAAAGCCATGAACCGCATCACGAACTACCTCAAGAGCCTGATGCTGCTGGAGCTCCTGGCGGGCATGAAGCTGACCCTGGGCTACCTGTTCAAGCCCAAGTACACGCTCAACTACCCCTACGAGAAGACGCCGCAGTCGCCGCGCTTCCGCGGCCTGCACGCGCTGCGCCGCTATCCGAACGGCGAGGAGCGCTGCATCGCCTGCAAGCTGTGCGAGGCCGTTTGCCCGGCGCTGGCCATCACCATCGACTCCGAGCCGCGCGCGGACGGCTCGCGCCGCACCACGCGCTACGACATCGACCTGTTCAAGTGCATCTATTGCGGCTTTTGCGAGGAAAGCTGCCCGGTGGACTCGATCGTCGAGACCCACATCCACGAGTACCACTTCGAGAAGCGCGGCGAGAACATCGTCACCAAGGCCCAGCTGCTGGCCCTGGGCGACCGCCTCGAGGACGAGATCGCCGAGCGTCGCGCCGCCGACGCGGCGTACCGCTGAGGCCGGGGGAAAGACATGACCTATGAACTGATCGCCTTCTACGCCTTCGCCGCCGTCACGGTGCTGGCGGCGCTGGGCGTCATCCTGGCCCGCAACCCGGTGCACGCGGTGCTCAGCCTCGTGCTCACCTTCTTCTCCGCCGCCTGCCTGTGGCTGCTGCTGCAGGCCGAGTTCCTCGGCGTGGTGCTGGTGCTGGTGTACATCGGCGCGGTGATGGTGCTGTTCCTGTTCGTGGTGATGATGCTCGACATCAACACCACGCCGCTGCGCGAGGGCTTCGTGCGCCACCTGCCGTTCACCGGCGCGGTGGTGGTGGTGATGGCCGCCGAGATGGTGATGCTGATCGGCATCCAGCGCTTCGAGCTCAGCCTCTCGGCCACCGACCCGGCCGCGGCCGCGGGCCAGACCAACCTCGAGTGGATCGGCCTGACCCTGTTCAGCAAGTACATCCTGCCGTTCGAGACGGCGGCGGTGATCCTCACCGTGGCCCTGGTGGTGGCGGTGATGCTGACCCTGCGCCGCCGCCCCGGCACCAAGCACCAGGACCCGGCCCGCCAGGTCGCCGTGCGCCGCGAGGACCGCGTGCGCCTGGTGAAGGTTGCGGCCGAACCCCGCCAGGAGGGCAACCCGTGATCACGCTCGGCCACTACCTCGCGCTCGCCGCGGTGCTGTTCTGCATCGCGGTGGCCGGCATCTTCATCAACCGCAAGAACGTCATCGTGCTGCTGATGTGCATCGAGCTGATGCTGCTCTCGGTGAACATCAACTTCGTGGCCTTCTCGCGCTTCCTGGGCGACGTCGACGGCCAGATCTTCGTGTTCTTCATCCTGACCGTGGCCGCCGCCGAGGCCGCCATCGGCCTGGCCATCCTGGTGACGCTGTTCCGCAACCGGCGCACGATCAACGTCGCCGAACTCGATTCGCTGAAGGGATGACCGCGCGATGATTTCCATGAACATCCTGCTGGTCATCGCCCTCGCGCCCCTGTTCGGCTCGGCCGTCGCCGGCCTGTTCGGCAAGCAGGTGGGACGCGCCGGCGCGCACTGGGTCACCATCCTCGGCGTGGCGGTCAGCTGCGCGCTGAGCCTGCACGTGCTCTGGCAGTTCATCGCCGGCGGCGCCGCCCCGTTCAACGAGAACGTCTACACCTTCTTCCAGGTGGGCGGCTATTCGGCCCACGTCGGATTCATGGTCGACACCCTCACCGCCATGATGATGGTGGTGGTCACCTTCGTGTCGCTGCTGGTGCACGTCTACACCATCGGTTACATGGAGGAAGACCCGGGCTACCAGCGCTTCTTCAGCTACATCTCGCTGTTCACCTTCAGCATGCTGATGCTGGTGATGAGCAACAACTTCCTGCAGCTGTTCTTCGGCTGGGAAGCGGTGGGCCTGGTGTCCTACCTGCTGATCGGCTTCTGGTATAAGCGCCCGACCGCGATCTTCGCCAACCTCAAGGCCTTCCTGGTCAACCGCGTCGGCGACTTCGGTTTCCTGCTCGGCATCGCCGGCGTGCTGGCCTGGGTCGGCACGCTCGACTACGCCACCGTGTTCGCGCACGCCTACAACAGCGAGCTGCAGGGCACCTTCACCCTGTGGTCGGGCAAGATCGGCTTCGGCGGCTGGAGCTACGACGTGCTCTCGGGCCCGGTGCAGGTCGAGATCATGACCTTCATCTGCATCTGCCTGTTCATCGGCGCCATGGGCAAGTCGGCCCAGGTGCCGCTGCACGTGTGGCTGCCGGATTCGATGGAAGGCCCGACCCCGATCTCGGCGCTTATCCATGCCGCCACGATGGTGACGGCCGGCATCTTCATGGTCGCCCGCATGTCGCCGCTGTTCGAGCAGAGCGAGACGGCGCTGGCCTTCGTGCTCTTCGTCGGCGCCACCACGGCCTTCTTCACCGGCCTGATCGGCATCGTGCAGAACGACATCAAGCGCGTCGTCGCGTACTCCACGCTCTCGCAGCTGGGCTACATGACGGTGGCGCTGGGCGTGTCGGCCTACTCGGCGGCGGTGTTCCACCTGATGACCCACGCCTTCTTCAAGGCGCTGCTGTTCCTGGCGGCCGGCTCGGTGATTATCGGCATGCACCACGAGCAGGACATGCGCCGCATGGGCGGCCTGAAGAAGTACATGCCCATCACCTACTGGACCAGCCTGATCGGCACGCTGGCCCTGGTGGGCACGCCCTTCCTGTCGGGCTACTTCTCCAAGGACACCATCATCGTCGCGGCGCAGATGGCGGCGAAGGAGGGCGGCTGGGTGCAGCAGTACGGCTACTACGCGGTGCTGCTGGGCGTGTTCATCACCGCCTTCTACAGCTTCCGCCTGCTGTACCTGACCTTCCACGGCAAGGAGCGTTTCCGCGAGGTGGCCCACGACGACCACCACGGCGACGACCACCACGACGACCATGGCCACCACGGCCCGGTCGAGCCGCACGAGTCGCCCTGGGTGGTGACGGTGCCGCTGGTGCTGCTGGCCATTCCCTCGATCTTCATCGGCTTCTTCACCGTCGGCCCGATGCTGTTCGGCGACTTCTTCCGCGGCGCCATCGAGGTCATGCCGGCGCACGACACGGTGGCCAAGGCGGGCGAACTGCTCTGGCATGACCACGGCGGATGGTTCATGGCGGCCGTGAAGTTCGGCGCACACGCCATTGAGTCGGTGGTGTTCTGGCTGGCCTTCGCCGGCTTCGCCCTGGCCACCTACATCTACCTGTTCAACCCGGCCCTGGCCGACCGCCTGGCGACGCTGTTCGCCCCGGTCGTGCGCGTCCTGGAGAACAAGTACGGCTTCGACGACCTGTGGATCAAGGGCTTCGCCGGCGGCGGCATCAAGCTCGGCCGCTTCTCCTGGAAGAAGGCCGACGCCGGCCTGATCGACGGCCTGCTGGTCAACGGCTCGGCCACCCTGGTCGACCGCGTCGCCGGCCTGGTGCGCCAGCTGCAGAACGGCCGCCTCTACAACTATGCCTTCGCCATGATCCTCGGCCTCATCGTCCTGCTGGCGGTGCTGGTCAAGATGACCGGCGCCTGAGACTGACAAGGAAGCCCCGATGCAATCGAACTGGCCCCTGTTGAGCGTCCTGATCTGGCTGCCGATCCTCGGCGGCCTGCTGACGCTGGCCTTCGGTGACGCCCGCCAGACCCAGGCCAAGTGGTTCGCGCTGCTCGTGGCCATCGCCACCCTGGCGCTGAGCCTGCTGCTTTTCGCCGGCCACGACTACGCCTCGCCGGCCATGCGCTTCGTCGAGGACCATGCCTGGATCGAGCGATTCGACATCCGCTACCACCTGGGCGTGGACGGCCTGTCGATCGCGCTGATCGCGCTGACCACGCTCACCAGCGTGCTGGTGCTGGTCGGCTCCTGGGCCTCGATCGACCGCCGTGCGCACCAGTACTTCGCCGCCTTCCTGATCCTCGAGGGCATGATGGTGGGCGTCTTCTGCGCGCTCGACGCCATCCTGTTCTACGTGTTCTTCGAGGCCATGCTGATCCCGATGTTCATCATCATCGGCGTCTGGGGCGGCCCGCGGCGCGTGTACGCGTCGCTGAAGTTCTTCCTCTACACCTTCCTCGGCTCGGTGTTCATGCTGGTGGGCCTGGTGTACCTGTACATCGTCTCGGGCGAGCGCCTCGAGGGCGGCGCCAGCTTCCAGCTGGCCGACCTCTACCAGCTCCAGCTGACGGCGCAGGAGCAGATGTGGCTGTTCTTCGCCTTCCTGGCCGCGTTCGCGGTGAAGGTGCCGATGTTCCCGGTGCACACCTGGTTGCCCGACGCCCACGTCGAGGCGCCCACCGGCGGTTCGGTGGTGCTGGCGGCGATCATGCTCAAGATCGGCGGCTACGGCTTCCTGCGCTTCACCCTGCCCATCGTTCCCGACGCGGGCCAGGAGTGGGCCTGGCTGGTGGTGGCGCTGTCGCTGGCGGCGGTGGTCTACATCGGGCTGGTGGCGCTGGTGCAGGAGGACATGAAGAAGCTGATCGCGTACTCCTCGATCGCGCACATGGGCTTCGTCACCCTCGGAAGCTTCATCGCCTTCGCGCTGGTGCGCGAGCTGGGCAACACCGACGCCGCCCAGCTGGGCGTGCAGGGCGCGATGGTGCAGATGATTTCGCACGGCTTCGTCTCGGGCGCGATGTTCACCTGCGTGGGCGTGGTCTACGACCGCATGCACAGCCGCATGATCCGCGACTACGGCGGCGTGGTGAACACCATGCCCTGGTTCGCCGCGTTCTTCGTGTTCTTCGCCATGGCCAATGCCGGCCTGCCGGGCACGTCGGGCTTCGTGGGCGAGTTCATGGTCATCCTGGCCGCCTTCCAGTACAACGCCTGGGTCGCCTTCGGCGCCGGTTTCACGCTCATCCTCGGCGCGGCCTACACCCTGTGGATGGTCAAGCGCGTGGTGTTCGGCGACGTGGCCAACCACCACGTGGCCGAGCTCACCGACATCAACGGCCGCGAGGCCCTGGTGCTGGGCGTGTTCGCGCTGGGCACCCTGCTGCTGGGCGTATACCCCAAGCCGCTGACCGACCTCATGGAAGCACCGATCGCGCAGCTGCTTGCCCAGCTCGCCGCCACCAAGCTGTAAGGAAGCCCCGATGGCCCTGCCGATGCCCACCCTCGCCGACCTGATGCCGCTGCGTCCGGAGATCTTCGTCTGCGGCGCGGCCTTCGCGCTGCTGATGGTCGACCTGTTCCTCTCGGACGCCCGGCGCGGCCTGACCCACTTCCTGGCCCTGTTCATCCTGGCCGCGGCCGCGGTGCTCACGGCCCGCGAGCTCGGCGCCGAGGCGACCTGGGGCTTCGCCAACCAGTTCGTGCGCGACCCGGTCGGCGACGTGCTCAAGCTGGCGATCTACGTGGTCGCCGCCGCCTCCTTCGTCTACGCCAAGCCCTACCTGCAGGACCGCGGCCTGTTCAAGGGCGAGTTCTACGTGCTGTGCCTGTTCTCGGTGCTGGGCATGATGCTGATGGTGTCGGCCGGCAGCATGCTGGTGCTGTACCTGGGCCTGGAACTGCTGGCGCTGAGCTCCTACGGCCTGGTCGCCATGGACCGCGACAACGCCCGCAGCTCCGAAGCGGCCATGAAGTACTTCGTGCTCGGTTCGCTGGCCTCGGGCCTGCTGCTGTACGGCATGTCGATGGTCTACGGCGCCACCGGCAGCCTGCAGCTGGCCGAGATCCATGCCGCGGCCGCGTCCACCGGCGACCGCACCCTGCTGCTGTTCGGCGTGGTGTTCATGCTGGTCGGCATCGCCTTCAAGTTCGGCGCCGCGCCCTTCCACATGTGGCTGCCGGACGTCTACCACGGCGCCCCGACCGCGATCACCCTGTTCATCGGCTCGGCGCCCAAGCTGGCGGCCTTCGGCATGGCCTACCGCCTGCTCGAGTCGGGCGTCGGCCCGCTCGACGCCCAGTGGCAGGACATGGTGGCCTGGCTGGCGGCGCTGTCGCTGATCATCGGCAACCTGGTCGCCCTGGTGCAGACCAACCTCAAGCGCATGCTGGCGTACTCGACCGTCTCGCACGTGGGCTTCCTGTTCATGGGCCTCTCGCACGGCGGCTCGCTGGGCTATGGCGCGGCGATGTTCTACGCCATCTCTTATGCGCTGATGTCGGCCGCCGCCTTCGGCGCGATCGTGCTGCTTTCGCGCAAGGGCCACGAGGCCGAGGAAATCGCGGACTTCCGCGGCCTGTGGTCGCGCAACCCGCTGCAGGCGATGCTGGTGATGTTCATCATGGCCTCGCTGGCCGGCGTGCCGCCGTTCCTGGGCTTCTGGGCCAAGCTCGAGGTGCTGCTCGCGGCGGTGGACGCCGGCCTGGTCTGGCTGGCCATCGTGGGCGTGGTCTGCGCGGTCATCGGCGCCTTCTACTACCTGCGCGTGATGAAGGCCATGTTCTTCGACGAGCCGGAAGGCGAGGGCCCGCGCCTGCACGCCGACGGCCACCTGCGCGTGGTGTTCGCCGTGAACGCCTCGGCCCTGCTGGTGCTGGGCCTGTTCGCCGGCAGCCTGCTGCACTGGGTGAACCTGGCTTTCCCGGCTTCCTGAAAGCCGGCGCACGCCGGGCTTGCGCGTCAATCGCACAGGCCCCTATAATGCGCGCTCACTGCTGCGGGGTGGAGCAGTCTGGCAGCTCGTCGGGCTCATAACCCGAAGGTCGCAGGTTCAAATCCTGCCCCCGCTACCAGTTTCTGGCGTTGTCTTCCGAAAGGACTTCATCGCTCAGGCTTTTTCCCCGGGTCGGCTGCCAGGCCGTCCCCGGGGAAGCCGGAACCTGGATGTACCGGAAAAGGGCCTTACGGCCCTTTTTTGTTTTTGGAATTTGCGACACACGAGGCGCGGAGGAAGGATGACCGGCAAGGCAACCGAGATCTGCGAACTGCTCGAACCCACCGTCTCGGCCCTGGGCCTGGAGCTGCTGGGCGCGGAGTTCGCGCCCACGGGCAACAGCGCGATGCTGCGCCTGTACATCGACGCGCCCGGTCGCCACGTGGCCATCGAGGACTGCGAGGCCGTGAGCCGCGAAGTCTCGGCCGTGCTCGACGTCGAGGACCCGATCACCTCGGCCTACACGCTGGAAGTGTCGTCGCCGGGCATCGACCGGCCGCTGTTCACCCCGGCCCAGTTCGCCCGTTTCACCGGCGAGCAGGCCAAGCTGGCCCTGCGCCTGCCGGTCGACGGCCGCCGCCGTTTCCAGGCGCGCATCGTCCGCGTCGAGGGCCAGAAGATCGTGCTCGATTTCGACGGCCGCGAAATGGTCGTCTCGCACGAGAACGTCGAAAAGGCGCGCCTGGTCCCCGACCTGGTCGCCCTGGGCCTCGCGGCCCAGCCCAAGCCCACCGGCCCGCGCGGCAAGCGCAAGGCCAACGAAGAATCCGATAACCCCTGAGGCGCCCGACGCCTTTCACGGAGCTGGAAGAAATGAGCAAGGAACTGTTGCTGGTGATGGAAGCGGTGGCCAATGAAAAGGGCGTGCCGCGTGGCGTGATCATCGAGGCCATGGAGGCCGCGCTGGCCTCGGCCGCGAAGAAGCGCTACCACGAGCAGGACGTGGCCATGCGCGTTTCCATCAACCCCAAGGACGGCAGCTACGAGACCTTCCGTCGCTGGGAAGTGGTGGCCGACGACGTGGTGATGGAGTCGCCCGACCGCCAGATCCGCCTGATGGACGTCGTGGACGACAAGCCCGACGCGCAGGTCGGCGACTACGTCGAGGAGCAGGTCGAGAACGCCGAGTTCGGCCGCATCGCCGCCCAGGCCGCCAAGCAGGTCATCGTGCAGCGCGTGCGCGAGGCCGAGCGCGCCCAGGTCGTCGACGCCTGGAAGGACCGCCTGGGCGAGCTGATCAACGGCATCGTCAAGCGCGTCGAGCGCGGCAACGTCTACGTGGACCTGGGCGGCAACGCCGAGGCCCTGATCCCGAAGGACAAGGCCATCCCGCGCGACGTGCTGCGCCCGGGCGACCGCGTGCGCGGCTACCTGCTCGACGTGCGCTCCGAGACCCGCGGCCCGCAGCTGTTCATCAGCCGCACGGCGCCGGAATTCATGATCGAGCTGTTCAAGCTCGAGGTGCCGGAAGTCGGCCAGGGCCTGGTCGAGATCAAGGCCGCCGCCCGCGACCCCGGCGACCGCGCCAAGATCGCCGTGCTGGCCCACGACCACCGCACCGACCCCATCGGCGCCTGCATCGGCATGCGCGGTTCGCGCGTTCAGGCCGTGAGCAACGAGCTCAACGGCGAGCGCATCGACATCGTGCTGTGGTCGGACAACCCGGCCCAGTTCGTCATCAACGCCATGGCCCCGGCCGAGGTGCAGTCGATCATCGTCGACGAAGAGAAGCGTTCGATGGACCTGGCCGTGGCCGAGGACAAGCTGGCCCAGGCCATCGGCAAGGGCGGCCAGAACGTGCGCCTGGCCAGCCGCCTCACTGGCTGGCAGCTCAACGTGATGACCCAGGACCAGGTCACCGCCAAGTCGGAGGCCGAGCAGGCCACCGCCCGCCAGCTGTTCATGGACAAGCTGGAAGTGGACGAGGAGATCGCCGGCATCCTGGTCTCCGAGGGCTTCAGCACGGTCGAGGAAATCGCCTACGTGCCGGCCGGCGAGCTGCTGGCGGTCGAGGGCTTCGACGAGGACATCGTCGAGGAGCTGCGCGCCCGCGCCCGCGACGCGCTGCTCACCGAGGCCCTGCAGGTCGAAGAGGAGATCGAGGAGCACAAGCCCGCCGAGGACCTGCTCTCGCTCGACGGCATGGACGAGGCCACCGCCTACGCCCTGGCCGCGCGCGGCGTCGTCACCCGCGACGACCTGGCCGAGCTGGCCACCGACGAGATCACCGACATCGAGGACATGGACGAGGAGCGCGCCGCCAGGCTGATCATGGCGGCCCGCGCGCACTGGTTCGAGTAAGGCCCGCGTCGCAAGCAGCAAACGAGTGTCACCATTGCGCGCGGTGCGCGCAGGAAACCAAGGAATCACCGCCACATGTCTGAAGTCACCGTAGGTTCGCTGGCCAAAGTGCTGGGAATGCCCGTCGAGAAGCTGCTCGAGCAGCTGGCCGGCGCAGGCATGTCCTTCAGCGGGCCGGATCAGGTGGTCAGCAGCACCGAGAAGATGAAGCTGCTCGGCTTCCTGCGCCGCACGCACGGCAAGGACGACAAGGTCACCGAGGGCGACGCGCCCAGGAAGATCACCCTGCAGCGTCGCAAGCAGGAGGAGCTGACGGTCAGCGCCGGCAAGACCAAGGCCACCGTCACCGTCGAAGTCCGCCAGAAGCGCACCTACGTCAAGCGCGACGTGGTCGAGGAGCCCGTCACCGACGAGCGCGCCGAGGCCCTGCGCAAGCTCGAGGAATCCAAGGCCCGCAACGAGGCCGAGCTTGCCGCGCTCGCCGAGTCCGACCGCAAGCGCCAGCTCGAGCGCGAGGCCGAGGCGGCCTCCCGCCGCAACCAGGAAGCCGCCCGCGCCGCCGAGCCGGAGTACGAGGAGCCGGCCGTCGAAGAGCCGGTCGAGGCTCGTGCGCCGGCCGCGCCGGAAGCCGCGCCGCTGGCGCCGGGCGCCATCGTCATCCACGAGCGCAAGCCGCGCGCCAAGGCCCCGCCGCCGCCCCCGCCGCCGGCGCCCAAGGCCAGCGCGCCGGCCGCCAAGGCCGGCCCGAAGCACAAGGCCCGCGGTTCGCACGCGATGGTCGACAACGAAGGTGACGAGGGCCAGGCCACGCGCTTCGCGGCCGGCCAGTTGCACCTGTCCGATTCCGAGCGCGCCCGCCGCGGCGCCGCCGGCAATCGCAAGAAGTCCAAGGTCCGCGGCGCCGAGCCGGCGCGCACCGGTGGCGGTGCCCACGGTTTCTCCCGCCCGACTGCGCCGATCGTGCGCGAGGTTTTCATCGGCGACTCCATTTCCGTGGCGGACCTGGCCCAGAAGCTGGCCATGAAGGGCGGCGAAGTGGTGCGCGCGCTGTTCAAGATGGGCGTGATGGCCACCATCAACCAGGTCATCGACCACGACACCGCGGTGCTCGTCGTCGAGGAGCTGGGCCACAAAGCCACCAAGACCGCCGACGACGACGCCGAGACCGCGCTGGTCGCGCTGCAGGAAGAAGTGCAGGGCGAGCGCAAGCCGCGTCCGCCGGTGGTCACCATCATGGGCCACGTCGACCACGGCAAGACCTCGCTGCTCGACTACATCCGCCGCACCAAGGTCGCCAGCGGCGAAGCCGGTGGCATCACCCAGCACATCGGCGCCTACCACGTCGAAACCGAAAAGGGCGTCATCAGCTTCCTCGACACCCCGGGCCACTCGGCCTTCACCTCGATGCGCGCCCGCGGCGCCAAGCTCACCGACATCGTGGTGCTGGTGGTCGCGGCCGACGACGGCGTGATGCCGCAGACGGTCGAGGCGGTGCAGCATGCCCGCGCGGCCGGCGTGCCGCTACTGGTGGCCGTGAACAAGATGGACAAGTCCGACGCCAACCCGGACAACGTCAAGCAGGGCCTGGTCAAGCTCGAGGTCGTGCCGGAAGAGTGGGGTGGCGACACCCAGTTCGTGCCGGTGTCGGCCAAGACCGGCATGGGCATCGACGCACTGCTCGACGCCATCTCGGTGCAGGCCGAGGTGATGGAGCTGCAGGCCGTGTACGACGCCCGCGCCACCGGCGTGGTCATCGAGTCGGCGCTCGACAAGGGCCGCGGCCCGGTCGCCACCGTGCTCGTGCAGCAGGGCACCCTGCGCAAGGGCGACTTCCTGGTCTGCGGCGTGCACTACGGCCGCGTGCGCGCGCTGTTCGACGAGAACGGCAAGCAGGTCGATTCGGCGGCGCCGTCGATCCCGGTGCAGGTGCTCGGCCTGTCGGGCGTGCCCGACGCCGGCGACGACTTCGTGGTCGTGGCCGACGAGCGCCTGGCCAAGGACGTGGCGCAGCAGCGCGACGCCAAGAAGCGCGAGTCGCGCCTCGTGGCCGCCGCCGGCAGCCGCATGGAGGACATCATGGCCCAGATGGGCCAGGACAGCGGCCAGGTCACCCTGAACCTGCTGGTGAAGGCCGACGTGCAGGGCTCGGTCGAGGCGCTGCGCCAGGCCCTGGTGGCGCTGTCGAACGAGCTGATCAAGATCAACGTCATCAGCTCGGGCGTGGGCGGCATCACCGAGTCGGACGCCACCCTGGCGGCCACCTCGAAGGCCGTCATCATCGGCTTCAACGTCCGCGCCGACGCCAGCGCCCGCAAGGTCATCGAGACCAACGGCCTGGACCTGCGCTACTTCTCGATCATCTACGACGTCATCGACCAGGTGAAGCAGGTCGCTTCGGGCCTGCTGGGCAAGGAAGTGCGCGAGGAAATCATCGGCATCGCCGAGGTCCGCGACGTCTTCCGCAGCTCCAAGTTCGGCGCCGTGGCCGGTTCGCTGGTCATCGAGGGCGTGGTCAAGAAGAACAAGCCGATCCGCGTGCTGCGCGACAACGTGGTGGTGTTCGAGGGCGAGCTCGAGTCGCTGCGCCGCTTCAAGGACAACGTCGAGGAAGTGCGTTCGGGCACCGAGTGCGGCATCGCGGTGAAGGCGTACAACGACGTCAAGCCGGGTGACCAGATCGAGTGCTTCGAGCGCATCGAGGTGCAGCGCACCCTCTGAGGGAGGCCCGATCATGGCGACCAAGAGCTTCCACCGCACCGACCGGGTCTCCGCGCAATTGCGCCGCGACCTGGGCCAGATCGTCCACCAGGCCGTGCGTGAGCACGGCCTGCCCTCGGTGTCGGTGTCCGACGTCGAGGTCACCCGCGACCTGGCCCATGCCAAGGTCTTCGTCACCGCGCTGCTGGCCGAACAGGGCCCGGCCGCGGTGGCCGCGCTCAAGGAGCTGGCGCCCGAGCTGCGCCACCGCCTGGCCCAGGCCGTGCGCATGCGCCACGTGCCCGAGCTGCATTTCCACTACGACGATTCGGTCGACAAGGGCGAGCGCATCGAGCAGCTGCTGCGCGAGAACCCCATCAAGCCCGAAACCGACTGAGGCCCGCGCATGGGCCGCATCGCGTGGCGCCCGGTCGACGGCATCGTGCTGCTCGACAAGCCGGCGGGCATGAGCTCCAACGCGGCCCTGCAGGCCGTGCGGCGCCTTTACCGCGCCGAGAAGGGCGGCCACACCGGCGCGCTCGACCCGCTGGCCACCGGCCTGCTGCCCATCTGCCTCGGCGAGGCCACCAAGATCGCCGGCCTGCTGCTGGCCGGCCGCAAGGCCTACGAGGCCGGCGTGGTGCTGGGCGCCACCACCGACACCGACGACGCCGATGGCCAGGTGCTGCGCACCCGGCCGGTGCCGGCGCTCGACCGCGCCACCGTCGGGGCGGCGCTGCGCCCCTTCCTGGGCCGCATCCGCCAGCGCCCGCCGATCTACTCGGCGCTCAAGCAGGGCGGCGAGCCGCTGTACGCCAAGGCCCGCCGCGGCGAGGCCATCGAGGTGCCCGAGCGCGAGGTCGAGGTCGAGGCCATCGAACTGCTGGCGCTCGAAGGCGGGCACCTGCGCCTGGCCGTCACCTGCGGCTCGGGCACCTACATCCGCAGCCTGGCCCGCGACCTGGGCGAGGCCCTGGGCTGCGGCGCGCACATCGCCAGCCTGCGCCGCACCTGGGTCGAACCCTTCGACCGGCCGGACATGGCCACGCTCGACCAGCTCGAGGCCCTGGCCGCCGCCGGGGGCGAGGCGGCGCTCGACGCCCGCCTGCTGCCCGTCGACGCCGGCCTGGCGCGCTTCCCGGCGGTGTCGCTGGACGCCACGCAGGCGGCGCAGGTGGCCCGGGGCCAGCCGGTGCCCGTCGCAGGCCCGGTCGAGACGACCCTGAACCTGCGCGGCCCCGGTGGCCGCTCGCTGGGCCTGGGGCGTCGCGACGAGGACGGCAAGGTCTGGCCCAGGCGGCTGTTCCGCTGGGCCGGGGCCGCGTGAAGACGGGCATCGCCGGCCGTGTTCACAACGTGAACCTTGTCCGGCAAGCCCCCGTCCGTTAAACTTTCGCGGCTTTTTTCCAAAAGCATTCCCCAACCGGCGGGCCTTTGCGGTGCGTCGTCGCCAATGGCGGCGTTCCTGCGGGCTGCGCATCACAAGAGAAAACACATGTCCATTGATTCCGCCAAGATCATCGAAGAGTTCAAGCGCACCCCGAACGACACCGGTTCGCCGGAAGTCCAGGTCGCGCTGCTCTCGGCCCGCATCGACCAGCTGACCGACCATTTCAAGGCCCACAAGCAGGACCACCACTCCCGCCGCGGCCTGCTCAAGATGGTCAACCAGCGCCGCAGCCTGCTGGGCTACCTGAAGAAGAAGGACGCCGCGCGCTACCAGACGCTCATCGAGCGCTTGGGCCTGCGCCGCTAAGTCGAGCAAGAACCCACACGGCGCAGAAATGCGCCGTGTGCATTTTCGGAGACCGGAATCCGCCGGCGCCGGGAATGCGAGAACCGCGGGGCAGGGTGCCCCGCGGGGATGAATCCAGAGACAAAGGAAGCGATAAACGTGGCGAAAGTAACCAAGACGTTCCAGTACGGTCAGCACCAGGTCACCCTGGAGACGGGCGAAATCGCCCGCCAGGCCTCGGGCTCGGTCATCGTGAAGATGGCGGACACGGTCGTGCTGGTGACGGCGGTCGGCAACAAGAACGCGAAGGAGGGCATGGACTTCTTCCCGCTCACCGTCGACTACCTCGAGAAGTTCTACGCCGGTGGCCGCATCCCGGGTGGCTTCTTCAAGCGCGAAGGCCGCCAGACCGAGCGCGAGACCCTGGTCTCGCGCCTGATCGACCGCCCGATCCGCCCGCTGTTCCCCGAGCACTTCCGCAACGAAGTGCAGGTGATCGCCACCGTCATGTCGCTCAACCCGGAAGTGGCCGGTGACATCCCGGCCCTGATCGGCGCCTCCGCCGCGCTGGCCCTGTCGGGCATCCCGTTCGCGGGCCCGATCGGCGCCGCCAAGGTTGGTTACGCCAACGGCAAGTACCTGCTCAACCCCAGCACCACCGAGCTCAAGACCTCCGACCTGGAACTGGTCGTCGCCGGCACCGCCAACGCCGTGCTGATGGTCGAGTCCGAGGCCAAGGAGCTGAGCGAGGACGTGATGCTCGGCGCCGTCGTGTTCGGCCACCAGCAGATGCAGGCCGCCATCAACGCCATCAACGAGCTGGTCGCCGAAGTCGGCGTCAAGGCCTGGGACTGGAAGGCGCCCGAGAAGGCGCAGGCCCCGATCGACGCGCTCAAGGCCGCCGTCGGCGACAAGCTGTCCGCCGCGTTCCAGATCAAGGACAAGCTGGCCCGTCGCGACGCCATCTCGGCGCTCAAGAAGGACGTGCTCGAGTCGCTCAAGCCGCAGGCCGAGGCCAATGGCTGGAACCTGGCCGACCTGGGCAAGGAGTTCGGCGAGCTCGAGTACAGCACGATGCGCGAGTCGGTCCTCAAGACCAAGGTCCGCATCGACGGCCGCGCGCTCGACACCGTCCGCCCGATCACCGTCAAGACCGGCGTGCTCCCGCGCGTGCACGGCTCGGCGCTGTTCACCCGCGGCGAGACCCAGGCCATCGTGGTGGCCACGCTCGGCACCGCCCGCGACGGCCAGATCATCGACGCCGTGGAAGGCGAGTCGAAGGACCACTTCCTGTTCCACTACAACTTCCCGCCGTACTCGGTCGGTGAAGCCGGCCGCATGATGGGCCCGAAGCGTCGCGAAATCGGCCACGGCCGCCTGGCGCGCCGCGGCGTGCAGGCGATCATGCCGTCGATGGAGTCGTTCCCGTACACCATCCGCGTGGTCTCCGAGATCACCGAGTCGAACGGTTCGTCCTCGATGGCTTCGGTCTGCGGTTCCTCGCTGGCCCTGATGGACGCCGGCGTGCCGGTGAAGGCCCCGGTGGCGGGCATCGCCATGGGCCTGGTCAAGGAAGGCAGCGACTACGTCGTGCTGTCGGACATCCTGGGTGACGAAGACCACCTGGGCGACATGGACTTCAAGGTGGCGGGTACCGAGAACGGCATCTCCGCGCTGCAGATGGACATCAAGATCGACGGCATCACCGAGGAGATCATGAAGGTCGCGCTGGCCCAGGCCAAGCAGGGCCGCCTGCACATCCTCGGCGAGATGGCCAAGGGCCTGAGCGCCCCGCGCGCCGAGCTTTCCGAGTACGCCCCGCGCCTGCTGACCATCAAGATCCACCCGGACAAGATCCGCGAGGTCATCGGCAAGGGCGGCGCCACGATCCAGGGCATCACCAAGGAAACCGGCACGCAGATCGACATCCAGGACGACGGCACCATCGTCATCGCCTCGGTCAACGCCGCCGCCGCCCAGGCCGCGAAGGCGCGCATCGAGCAGATCACCTCGGACGTCGAGCCGGGCCGCATCTACGAAGGCAAGGTCGCCAAGATCATGGACTTCGGTGCGTTCGTCACGATCGCCCCGGGCAAGGACGGCCTGGTGCACGTTTCGCAGATCTCCAACGAGAGCGTCGAGAAGGTTTCCGACAAGCTCAAGGAAGGCGAGACCGTGAAGGTCAAGGTGCTCGAGGTGGACAAGCAGGGCCGCATCCGCCTGTCCATGAAGGCCGTCGAGGAAGGCGAGGGCTAAGCCCCGCTTCCAACGCAGGCTTCGGGAAAAGCGGGCTCCGGCCCGCTTTTTCTTTGGGCTTTCTGCAGAGGGTAAGGCGCCGTCACCGCCGCGGAAGTGAAGGTCACTTCCTTCTCCGTGAAGCCTTTATGTCGAAGGAAGTGACCTTCACTTCCGCGGCGTCGCCGGTGCGTGTCTTCTTCGGTTCCCAACGAAAGGCCCGTGGCCGCGGGCTCCGATGCTTGCGCGTACCGATCAGGACCAAGGCCAGTCATCTTTCCTGCCGATCAGGCCTGGCTAACCTGTTCACGGCCTGAATACCGCTGCGGCCCATCGCGGCGCGTCCCTCCGGACGCTGGGGGTGGCGCCGTCGCGAGCCCGAAAGATGGCCAGATTGATGGACCTATCCGCCCGGCGGCGGGTGTGGGGCCTCGGCGGTTCCTGTCGGTCCATGCTTTTCCGACCGCTCCGTATCGATCTCCGAGGCGTCGTCGGAAAAGAATGGACCCAGGCTCCACGCCTCGCCCCCACACCCGCCGCCGGGCGGATAGGACCCCCACTCTGGCCGCCTTCCACGCTGGCCAGGACCCCGCACCCCGCGTCCGAAGGGACGCGCACGGAGGGGCCGTCTGCGGCCACTTGCCTCGCCCGACTTAACCAAACGAGGTCAGCGAGAAAGATGGGCGGCCAGAGCGTTGAACGTCACGCGCAAGCATCGAAGCCCGCGGCCACGCGCCTTCCGTTGGGCGCCCACGCCGGCACGCACCGGCGGCGCCGGGAAAGCGAGGGTCGATTCCTCCGACATAAAGGCTTCACGGAGGAGGAATCGACCCTCGCTTTCCCGGTGACGACGGCGCCGTACCCTCAGCTGGGAGGGCATCCCTTTCCTTGCCCGCGAAACGCCATTTGCTTGCCCCAGGATGCAAGTCCCTTCAGGCTGGTGCCCGCGATGATCGACGCCATCGACCGCCACTTCGAGTCCACCCGGCCCTGGCCGCCGCTGGCGCGGCTGCCGCGCTGGCTGCGCGAGCTGCTGTACTTCGGCGCCAAGGAGGCGCGGGCCTGCCTGTTCGTGGTGCTGTTCTTCGCCGCCGTGTTCACCGTGCCGCGCGAGGGGCTGCTGGGCATCGCGCGCTACGACCTGCTGCTGGTCTGGGCCCTGGCCGTGCAGGCCTGGATGCTGTGGACCGGGCTCGAGACCCGCGACGAGGCCAAGGCCATCGGCCTGTTCCACGTCTTTGGCTTCGCGCTCGAGGCCTTCAAGGTCTCGCCTGGCATCGCCTCGTGGAGCTACCCGGACCCGGCCCTGAGCAAAGTGCTGGGCGTGCCGCTGTTCGCGGGCTTCATGTATGCCGCCGTCGGCAGCTACGTCATCCAGGCCTGGCGCCTGTTCGACCTGCGCATCCGCCACCATCCGCCGTACTGGATGGCGGCGCTGGCGGCCGGACTGGTCTACGCCAACTTCTTCACCCACCACTTCATCGGCGACTTCCGCTGGTACCTCGCGGCGCTGCTGCTGGGCCTGTACGCCCGCACGACCGTCGAGTTCCGCCCGCTCGACCGGGTGCGGCGCATGCCGCTGCTGCTGGCCTTCGTGCTCATCGGCTTCTTCGTCTGGCTGGCCGAGAACCTCAGCACCTTCTTCCACGTCTGGAGCTACCCCAACCAGGTCGGTGCCTGGGCTGCCGTGCACATCGGCAAGTGGAGCTCGTGGGCGCTGCTGGTGGTGATGACCTTCACCCTCGTCGCCGGACTCAAGCACATCAAGGCGCGCATCCACGTGCCCGACTGAAGGACCCGCCATGGACCTGATCCTCGTCATCCTCGACCTGCTGGGCACCTTCGTGTTCGCGCTCAGCGGCGCGCTCGTGGGCGTGCGCCACCGGCTCGACCTGTTCGGCGTGCTCGTGCTGTCCTTCGTCGCCGCCTGCGGCGGCGGCCTGATGCGCGACACCATGATTGGCGCCACGCCGCCGGCGGCGCTGCAGGACTGGCGCTACATCGGCATCGCCATCGCCGCCGGCCTGCTCACGTTCTGGCGCGCCGGTGCGATCGAGCGCTGGCGCAACCCGGTGCAGTCGCTCGACGCGGTGGGCCTGGGCGTGTTCGCCGTGGCCGGCGCGCTCAAGGCGCAGGCCTTCGGCCTGGGGCCGGTGGGCGCGATCCTGCTGGGCATGCTCACCGGCATCGGCGGCGGCATGATCCGCGACGTGCTCGTGGCCCAGGTGCCCACCGTGCTCAAGGCCGAGCTCTACGCCATCGCCGCGCTCGCCGGCGCCGGCGTGGTGGTGCTGGGCAAGGCGCTGGAGCTGCCGCTCACGCCGGTGGTGGTGGCCGGCGTGCTCACCTGCACCGGCCTGCGCCTGTTTGCCATCCGCCGCGGCTGGCGCCTGCCCGTGGCCCGGCCGCCGGACGCGGCCTGAGCCACCGCCCCCGGCTCAGGGGCTGACCGACAGCAGCCTGAGGTCGAACACGAGGGCCTGGTTCACCAGGCGCCCCGCGTCCTGGTCGGTGCCGGCCGCGAGGTTCGCCGGCAGGACGACCTCCCAGCGCGAACCGGCGGGCATCGACAGCAGGGCCTCGCGAAGGCCGGGCATCTGCACCTCGCTGATCCTGATCGTCAGCGGCCCGGCGGGCTGGCCGGCCATGGGCTGCCCGGTGTCGGCGATGACCTGGCCGTCGGGCGTCGTGGTCTTGTACTGCACCTGCACTTCGCTCGCCTGCGTGGGCCGCGGGCCGCTGCCGGCCTCGATGACGCGGTACTGCAGGCCGCTGGGCAGCACCTGCACGCCCGGCGTGCCGCGGTTGCGGGCCAGGAAGGCCTCGCTGCGGGTCTTGTTGTCGGCCGAGACCTTATCGAACTCCGCCTTGGCGCGCGCCATCTCGCGGCGCTGCATGCTGTCCACCGCGACCTGGAGCTGGTCGCGGGGCACGACCGGTTCCTTGCCCGCGGTGGCGTCCTGTACCGCTTTCATGAAGGTGGCCATGTCGAACTGCTCGCCGCGCTTGATCAACCGGGCCATGTCCTGGCCGGTCGAGTAGCCCAGCGCGTAGCTGAGTTTTCCCTTTTCGCTGGTCGTGTCCTGGGCGGTGGCGCCGCCGGACAGGGCCAGGGCGACGAAGGCGGCGAGCAGGGGGTGTCGAAGACGCATGCGGGTGGCTCCGTGGAGCGCCCGGACGGGCGCGTGCGGCCACGCTAACCCGGCCCGCGCCCCGGCTCCAGCGCCGCTTTCAGACCCAGCCGGTGGCGTAGTACAGCGCGATGATGAAGAACACCGCCAGCGTCTTGATGATGGTGATGGCGAAGATGTCCTTGTAGGCCTGGCGATGGGTCAGGCCGGTGACGGCGAGCAGGGTGATCACCGCGCCGTTGTGGGGCAGGGTGTCCATGCCGCCGCTGGCCATCGAGGCCACGCGGTGCAGCACTTCCATCGGGATGCCGGCGGCGTTGGCGTTGGCGATGAAGGTGTCGGACATCGCCGCCAGCGCGATCGACATGCCGCCCGAGGCCGAGCCGGTGATGCCGGCCAGCGCCGTGACGGTGATCGCCTCGTTCACCAGCGGGTTCGGGATCGCGCCCAGCGCGTTGGCCACCACCAGGAAGCCGGGCAGGGCGGCGATGACCGCGCCGAAGCCGTACTCCGAGGCCGTGTTCATCGAGGCCAGCAGGGCGCCGGAAATGGCCGGCTGCGTGCTTTCGGCGAAGTGCCGGCTCACCGCCTTCCAGCCCAGCACCACCACGGCCAGGATGCCGGTGAGCAGGGCGGCCTCGACCGCCCAGATCGCGGCCACCTTCGACACTTCCTGCACCACCGGCGCGGCGTTGCCGATGACCGAGGGTTCGAAGCTGTGGCTCTCGCCGTAGTGGCTGGTGATCAGGCCGGTGTAGAGCTTGTTGCTCACGCCCACCAGCACCAGCGGCAGCAGCGCGATCCACGGGTTGGCCAGCTTGTCGCCGGCGAAGGGCGCCGGCTCGTTCTTCAGCTCGGTGCCGTAGCCTTCGCCCGCCCCGCGCGCCACGCGGCGGCGCCACTCGAGGTAAGCCATGCCGACGGCGAGGATGAACAGGCCGCCGATGGTGCCCAGCACCGGCGCCGCCCAGGTGTCGGTGCCGAAGAAGCCGGTCGGGATGATGTTCTGGATTTGCGGCGTGCCCGGCAGCGCGTCCATGGTGAAGGTGAAGGCGCCCAGGGCGATCGTGGCCGGGATCAGGCGCTTGGGGATGTCCGCCTGGCGGAAGAGCTCGGCCGCGAACGGGTAGACCGCGAACACCACCACGAACAGCGACACGCCGCCGTAGGTCAGCACCGCGCACACCGCCACGATCGACAGCATGGCGCGCTCGGGCCCGAACAGGCGGATGGCCGCGGCCACGATGGACTTGGAGAAACCCGAGACCTCGATCAGCTTGCCGAAGATGGCGCCCAGCAGGAACACCGGGAAGTAGAGCTTGAGGAAGCCCACCATCTTGTCCATGAACAGGCCGGTGAACATCGGCGCCACCAGGGACGGGTCGGTGAGCAGCACCGCACCCATCGCCGCCACCGGCGCGAACAGGATCACGCTGTAGCCGCGGTAGGCGACGAACATCAGGAAGCACAGCGCCGCCAGTACGATAAGGAAGGACATGCCTTCGGTTCCCCAGGGTTAGGCCAGGGGGCGAGTGTCCGGCGCGGGCGGCCCGCGGGCCACTTGTACCAAGGTACAGGTGCCGCCGGCGGGGCGGGGCCTTAGTCTGCCGTGCAACCGGCCGTCCGGCCGCATGAACGTCGTGCAAGGGGAATCCATGAAGCGCAACCATCTGAGCCTGGCCATCGGCCTGACCCTGTCCCTCGTCGCCCTCCAGGCGCAGGCGCAGGACACCGCCGGTACCGACGAGAACAGCAGCCAGGCCACTGCCGCCACGCTCGACACCATCGAGGTGACCGCCCGCCGCCGCGCCGAGTCCATCGACAAGGTGCCGGTGGCCGTGAGCGCCTTCGGCGAGGACGCGCTGCGCGACCTGCAGGCCACCAGCATCGACGGCCTGCAGGGCGCGGTGCCGAACATGAACATCGTGCAGGGCCGCGGTTCCTCGAACTCGGTGAACGTCTTCATCCGCGGCATCGGCCAGCCCGACGCGCTGCAGACCTTCGACCCGGGCGTGGGCATGTACGTCGACGACGTCTATTACTCGCGCATCAACGGCGCGCTGTTCTCGCTGTTCGACGTCAGCCAGGTGGAGGTGCTGCGCGGCCCGCAGGGCACGCTCTACGGCAAGAACTCGACCGGCGGCGCGGTGAAGATCACCACCCGCAACCCCTTCGACGACCAGGGCGGCTCGGTGGAACTGACCGCCGGCAACTTCGGCCGCATCGAGGGCCGTGCCTACATTTCCGACCAGCTCAGCGACTCGGTGGCCATGAGCCTGGCGGCCGCCAGGATCACCCGCGATGGCTACGTCACCGACCCGGTCACGGGCCGTGAGTTCAACGACGAGGACACCTCCGCCGGTCGCCTGAAGATCGCCTTCCGCGCCGGCGAGACCTTCACCGGCAGCGTCGCGCTCGACTACACCAACCAGGACAACGCGCTCACCCTCGGCCAGCCGGTGGCGCCGCTGTACGCCGTGAACCTGGCCGGCGGCATCAACATCCTGCGCCTGCCCACCACCGGCGAGTACGACTTCCGCACCCGTACCTCCTTCGGCCCCGGCCAGGGCCAGAAGATGACCCACAAGGGTGCCGCGCTGAACCTGCAGTGGCAGCTGGGCGAGCAGTGGCAGGCCAAGTCGATCACGGCCTGGCGCAAGCTCGACACCGCCTCGTACATCGACATCGACGCCTCCGAGTTCGAGCTCGGCGACGTGTTCGTGGGCGTGGACCAGCGCCAGGTGAGCCAGGAGCTGCAGCTGCAGTACGACAACGGCTCGAACCTGCAGGCCATCTTCGGCCTGTACTACATGGACGAGCAGGTGCCCTCGCACCAGGAAGCCTACGCCGACGACTTCCTGCGCTTCGGCGCGCTGCCGATCAGCTTCCTGCGCACCATCGACGACGACCTGTCGAACAAGTCGGTCGCCGGCTTCGCGCACTTCGACTGGGAGTTCGCCCCGAGCTGGACCCTGGCCGCCGGCCTGCGCTACACCAAGGACAGCAAGGACTACTTCCGCACCACCTCGACGTTCTCGAACCTGCTGGGCAATGCCAACCCGGCGCTGGCGTTCACCATCTCCGACAGCTGGACCGCGCTGACCCCGAGCCTGGGCCTGCAGAAGGCCTTCAGCGACAACATGATGGGCTACGTCTCGGCCAACCGCGGCTACAAGGCCGGCGGCTTCAACGGCCGCGCCAACGCCGCCACCGAGATCAGCGCCTTCGAGCCCGAGTTCGTCTGGACCTACGAGGCCGGCCTGAAGATGCGCTCGGACGACGGCCGCCTGACGGGCCGCATCGCCGCCTTCCACAGCCAGTACAAGGACTTCCAGGCCCGCGTCTCGGAAATCATCAACCCGAACGACCCCATCCCGAACTTCGCCTTCCCGGTGCTCAACGCCGCCGAGCTGGCCATCGACGGCATCGAGTTCGAGGGCGTGGCGCGCCTGGGCGAGGGCACGCTGCTCTCGACCCAGCTGGGCTGGATGAACGCGCGCTACAAGGAGTTCAACGATCCGCGCGTGGTCGTGAACCCGGCCCTGGCCAACCTGCACGACAACGTGCCGTTCTCGCCGGACTTCACCGGCCGCATCGCCCTGCAGCACGGCTTCGAACTGCCGGGCGGCAGCCTGCTGACCATCGGCGGCGACGTCTCGCACCGCTCCGAAACCTGGCTGAGCGTGGACAACGCCCCGGGCCTGCGCCAGGGCGCCTACACCCTGGCGGGCCTCTACGCCGGCTGGGATTCGGCCGACGGTCGCTGGGAACTGCGCACCGGCGTGCGCAACCTCACCGACGAGGTCTACAAGACCGACGGCCAGGAGTTCTCGTCCATCGGCGGCATCCAGACGGCGTACTACGGCGCGCCGCGCAACTACTACGCCTCGCTGCGCTTCAACTTCTGAGCAGGCGTGCACGAGTGATGGTGATCTTTCCCCGGGATTTTTCCCAACGGGCCGCCCATGCGGCCCGTGTTTTTATCTGCGCGTCGCTGGCCGCCTTCGTGGCCGGCTGCGCGGCCGCGCCGGCCGAACCGCTGCCGGCGCTGGACATCGACCCCGGGCGCGTCGCCGTCGCCGGCGTGTCCTCGGGTGCCTACATGGCCACCCAGTTCCATTTCATCCATTCAAGCCGCCTGCGCGGCGCCGCGCTGGTGGCGGGCGGGCCCTACGGCTGCGCCGGCGGCTCGCTCGAGGCTGCGCTGGGCCCGTGCATGACCGCCACGCCGGCGCCGCCGGACGCCGATGCGCTGGCGACCCGCGTGCGCGAGCGCGCCGCCGCCGGCGACATCGATCCGCTGGCCGGCCTGGCCGGCGACGCGGTGCATGTGCTGCACGGCAAGGCCGACAGCATCGTCGCGGTCGAGGTGTCGCTCGCGTCCGGCGCGCTGTACCAGCGCCTGTCGGACGAGGCCGGCGGCATCGCCGTCAGCTTCGACACCGACCGCGATTTCCCGCACCTGCTGCCCACGTTGGACAAAGGCATCGACTGCGAGCTCGGCGGCGAGCCCTGGCTCGGCCGCTGCGGCTTCGACGCCGCGGGCGAGCTGATGGCCCGCCTGTTCGGCGAGCCCGCCGCGTCGGCCGGCGAGCCCACCGGCGAGCTGCGCCGCTTCGACCAGACCGCCTACGTCGCCGAGGGCACCGACCCGCTGCTGGCCGACGAGGGTTACCTCTACCTGCCCCGGGCCTGCGCCGAGGGCGGGCGCTGCGGCCTGCTGGTGGCCTTCCACGGCTGCCAGCAGCACGCCGGCAACATCGGCGAGGCCTTCGTGCGCGACGCCGGCTTCAACCGCTGGGCCGACGTGCACCAGGTGGCGGTGCTGTATCCTCAAACGCGATCAAGCTACCTGCCGCTGAATCCGAAGGCATGCTGGGACTGGTGGGGTTACACGGGCGCCGACTACGACACCCGGCGCGGCGCGCAGCCGCGCTGGCTGGCCGCGGCCATGAGCGCGCTCGGCGCCCCGATGCCATGAGCCCGCGGGGCAGGGCGTGCTGACCGACGCCCTGGTCGTCGGCGCCGGCCTGCTCTGGCTGGGCCTGCTGTTCGGCACCGCGCTGTGGGCCGAGCGCCGCCCGGGCCTGCTGGCCCGCCAGTGGCCGGTGGTCTACAGCCTGTCGCTGGCGGTGTATTGCACGTCCTGGACCTTCTACGGCACGGTCACCCAGGCCCAGCGCTCGGGCTGGCCGATCCCGCCCACCTTCCTCGGCACCATCCTGCTGTACGTGCTGGGTTTTGGCTTCCTGCTCAAGCTGCTGCGGCTGGCGCGGGAGAACCGCTCGACCTCGCTGGCCGACCTGATCGCCACGCGCCTGGGCCGCAGCTCCTGGCTGGCGGCGGTGGTGACGCTGGTGGCGCTGCTGGGCATCGTTCCCTACCTGGCGCTGCAGCTCAAAGCCGTGGCGATGAGCTACGGCCTGCTCACCCGCGCCTCCGAGCTCTCGCCGCCGGCCTGGCAGGACAGTGCGCTCTACGTGGCCCTGGCGATGGGCCTGTTCGCGATGCTGTTCGGCACCCGCCGCGTGTCGGCCGCCGAGCACAACCGCGGACTGGTGCTGGCGATGGCGGTCGAATCGCTGCTCAAGCTCGGCGCCATGCTCGCGCTGGGCGCCTTCGTGGTGTTCGGCCTGGATCTCCCCGATGTCGAAATCCCGCCGCCGCCGGCCGACGGCACCTCGGGCTTCCCGGCGCTGATCCTGCTCGGCGCGCTGGCGATGTTCACCCTGCCGCACCAGTTCCACGTCGGCGTGGTCGAGTGCCGCGGCGAGCGCGAGCTGCGCACGGCACGCTGGCTGTTCCCGCTGTACATGCTCGCCATCGCGCTGCCCATCCTGCCCATCGCCCGCGCCGGCGACCAGCTGCTGGCGCCGGTAGGCGTGCCCTCCGACCTGTACGTGCTGGCGCTGCCGCTGGCCCAGGGCGCCGAGGCGATGGCGCTGCTGGCCTTCCTGGGCGGCCTGAGCGCAGCCACGGGCATGGTGATCCTGGCCACGCTGGCGCTGAGCGTGATGATCTCCAACCACTGGCTGGCGCCACTGCTGGTGCGCGGCCGCTGGGGCGGCGGTGCCGGCGCCGACTTGCGCGGCGCGGTGCTGGCGCAGCGCCGCATCGGCATCCTGGTGGTGGTGCTGCTGGCCTGGGGCTACAGCCGCCTGGTGGCCGGTTCGGATGCGCTGGCCGACATCGGCGCGCTGTCGTTCTCGGCGCTGGCGACGCTGGCGCCGGCGGTGGCCTTCGCCGTGTGGCGGCCGCAACTGCCGGCGCGTGCGGTGCTGGCCGGCCTCGTCGTCGCGTTCGCGCTGTGGTGCTGGGTGCTGCTGGTGCCGGCGTTCGCCGAATCCTCGGGCCATTCGCCGGCGTGGCTGTCGGACGGGCCGTTGGGCTGGGCTTGGCTTTCGCCCGAGCAGATGTTCGGCCTGGGCGACTGGAGCCGCGTGGGGCGCGCCACGGTGATCAGCCTGGTGGCCGGCGCGCTGCTGCCCTGGATGCTGGCCTCGCGCCTGGACGTGGCCACGCCGGAAACCGGCGGCGCGCTCTCGCGCGAGGCGCTGCGCGAGGTGGCCGTGCGCTTCCTGCCGGCCGCGCGCGTGGACGCGCTGCTGGCCGGCGTGCCGGCGGGGCAGGCCGTGCCGACCGAGGCGCGGGAGGCGGTGGAGCGCGAGCTGGGCGCGGTGCTGGGCGCCGCTTCGGCGCGGCTGCTGCTCGACGCCGCCTGGCGCGCCCAGGGCACCGACCTCGACACCGTGGCCACCATCGTCGGCGAAGCCTCGCAGGCGCTGCGCTTCAACCAGCGCGTGCTCGAGGCGGCGCTGGAGAACATGAGCCAGGGCATCTCGGTGGTGGACGCCGAGCTGCGCCTGGTGGCCTGGAACCGCCGCTATGCGCAGTTGTTCGACTATCCCGAGGAACTGCTGCAGGTGGGCATGCCGGTGGCCGAGCTGGTGGCGCACAACGTGCGCCGCGGCCTGGCCGGCACCGGGCCCGAGGACCGGGAGGTGGCCAAGCGCATCGAGCACATGCGCGCCGGCACGCCTTACGTGGCCGAGCGCCAGCTCGGGGGTGCGGTGGTGGAGATCCGCGGCAACCCGATGCCCGGCGGTGGCTTCGTGGCCACCTTCACCGACGTCACCGAATTCCGCCGCAACGAGGCCGAGCTCAAGTCGGTGGCCGAAACGCTGGAGCAGCGCGTGGCCGAGCGCACGGCGGAACTCGCCGGCGCCAAGGCCGAGGCCGAGCGCGCCAACCGCGCCAAGTCGCGCTTCCTGGCGGCGGTGAGCCACGACCTGGCGCAGCCGCTCAATGCCGCGCACCTGTTCGTGCACGCGCTGGCGCCAAAGCTCGAGGGCACGCCGCACCAGGAGGCGCTGTGCAATATCGACGGCGCGCTGGGTTCGGCCGAAGGCCTGCTCTCGGGCCTGCTCGACATCTCGCGCCTCGATGCCGGTGGCATGGAGCCCAAGCCCGCGGCGTTCCGGTTGTCGGGCCTGCTCCAGCCGCTGGTGGCGGAGTTCAGCGTGCTGGCCGCGCAGAAGGGCCTGCAGCTGCAGCTGGTGCCGAGCTCGGCCTGGGTGCGCAGCGATCCGCAGCTGCTGCGGCGCGTGCTGCAGAACTTCCTGGGCAATGCGGTGCGCTACACCGCGCGCGGCCGCATCCTCGTCGGCTGCCGCCGGCGCGGCGACCAGCTGGCGATCGAGGTCTGGGACACCGGCCCGGGCATCGCCGAGGCCGACCAGTCGGCGATCTTCGAGGAGTTCCGCCGGCTCGACAAAGGCGGGCAGGGCCTGGGCCTGGGCCTGGCCATCGCCGAGCGCGTGGCGCGCCTGCTGCGCCATCCGCTGGGCCTGCGCTCCTGGCCGGGGCGCGGCACGGTGTTCTCGATCACCGTGCCGCTGGCGGCACCCGTAGCCGAGACGCCCGCCGAGCCAGTGGTTCCCATGCCTGCACCCACGCGCGGCCGCGTGCTGGTGGTGGACAACGACCCCGACGTGCTGCGCGGCATGCGCGCGCTGCTCGAAGGCTGGCAATGCGAGGTGCAGTCGGCGCGCGGCGCCGACGAGGCGCTGGCCTGCATCGCCGCCGCGGTGCCCGACCTCGTGCTGCTCGACTTCCACCTCGACGGCGGCCTCACTGGCCTCGCCCTGCGCGAGCAACTGCTCGCCCGCATGCCCGCGCGCCCCTGCGTGATCATCACCGCCGACCACGACCCCGAAGTGCGCGACGCCGTCGCGGCCGCCGGCTGTGTGCTGCTGCACAAGCCGCTCAAGCCGCTGGCGCTCAAATCCGTGATGTCCCGCCTGCTCACCGAAAAAATACGGTTCTTCACCCAAGTCCGGGGAAGGCCGCCCGGATCTTCAGGAAGAAGTAGGCGTCATCGCGGTAGCCGTAGGCCACCCGCTTTATGACCTTGATCTT
>NZ_MEDO01000016.1 GCF_001724815.1 Arenimonas sp. SCN 70-307 | reverse complement strand
ATCAAGGTCATAAAGCGGGTGGCCTACGGCTACCGCGATGACGCCTACTTCTTCCTGAAGATCCGGGCGGCCTTCCCCGGACTTGGGTGAAGAACCATTCTTTTAGCGCGCCTGGTCCTCGATCCAGGCGTCCATGCGCTGCTCGAGCACGTCCAGCGGCAGCGCGCCCTCGGCCAGCAGGGCGTCGTGGAAGGCGCGGATGTCGAAGCGATCGCCAAGCTTTTGCTCGGCGCGTGAGCGCAGCGCGCTGATGCGCAGCTGGCCCACCTTGTAGGCCAGGGCCTGGCCCGGCGTGGTGATGTAGCGGTCGACTTCGTTGGCGATGTCGTGCCGCGACTTGGGCGCGTTGTCGGCGAAGTATTCAATGGCCTGCTCGCGCGTCCAGCCCTTCGAATGCAGGCCCGTGTCCACCACGAGGCGCACCGCGCGCCACATGTCGTAGGCCAGCTGGCCCATGCGGTCATAGGGGTCGTCGTACAGGCCCATGTCGTAACCCAGGCGCTCGGCGTACAGGCCCCAGCCCTCGATGAAGGCGGTGAAGCCGCCCTGGCGGCGGAACATCGGCTGGTCGGGCATTTCCTGCGCCAGCGCGATCTGCAGGTGGTGGCCGGGCACGGCCTCGTGCAGCGACAGCGCCATCATTTCCCAGCGCGGCCGCGACTCGGGCTTGTAGAGGTTGACGTAGTAGTAGCCCGCGCGGCGGCCGTCGGCGGACGGGCGCTGGTAGTAGGCCGTGGTGGTGTCGGGCGCGATCGCGTCGGGGATGGGAATCACGCCGTAGGGCGTGCGCGGCAGCTTGCCGAACACCTTCACCAGCTCCGGGTCCATGCGCCGGCTGATGGCGCGGTATTCGGCCAGCAGGGCCTGCGGGTCGGTGTGGAAGAAACGCGGGTCGGTGCGCAGGTATTCGAAGAAGGCAGCCAGGTCGCCCCCGAAGCCCACCTCCTTGCGCAGCGCCTCCATCTCGCCGCGGATGCGCGCCACTTCCGACAGGCCGATGGCGTGGATCTCGTCGGCGCTCATCGCGGTCGTCGTGTAGCGGCGGGCGAGGTGGTCGTAGTAGGCGCGGCCGTTGGGCAGGTCGCCGGTGGCGACGGATTCGGCGCTGGCCGGCAGGTACTCATCGTTGAAGAAGGCCTCGAAGCGCGCCAGCGCCGGCAGCACCACGTCGGCAACGGCGGCGCGGCCTTCGGCCTGCAGGCGCTCGCGTTCGGCGGCGGGCAGCGCGTCGGCCATAGCCAGGAAGGGCTTGTAGAAGCTGCTGTCCTCGGCGCGGGCGACGCGCTGGGCGGCGATCTGCGCCGGCACGCGCTGCATCACCGCCTTGGGCGCCACCCAGCCGCTGGCCATGCCCTCGCGCATCAGTGCGATGGTCTGGTCCACGAGCGTGCCGTAGCCGTGCAGGCGGGCGGTCCAGTCGGCGTAGTCGGCGGCGGACTCGAAGCGCAGCGCCGGCGCCATCTGCACGGCCAGCAGGTGCACGCCACCGCGCTGGTCCACGGCCAGGCGCTGCGAGGGGAAGGCCAGGGCTTCGAGGTCGATGCGCAGCTCGCGCAGGTAGAGGTCGTAATTGAGCTGGTCGGCCGGCGACAGCGCGGCGCGGTCGATGCCCTCGAGCGTGGCCAGCGAGGCGCGCAGCGCGGCCTCGCGGCGGGCGAAGGCCGCCGGCGAGAGGTCGGGCAGGCGGGCGTTGTAGCGCTTGTCGCCCAGGTAGCTGGCCATCAGCGGGTTGTCTTCGAGCTGGCGCTGCCAGTCGGCCTCGAACAGGGCGTGCAGGCGGGTGGCCGCTTCATTGGCGGGTGCCTGTGTCGCGGTGGCCGCCTCGGCGGCGAGCGCGGGCAGGGGCGAGGCGAGGCTGGCGAGGGCAAACGCCATCGCGGCGGCGAGCGCGCGGGTTCGGGTCATGCGGGGGTGCTCCGGTTTGCGGTATCGGGTTTTCGGAAGGCGTTCAGTCGGCCGGCGGCGAGCGCCCGGCGCGGATGGACAGGGGCCAGCTCACCTCGCGGGTGGCGGCGGGGTCGCCCCAGGCGGCGGCGAAGCGGGCCTCGAGTTCGGACACGGCGTCGCGGCCGGTGTCCTTGAGATGGCGCTGGCTGGCCGACCAGGTGCGCAGGTAGGCCAGGTACTGGGCCAGCGTCCACTGCTCGCTCATCTCCAGGCGCGGGATCTCGCCCAGCGCGTCGAAGTGGAAGGGCAGGTGGCGGTAGCCGTCCTCGATATGGCGGCGCTCCGGCGGCCAGTACGTGCCGAGCACGTCGCCATAGAGCTCGTGGTAGACCTCGTCCACCTCGCGGCTGACGCGCGAGATGCCGTAGCACCACACCGCGCACAGCCCGCCGGGCTTGAGCACGCGCAGGGCCTCGTTGTTGAAGCGCTCCTGGTTGAACCAGTGGTAGCACTGCGCGGCGGTGACCAGGTCGACGGTGTGGGTGCGCAGCGTGCAGTGCTCGGCCGACTCGACGCGCCAGACGATGCGCGGGTTCGCCGGCGCCTGGGCGATCTGCTCGGCGCTGGCGTCGCTGGCGTGCACGCGGTTGAACCAGTGCGCCAGCGACACGCTGGCCTGGCCGTTGCCGCAGCCCACGTCCCAGGCCAGGTCGTGCTGCCGGCACTGGTCGGCCAGCCACTGGAACAGTTCACGCGGGTAGGTGGGGCGCGCCGCGGCGTAATCGACCGCATGGCCGGAGAAATGATCCTCGAACGCCATCACCCACCTCCCAGGTGCCCTGGCCCCATTTTCGGCTCAGAGCGGCTCGTCGCGCCACTGGCCGGGGCGCAGGCCCTCGAGGCGGTGCGGGCCGATGGCGATGCGAAGCAGGCGCAGGGTGGGCAGGCCAACGGCGGCGGTCATGCGGCGCACCTGGCGGTTGCGGCCTTCGGTGATGGTCAGCTCGATCCAGCTGTCGGGCACCGACTTGCGGA
Source organism: Arenimonas sp. SCN 70-307 (assembly GCF_001724815.1). GTDB lineage: Bacteria > Pseudomonadota > Gammaproteobacteria > Xanthomonadales > Xanthomonadaceae > Arenimonas. The sequence continues at coordinate 56,374 of NZ_MEDO01000016.1, read as the reverse complement.
AGCGCACCGGCGGGTCGCGCGGCCACAGCCAGTCGGGCGCGCCCACCAGCTTGCGGGCCTTGGCCGGGCGGGTCGGGCCGTCCTTGAGCTGCACGCCCTGGCGCAGCGCCGCCACCTGCTCCTCGGTGGCCTCGCCCTCCACCTGGGCCAGGTAGGTCTTGGGCCAGTGGAACTTGGGCGAGCTGATGCGGGCGATCAGCGGGCCGTCGTCGGACAGCAGCAGCAGACCCTCGGAGTCCTGGTCCAGCCGCCCGGCGGCATAGACGCCCTCGGGCAGGTCGAAGCCGGCCAGCGTGGGCCGCGGCGGCACGGTCTTGTCGGTGAACTGACAGAGCACGCCGTAGGGTTTGTTGAAGGCAATCAGCATTCGCCCAGCATACGCCGCATGGGAAAATGATGCCGGCGCCCGTCCCCGCCCCAGGAAATCCCATGGCCACGCCCCATCCGCTGCGCCGGCTCGCCGGCTTCGCCCGTCCGCACCGCGGCACCGCCGTGCTGGCCACCGTGTACTCGGTGCTCAACAAGATCTTCGACGTGCTGCCCGAGCTCCTGATCGGCGTGGCGGTGGACGTGGTGGTGAACCAGGAGGACTCCTTCCTGGCCGGCTTCGGCATCCCCGACCCCCTGCAGCAGCTGTACGTGCTGGTGGCGCTGACGGTGGCGGTGTGGGTGCTCGAGTCGCTGTTCGAATACCTGTACGCGGTGAAGTGGCGCGGGCTGGCGCAGGAACTGCAGCACGCGCTGCGCCAGGCCGCCTACGGCCACCTGCAGAAGCTGCCGCCGGCGGTGATCGAGCGCGAGCGCAGCGGCCGCCTGATGGCGGTGATGAACGAGGACGTGAACCAGGTCGAGCGCTTCCTCAACACCGGCGCCAACGACCTGATCCAGGTGGTGGTGTCGTCGCTGCTGGTGGGCGCGGTGTTCTTCGTGCTCACCGCCGACCTGGCGGCGCTGGCGATGCTGCCTATCCCGCTCATCCTCATCGGCGCGTTCTGGTTCCAGAAGCGCCTGGCGCCGCGCTACGCCGCCGCGCGCGAGGCCGCGGCCACGGTGTCGGCGCGCCTGAACAACAACCTCGCCGGCATGGCCACCATCCAGGCCTACACCGCCGAGCGCTTCGAGGCCGAGCACCTGCGCCAGGCCTCGGACGAATTCCGCGCACGCAATGCCGACGCCATCCGCTTCTCGGCGGCGATCACGCCGGTGATCCGCATGGCCATCCTGGCCGGCTTCGTCGCCACGCTGCTCTACGGCGGCATGCTCACGCTGCGCGGCGAGCTGGGCGTGGGCAGCTATTCGGCGCTGGTGTACCTCACGCAGCGCCTGCTCTGGCCGCTGACGCGGCTGGCCGACATGGTCGACCTCTACCAGCGCGCCATGGCCTCGGTGAACCGGGTGATGGACCTGCTCGACACGCCGGTGCCGCCGCGCGGCGAGGCGCCGCTGCCCGAGGGAGCGCGCGGCGCGCTGCATTTCAGCGGCGTGGGCCACGACTACGACGGCCGCCCGGCGCTGCACGGCATCGACCTGGACGTGCCGGCCGGCGCCACCGTGGCCCTGGTCGGCGGCACCGGCGGCGGCAAGAGCACCCTGCTCAAGCTGCTGATGCGCTTCATCGACCCGGCCCGCGGCCGCATCGAGTTCGACGGCGCCGACCTGGCCGGCCTCGACCCGGAGGCGCTGCGCCGCCGGATCGGCTACGTGGCCCAGGAGCCCTTCCTCACCGACGGCAGCGTGGCCGACAACATCGCCTACGGCGAGCACCAGCCCGACCGCGCCCGCATCGAGGCGGCGGCGCGCGCGGCCGAGGCCCACGAGTTCATCGCGGCCCTGCCGGACGGCTACGACAGCCCGGTGGGCGAGCGCGGCGGCAACCTCAGCGGCGGCCAGCGCCAGCGCATCGCCCTGGCCCGCGCGCTCTACCGCGACCCGCGGGTGCTGGTGCTCGACGAGGCCACGTCGGCCGTGGACAACGAAACCGAAGCCGCCATCCAGCGCTCGCTGGCCACCGCCGCGCGCGGCCGCACGACGCTGGTGGTCGCGCACCGCCTGAGTACGGTGCGCCACGCCGACCGCATCCACGTGCTCGAGGCCGGCCGCATCGTCGAATCGGGCACCCACGACGAACTCATCGCCCGCGACGGCCCCTACGCCGCCCTCTGGCGCCTGCAGACCGGCGACGTGGCGGGCACAACACCGGGGTAAACCGGTAATGTTCCCGGGCCACCCCGCCAACCACGAACCCAAGGGATGACGATGCGCCGGATTGTTTCGCTTTTGATTGCCTCAAGCCTGGGCGTGGCCGCGCTCCCGGCCGTCGCCGACACCGTGGTCATTTCGGCCGAGCGGCTGCTCGATGTGCGCACCGGAACATGGGTGGCCAAGCCCGAGGTGCTCGTGCGCGACGGGAAGATCGTCAGCATCAGCGCCGGGCCCGGCCCGGCGGTGGAGGGCGCGCGCCGCATCGAACTGCCCGGCCTGAGCCTGTTGCCCGGCCTGATCGACATGCACGTGCACCTCGATTCCGACCCCACCTACGGCGGCTACACCGGCCTGCAGTTCTCCGACCGGTTCTGGTCGATGCTGTCGGTCAGGCACGCCGCCGACACGCTCGAGGCCGGCTTCACCACCGTGCGCAACGTCGGCGCCGACCACTGGAACGACGTGGGCCTGCGCCAGGCCGTGGACGAGGGCAAGGTGCGCGGCCCGCGCATCGTCTCGGCCGGCTACAGCTTCGGCGCCACCGGTGGCCACTGCGATTCAACCTATTTCCCGCCGTCATTCGAGGCCAGGAACCCGTACAACGCCGACAGCCCCGACGAGGCCCGCAAGCGGGTGCGCGAGATCCGCAAGCATGGCGCCCAGGTGATCAAGATCTGCGCCACCGGCGGCGTGTTCTCGCGCAACACCGAACCCGGCCAGCAGCAGATGCGCGAGGACGAGATGCGCGCCGTGGTCGAGGAAGCGCACCAGTGGGGCCTGAAGGTGGCCGCGCATGCGCACGGCACCTCGGGCATCAAGGCCGCCATCCGCGCCGGCGTGGACACCATCGAGCACGCCAGCCTGATCGACGACGAGGGCATCGCGCTGGCCAGGAAGGCCGGCACCTTCCTGTCGATGGACATCTACAACACCGAGTACACCCAGTCCGAGGGCCGCAAGAACGGCGTGCTCGAGGACAACCTGCGCAAGGACCGCGAGATCGCCGACCTGCAGCGCGAGAACTTCCGCCGCGCCCACGCCGCCGGCGTGCGCATGGTCTACGGCACCGACGCGGGCGTGCACCGCCACGGCGACAACGGCCGCCAGTTCGCGTGGATGGTGCGCTACGGCATGACGCCACTGCAGGCCATCCAGGCCGCCACCGTGAACTCGGCCGAAGCCCTGGGCCGCCAGGACGTGGGCGTGGCCGAGCCGGGCCGCTGGGCCGATTTCGTGGCGGTGCCGGGCGACCCGACCGCGGACGTGGCGCTGCTCGAAACCATCCCGGTGGTCATCAAGGGCGGCGTGGTCGAAAAAGACACCCGCTGAGCGCACCCTTGCAGGAGCGGCTTCAGCCGCGAATCTTTTGAATCAAGAGCTTCGCGGCTGAAGCCGCTCCTACAGAAGCCAGAAACGACGAGGGGCCCCGTGGGGCCCCTCTTTGTTCGACAACCAGGCCCTCGGCGGTTTACTCCGCCTGCGGCTTCACGAAACGCAGGGTCATGCGGTCGCTCTCGCCGATGGCGGCGTACCTGGCGCGGTCGGCCTCGGGGTGGTTGTTCGAGGGCGGCAGGGTCCACACGCCGTTCGGGTGGTCCTTGGTGTCGGCCGGGTTGGCGTTGATCTCGCTCTTTTCCTCGAGCACGAAGCCCGCGGCCTCGGCCAGGCCGATCACGTAGTCTTCCGGCAGGTAGCCCGAGGTCTTCACCTCGGCCAGGGACTTGCCCGGCGCCGCGCGGTGCTCCACCACGCCCAGCACGCCGCCCGGCGCCAGCACGTCGTAAAAGGCCTTGAACATGGCCGCTTCCTGGCCGGACATCACCCAGTTGTGCACGTTGCGGAAGGTCAGCACCACGTCGGCCGAACCGGGCTCGCCGATGACCGGCGCGGCCGGGTCGACCTCGACCAGGACGGCGTTGCCGTAGACGTCCGGACGCGCCGCCAGCTTCTCGCGCAGCTTGCCGTTGGCATTGGCGTAGTAGTCGCGGGCGCGTTCGTTGGCGGCCTTGGCCGGGTCGTTGACCACGCCCACGTAGCTGCCCTTGTCCTTCGGCAGCGGTGCCAGGATCTCCGTGTACCAGCCGCCGCCCGGCGAAATCTCGACGATGCGCTGGCTCGGGCCCACGCCGAAGAAGGCCAGCGTCTCGCGCGGGTGGCGCCAGGCGTCGCGGGCCACGTTGGCCGGGTCGCGCCAGTCGCCGGCCAGCACGGCATCGATCGGGTCGGCGTTGGCGTTGCGGTCCGGCTCGGCGGCCGGCTCGGCCGTGGCTCCGGTGCTGCTGGCCAGGCCGGCGTCGGCGGCCGGGGCGGCCTCGTCGGCCTTCTGGCAGCCGGTCAGGGCGAAGGCCAGGGCGAAGGCCAGCAGGCTGGGGGTGGCGGTGAGGCGCATTCGGTTCTCCGGGGGTGGTTCGAAGGTGCCCGAGGCTATCACGCAGCCCTGTTAACGCCGGGTGCGTGCCTTTGCGATAGGCAAAAACTATCACCCGCATCCAAAACATTCATTTCTGCTGAACGGTGTGAAGGCGCACTATGGCAAAACCAACCGTATCGCCCACCCCAAGGAGAGCTCCATGTCCAACGAAGCCAAATGCCCGGTCCATCACATCGGCATGGGCAAGGGCCCGCGCAACATCGACTGGTGGCCCAACCAGCTCGACCTCAGCGCGCTCACCGTCCACTCCGAGAAGACCAACCCGCTCGGCAAGAACTTCAACTACCGCAAGGAGTTCCAGAAGCTCGACCTCGACGCGGTCATGGCCGACCTCAAGGCGCTGATGACCGACTCGCAGGACTGGTGGCCGGCTGACTACGGCAACTATGGTGGCCTGATGGTGCGCCTGACCTGGCACGCCGCGGGCACCTACCGCATTTCCGACGGTCGCGGTGGCGCCGGCACCGGCGACCAGCGCTTCGCCCCGCTCAACAGCTGGCCGGACAACGGCAACCTCGACAAGGCCCGCCGCCTGCTGTGGCCGATCAAGAAGAAGTACGGCAAGAAGCTCAGCTGGGCCGACCTGCTCGTGCTCGCAGGCAACGCCGCGATGGAAGGCATGGGCTTCAAGACCTTCGGTTTCGCCGGCGGCCGCCCGGACATCTGGGAGCCGAACGCCGTCGACTGGGGCCCGGAGAAGGAGTGGCTGGCCACCAGCGACAAGCCCGGCAGCCGCTACAGCGGCGAGCGCGACTTGGCCAACCCGCTGGCCGCCGTGCAGATGGGCCTGATCTACGTGAACCCGGAAGGCCCGGACGGCAAGCCCGACCCGCTGGCCTCGGCCCGCGACATCCGCGAAACCTTCGCGCGCATGGCCATGAACGACGAAGAGACCGTGGCGCTGGTCGCCGGCGGCCACACCTTCGGCAAGGCGCATGGCGCCGGTGACGCCGCCAAGGTCGGCGCGGAGCCCGAGGGCGCCGACATCGCCGAGCAGGGCTTCGGCTGGATCTCCACCCACGGCAGCGGCAAGGGCAACGACACCATCACCTCGGGCATCGAGGGTTCCTGGACCCCGAACCCGATCCAGTGGGACAACGGCTACTTCGACGTGCTGTTCGGCTACGAGTGGGAGCTCACCAAGAGCCCGGCCGGCGCCCACCAGTGGCACCCGAAGAACCTCAAGCCCGAGCACCACGCGCCGTCGGCGCATGATCCGTCGAAGAAGGTCACCATCATGATGACCACCGCCGACATGGCCATGCGCATGGACCCGGCCTACGAGAAGATCTCGCGCCGCTTCCACGCCAACCCGGCCGAGTTCGCCGACGCTTTCGCCCGCGCCTGGTTCAAGCTGACCCACCGCGACATGGGCCCGCGCTCGCGCTACCTGGGCAAGCTCGTTCCGAAGGAAGTGCTGATCTGGCAGGACCCGGTGCCGGCCGTCGACCACCCGCTGGTGGACGCCGCCGACGTGGCCGCGCTCAAGGCCAAGGTGCTCGCTTCGGGCCTGACGACCCAGCAGCTGGTGGCCACTGCCTGGGCCTCGGCGTCCAGCTTCCGCGGCAGCGACAAGCGCGGCGGCGCCAACGGCGCGCGCATCCGCCTGGCCCCGCAGAAGGACTGGGAAGCCAACCAGCCGGCGCAGCTGGCCAAGGTGCTGGGCGTGCTCGAGGGCATCCAGAAGGACTTCAACGCCTCCGCCACCGGCGGCAAGAAGGTCTCGCTGGCCGACCTGATCGTCATCGCCGGCAACGCGGCGGTCGAGGACGCCGCGAAGAAGGCGGGCGTCAACGTCACCGTGCCCTTCAACCCGGGCCGCACCGACGCGAGCCAGGAGCACACCGACGTCGATTCGTTCGCGCCGCTGGAGCCGAAGGCCGATGGCTTCCGCAACTACGCCGCCGCGGGTGTCGAAGGCCTGGCCGAGCGCCTGGTCGACAAGGCCGCGCTGCTCACGCTGACGGCCCCGGAGATGACGGTGCTGGTCGGTGGCCTGCGCGCGCTGGACGCCAACGTGGGTGGCGCCAGGCACGGCGTGTTCACCAGCCGCCCCGGCGTGCTGAGCAACGACTTCTTCGTGAACCTGCTCGACATGGGCACGAAGTGGGCGCGTTCGGCCGGCGACAAGAACGTGCTCGAGGGCCGCGACCGCAAGACCGGCGAGCTCAAGTGGACCGGCACGATCGTCGACCTGGTGTTCGGCTCGAACTCGCAGCTGCGCGCCATCGCCGAGGTCTACGCCGAGTCCGACAGCCACGAGAAGTTCGTCAACGACTTCGTGGCCGCCTGGACCAAGGTCATGGAGGCCGACCGCTTCGACCTGCACGACTGATCCGCGTAAATCAAAACCCCGCCCGGTCTCGCGACCGGGCGGGGTTTTTCTTTGGCTCGACAAGAAGGGGGCCAGGTTCACTTCCCGGCGGGAAGTGAACCTGACCCCCTTTCTCTTTACAGGGCAGCGAGGGCCGCGTTGAAGGTGGGGCTGGGGCGCATCGCCGCCGAGACCTTGGCCAGGTCCGGGCGGTAGTAGCCGCCGATGTCCACGGGCTGGCCCTGCACGGCGAGAAGCTCGGCCACGATCTTCTGCTCGTTGTCGGCCAGGGCCTTGGCCAGCGGCGCGAACTTCGCCTTCAGGGCCGCGTCCTCGTCCTGCGCGGCCAGGGCCTGGGCCCAGTACATCGCCAGGTAGAAGTGGCTGCCGCGGTTGTCGATGCCGCCGACCTTGCGCGAGGGGCCGCGGTCCTCGTCGAGGATGCGGGCGTTGGCGGCGTCGAGCGCCTTGGCCAGCACCGGGGCCGAGGAGTTGATCCAGCGCTGGGCCACGTGCTCGAGCGAGGCCGCCAGGGCGAGGAACTCGCCCAGCGAATCCCAGCGCAGGTAGTTCTCCTCGGTGAACTGCTGCACGTGCTTGGGCGCCGAGCCGCCGGCGCCGGTTTCGAACAGGCCGCCGCCGGCCATCAGCGGCACGATCGACAGCATCTTGGCGCTGGTGCCCAGCTCCATGATCGGGAACAGGTCGGTGAGGTAGTCGCGCAGCACGTTGCCGGTGACCGAGATGGTGTCGAGGCCGGCGCGGATGCGCTGCAGCGACAGCTTCATCGCCTCCACCGGCGCCAGGATGCGGATGTCCAGGCCCGAGGTGTCGTAATCCTTGAGGTAGCGCTGCACCTTGGCGATCAGCTGCGCGTCGTGGGCGCGCGCCTGGTCGAGCCAGAACACCGCCGGCGTGGCGCTGAGCTTGCTGCGGTCGACGGCCAGCTTCACCCAGTCCTGGATGGGCGCGTCCTTGGTCTGGCACATGCGCCAGATGTCGCCCGCCTCGACGGCGTGCTCGAACACCACCGCGCCGTCGGCCGAGACCACCCGCACGGTGCCGTCCACCGGCACCTGGAAGGTCTTGTCGTGCGAGCCGTATTCCTCGGCCTTCTGCGCCATCAGGCCGACGTTGGGCACGCTGCCCATCGTCGCCGGGTCGAAGGCGCCGTTCGCGCGGCAGTCGTCGATGACGGCCTGGTAGATGCCGGCGTAGCAGCGGTCGGGGATGACGGCCTTGGCGTCCTGCAGCTTGCCGGCGGCGTTCCACATGCCGCCCGAGTCGCGGATCATCGCCGGCATCGAGGCGTCCACGATCACGTCGCTGGGCACGTGCAGGTTGGTGATGCCCTTGTCCGAGTTCACCATCGCCAGCGCCGGGCGCGTGGCATACAGCGCCTCGATGTCGGCCCTGATGCTGGCCTGCGTGGCCTCGTCGAGCTCGCCCAGGCGGGCGTAGAGGTCGCCGATGCCGTTGTTGGCGTCGAAGCCGATGCGTTCGAGCGCGTCGGCGTGCTTGACCAGCACGTCCTTGTAGAACTCGCGCACCACCACGCCGAACATGATCGGGTCGGAGACCTTCATCATCGTGGCCTTGAGGTGCAGCGAGAAAAGCACGCCCTTTTCGCGCGCGTCCTCGATCTGCGCGGCGATGAAGGTGGCCAGCTGGCGCTGGCTCATCACCGCCGCATCGACGATCTCGCCGGCCTTGACCTTCACCGATTCGCGCAGCACGCGGTGGCTGCCGTCCTTGCCGTGCAGCTCGATGCGCAGGCTGCCGTCGGCCGCCAGGGTGTGCGACTTCTCGCTGCCGTAGAAATCACCGCCGTCCATGTGCGCCACGTGCGATTTCGACTCGGCCGACCACTTGCCCATCTTGTGCGGGTGCTTGCGCGCGTAGGCCTTCACCGAGTTCGGCGCGCGGCGGTCGGAGTTGCCCTCGCGCAGCACCGGGTTCACGGCGCTGCCCTTGGTGCGGTCGTAGCGCGCCTTGGTGTCCTTCTCGGCGGCGTCCTTCGGCTCCTCCGGGTAGTCCGGCAGCGGGTAGCCCTGCGCCTGCAGCTCCTTGATGGCGGCCTTGAGCTGCGGCACCGAGGCGCTGATGTTGGGAAGCTTGATGATGTTGGCTTCGGGCTTGGTGGCCAGCTCGCCCAGCTCGGCCAGGTCGTCGCTGATGCGCTTGTCGCCCAGCAGCTCGGGGAACTGCGCCAGGATGCGGCCCGACAGCGAGATGTCGCGCGTCTCGACCGCGATACCGGCGGCGCCCGCGAAGGCCTGCACGATCGGCAGCAGCGACTGCGTGGCCAGGAACGGCGCTTCGTCGGTGAGGGTGTAGAGGATCTTGGGCGTGTCGGACATGGTCGGGCTCTCGTGAAATCAGCCCCGCATTGTCGCTGTTGTGCGCCCCCCGGGCAAAGATCCGCCGGGGTACGGCGCCGGCCGGGTGGCCGGCGCCGTGCTTGGCTCAGGGAATCTCGCCGCGCTCGTAGAAGTTCGGGCGCTCGGCGATGATCTGCGGGGCGTCCGTGAACGGGTTGCCGATCTGGAAATACAGCCGCTCGAGCACGTAGACGCGGTTGCCGTCGATGGCCACCGGCGTCCAGGTGCGCCGGCGCCAGAGCTGGCAGACCGGGTCGACGCCCACGTTGCAGCTGCTCACGATGCCCGAACCGTTGAAGTACGACAGCACCTCCTTGGCGCCGGCGTCGGCGCCGCTGGCGACGCCCCAGGTGACGGGCGGGAAGAACGAGGCCTGCGGCGTGCCGTCGGGCAGGTAGGACACCGACTCGAAGGTTCCGCTGCGCTGCGGGTCGTCATACATGCGCAGGAAGAACCCGAAGTCGCTGGCCAGGTCCGGCTGGAACTGGCTGATGTCGAAGCCCGAACGCCAGCGGCCCGGCAGCATCGCCTCGGTGAAGGCCGGCAGGCTGCCGTCCACGCGCGCCGCCAGGTTGTAGCTCGCCGCGCGCGCGCCGTCCGGGCGCGTGACCACGGTGAACAGGCCCTCGCCCTTGCGGCCGTCGGTCTGGTAGCGGCGGTACTGGTAGTTGAGCACCTCGCCGGTGACGGTGTTGGCCAGCGCCACGTTCAGGCGGCCGCCGCTGATCGACCAGGTGAAGCCGGGCGCGATCTGCGGGATGTCCACCTGCGAGGCATTGAAGTCGAACAGCGCGGCGATCCAGAAGATGCCCGTCGCGCCCGGCACGAAGCGCTGCGGTCCGTAGTGCGAGAGCATCATCGTGCCCAGCGACTCGCCGGCGGTGAACGGCAGTTCGCCCGCGCCATCCTCGAAGCCCAGCGCCCGGAAGCTGCTGGTGAAGGTGTCGTCCGGCGGGGTGGTGCAGCTGCCGGTCTGGTCGAGGAAGCTGCGCTCCTGCACCTGGGTGACGTTGAGGTAGTCGATGCCCGCGCCGTCCTGGATGCGCTCAAGGCGCAGGCCGACGGTGCGGAAGGTCACCTGCAGGTTCTGCGGCACCGGGCAGCCGGGCGAGGTCTGGTAGCCGAAGCCCAGCGACGGGCTGTCGAGGTCGGCCACCAGCGTGTTGCCGTCCAGGAACCAGTCCAGGCCCGGGCTGGTGTTGAAGTTGGCGCCCACGAGGTTGCCGCGGCCCGAGGTGGTCGAGGCCGTGACGCTGCCCAGCTCGAGCAGCAGCTGGCCACCGATGCCGATGCGGATGGTGCCCGTGTCGCCCGGGAAGACCAGCGCATAGCCGGACGGGATGCGCCCGGCCGAGAAGCCGGACAGTTCGCCGGCGCCGCTGCCGACTTCGGCCACGGTGTCCTCGAGCACGCCGGCGGGCAGTGCGCCGATGAACCCGACCAGCGCGTTCTCGTCGCTGATCAGCGCCAGCGGGCTGCGCACGCCCGGCGGCAGCGCGTAGCCCTCGTCCACCACCAGCTTGATCACCGCGGCCAGCTCGATCAGCTCGTCGATGTCGATGTTCTGGGTGAGCTGCTTGAGGCTGGCGTCGCTGGTCGGCGCGCGGCCGCCGTTGGCCTTGCCCAGCAGCACGAATTGCGCGGTCGAGAAGTGGGTGACGTTGACCTGGTTGTTCTCGTCCAGGGTCAGGATGCCGTCGCTGCCGGCCTCGGCGTCGAGGCGGGCGATTTCGCCCACCAGCGACACGAAGTCCACCGCGCCGCCGCTGGGCGAAGTGCCCACCGCGCTGACGCTGACGAAGGCATTGCCGGTGAGCGCGGCGATGTCGATGACGTAGTTGCCGTTCTCATCGGCCACGGCCACGAAGTCGAAGCCGCCGACCGAGACGGTGACGACGGCGCCCGGGATGGGTTCGTCCACCACCTGGCCGGCCATCGTCAGCGCGACGCCGCCGGCGCCGACGTTGACGGTGACGGTGCCCACGCGCGGCTGCGACTTGGGCGCCTGCACCATGTAGACGAACTGGTCGGAGCCGGTGAACCCGGCGTTGGGCGTGTAGCGAACCCGACCGTTCTCGACCTGTGCCTTGCCGTGGCGCGGCTTGTGGGCGTTGAGCAGGCGGATGTCGGGGCCGAGGCTGGCGCGGTCGTTGGCCAGCACGTCGACCACCACGGATTGGCCGGGCGCCGTGACGGCGAGGTCGGGTGCGGCTTCGGGAAGGTTGGGAGCGGCAAGAACGGGACCGGTGGATAGGGCGAACAGCAGCCCAAGCCGCCGGAGGCAGGCAGGTGCATTCATGGGTGGTCCCCTTGGCGAATCGGCCCACCCCCCTGGTGGACCGTACGCCGAACCAACGCCGGGTCGCGGACAACTCGGCCACGGTCCCCGGCCGGCGTCCGGAGGGGGGGGGGCGGCTCCCCCCGTTCAGGCGGCCTGGCCGGGCCCGGCGTCCTCGTCCGGATGGGCCCAGTCGGCGGGCGTCAGCGGCCGCAGGCCGTGGGCCAGGCGGCCCTTGTCGCACTGCGGGCTGTGCCGGCCGAACTCCCAGCTCGGCTCCACCTTGGCGGCAGACGCTGGGCCGGTTGGGGTAGATGCCGCAGTGACCGTCCACGCCGATGGTGCCGCGCAGGGCCACGCAGCGCGGGTTGGCGCCGTCGGTGCCGCGCATGGCCAGCTCGTGGCGGCGCAGCGGCACCACCAGGTCGGCGGGCGGCCCGTCGGGGTTGTCGGGCTGCACCTCCGACCAATGGAAGGACACGCGGAAGGTGGCGCAGCAGGCGCCACAGAGGATGCAGGGATGCTTGGACATGACGCGTCGCGTGACGCGCCGGGGTGCCGGCGCGCTATCGCACCTCGAAGGCGCGGGTCTCGACGACCCGGTCGTTGATCGCCACTTCGACGCGGTAGGCGCCGGTGGGCCAGGGATCGGGCTTGGAGACGGTGAAGCTGGCCACGGTCGGCGCCTCGGGGGCGAGGCTCTGGCCGGCCTTGGCCACCTCGGTGCCGTCGGCGGTGGTCCAGCGCGCCGACAGGGTCAGGCCGGGGCTGGTGCCGACGCCGACCACGGCGGCGTGGATCGTGTCGCCCGGGGCGAACACGTCGCGCGGGGCGGCCACGCGGCCTTCCTCGTCGAGGCGGCTGCCCAGCTCGACGGCCACCACGCGGAAGTCGCCGCTGGGCATGGGCGGTTCTTCGGGCAGGGTTTCCTCGGCGGCGGGCGCCTCGCCGGCCGCGGCCTGCGCGGGCGCCGCCTCTTCCTGCTTGCCGCAGGCGGCCAGGACCAGGATCGAAACCAGGGCGACGCAGGGCAGGGTGTTGCGCATGGGCTCTCCGGCGGGGCGGGCGGCTACTGGCGGTTGGTGCGCGGGTTGCCCGGCAGGGGCAGGCCCGGGGTGGCGCGGAAGGGGTTGATGTCCAGGCCGCCGCGCCGGGTGTAGCGAGCGTACACCGCCAGGCGCGTGGGCGCGCACTGGCCCAGGATGTCCATGAAGATGCGCTCGACGCAGCTTTCGTGGAAGTCGCTGTGCTGGCGGAAGCTGACCAGGTAGCGCAGCAGCCCGTCGCGGGCGATGCGCGGGCCGGCGTAGCGCACCTGCACGCTGGCCCAGTCGGGCTGGCCGGTGACCGGGCAGTTGGACTTGAGCAGGTGCGAGACCAGCACCTCGTCGGCCTTGAGCCCGGGGTCGGACGACAGGAATTCGGGGCGCGGCGGGCCGTAGTGGCTGATCTCGATGGGCAGGTCGTCGATGACGTCGCCTTCGAGGTTCTCGATCAGGGCCACGTTGCTCGAACCGGCCGGGGTGAGCACCACGCTGACCGGCGCGCCGGCGGCGGCCGAGAGGTCGGCCACCAGCTGCGCGCGCAGCGCGTCGGTGTCTGTGAAGCGGGCCATGGCATAGCTGCCGAGGTAGAGCTTGAGGCTCTTGGATTCGACCAGGTTCGGCGAGGCCGCCGGCACCCGCAGTTCGGCCAGCGCCACGCGCGGCTTGCCGCGGCCGTCGAGCCAGCTCAGTTCATAGGCGTTCCAGAAATCCACGCCGACGAAGGGCAGGTCCTCGCCCAGGCCAAGCGCGGCCCGCGCCTGGGCGCGGGGAATCGGGAACAGCAGGGTCGGGTCGTACTCGGCACCGTACTGGACGGGTTTGCCGAGGAGGCTGGCTTCAGGGGTCGTCATGCCGGCCATTTTACCCCCCGCCCGCTGGGATACGGACACTAAAAGCGACCCTGTCCCCCTAGAAGGCGGCGTCGAACTGGACGTCGCCCTGGATGCCGACCTGGTAGGCCGACACCCGGCGTTCGAAGAAGTTGGCCAGTTCCTGCACGTCCTGCAGGTCCATGAACGGGAAGGGGTTGCGGGCCTCGAAGCGCCTGGGCAGGCCGAGCTGGGCGAGGCGCTGGTCGGCCACGTATTCCAGGTACTGGCGCATGTCCCGGGTCGACAGCCCGGCCACGCCGCCGCTGAGTACGTCCTCGGCGAAGGCTTGCTCGCAGTCCACGGCCTCCTCGACCATCTTCACCACCTGGGCCTTGAGTTCGTCGTCGAACAGCCCGGGCTCCTCCTCGCGAACCGTGCGGATGACCTCGAAGGCAAAGGCCATGTGCCCGCTTTCATCGCGGAACACCCAGTTGGTGCCGCCCGCCAGCCCGTGCAGCAGCCCTCGCGAGCGCAGGTAGTACACGTAGGCGAAGGCGCCGAAGAAGAAGAGGCCCTCGATGCAGGCGGCGAAGCACACCAGGTTGAGCAGGAAGCGGCGTCGCTGCGCCGGGGTCTCGAGCCGCTGCAGCTCCTGCACGCTGTCCATCCAGCGGAAGCAGAACTCGGCCTTCTTGCGGATCGAGGGGATGTTCTCGACCGCCGCGAAGGCCCTGGCGCGCGCGGAAGGATCCGGCAGGTAGGTATCGAGCAGGGTGAGGTAGAACTGCACGTGCAGCGCCTCCTCGTACAGCTGGCGCGACAGGAACAGCCGCGCCTCGGGGGCGTTGATGTGCTGGTAGAGGTTGAGCACCAGGTTGTTGGCCACGATCGAGTCGCCCGTGGCGAAGAAAGCCACCAGCCGCTCCACCAGGTGCCGCTCGGCCGGCCCGAGCTTGTTGTGGAGGTCATTGGTGTCGAGCGAGAAGTCCACTTCCTCCACCGTCCAGGTGTTGCGGATGGCGTCGCGGTACATCTCGTAGAACCTCGGGTAGCGCATCGGCCGCAGGGTCAGGTTGAAGCCGGGGTCGAGCAAACGGGGGGCGGTCACTGGCAGGCCTCGCAGGTTTCGGGGTTCTCGAGCGAGCAGGCGACGGCCACCGCCGCCTCGACCGTGGTCTTGGCGATGCGGGTGGCGGGGCGCGAGCGCAAGTAGTAGGTGGTCTTCAGGCCCTGCTTCCACGCGTGCATGTACATGGAGGACAGCGCGCCGATGTTCGGGCTTTCCATGAACAGGTTCAGCGACTGGCTCTGGTCGATGTAGGCGCCGCGGTCGGCCGCCATGTCGATCAGCGAGCGCATCGGGACCTCCCACACCGTGCGGTAGACCGCCCGCAGCGTCGCCGGTATCTCGGCAATGCCCTGCACCGAGCCCTCGGCGAGCTTGATGCGGTCGCGCATCTCCGGCGTCCACAGCCCCAGCTGCTTGAGCTCGGCCACCAGGTGCCGGTTGACCTGCAGGAAGTCCCCGGAGAGGGTTTCGCGTTTGAACAGGTTGCTCACCTGCGGCTCGATGCATTCGTAGCAGCCGGCGATCGATGCGATCGTGGCCGTGGGGGCAATGGCCACCAGCAGTGAATTGCGGAGCCCGTGCTGCATGATGCGTCGGCGCAGCGCGTCCCAGCGCGCCGGCTCGGCCGGCTGCACGCCCCAGGCCTCGAACTGCAGCTCGCCATTTGCGGCGCGGGTCTCGTCGAAGTTCGGGTGCCGGCCACGCGCCTGGGCCAGCTCGCAGCTGGCCTCGAGCGCGTGGAAATAGATTTCCTCGGCGATGCGCGCCGACAGCGCGCGCGCCTCGGGCGCATCGAAGGGCAGGCGCAGGCGGAAGAAGACATCCTGCAGGCCCATGCAGCCCAGGCCCACCGGCCGCCAGCGCAGGTTGCCTCGGCGGGCGGTTTCGATCGGGTAGTAGTTCAGGTCGATCACCCGGTCGAGCTGGCGGACCGCCAGGCGCACCGTTTCGGCGAGCTTGCCGAAGTCGAACCCATCCTCGCCGAGGTGCTGGCCGAGGTTGATCGAACCCAGGTTGCACACCGCCGTTTCGTCGTCGGAGGTTACCTCGAGGATTTCGGTGCACAGGTTCGACAGGTGGATCACGTTGCCCGGGCGCGCGGTCTGGTTGCTGGCACGGTTGGACTTGTCCTTGAAGGTCATCCACCCGTTGCCGGTCTGGGCCAGCGTGCGCATCATCTTCGCGTACAGGTCGCGCGCGCGGATCGTCTTCACGGCCCGCCCGGCGGCTTCGGCCTGCTCGTAGGCGACTTCGAAGGCCTTGCCGTGCAGGTCGGTGAACTGCGGCACCGCCTTCGGGTCGAACAACGACCATGGCCCGTCGGCCTCGACCCGGCGCATGAACAGGTCCGGGATCCAGTGCGCCAGGTTGAGGTTGTGCGTGCGCCGGGCTTCGTCGCCGGTGTTGTCGCGCAGCTCGAGGAATTCCTCAACGTCGGCATGCCAGGGCTCGAGGTAAACGCAGGCGGCGCCTTTCCTTTTCCCGCCCTGGTTGACGGCCGCGACCGAGGCGTCGAGCGTCTTGAGCCAGGGCACGATGCCGTTCGAGTGACCGTTGGTGCTCCGGATCAGCGAGCCGCGCGAGCGCACCCGGGTGAATGCAACGCCGATGCCGCCGCTGAATTTGCTCAGCATCGCCACGTCGGCGTATTTGCGGTAGATCGACTCGAGCGTGTCCTCCGGCGAATCGAGCAGGAAGCAGCTCGAAAGCTGCTCGTGCGTGGTTCCGGCGTTGAACAGGGTCGGCGAGCTGGGCAGGTAGTCCAGGCTGGCCATGCGCCGGTACAGCGCCAGCGCCTCGGGAACGTCCTCGCTGAGGGCGCAGGCGATGCGCAGGAAGAACTGCTGCGGGGTTTCGATGACGGTGCGGGCGGTGGGGTGGCGAAGCAGGTAGCGGTCGTAGAGCGTACGCAGGCCGAAGTAGTCGAAGCGACGGTCGAGCGAGGCATCGAGCGCATCGTTGAGCTTGCGGGCATTGGCTTGCACGAAGGCCAGCAGGCGGTCGCCCACCAGGCCCAGCTCGTGTCCACGGGCCACCGACTGCGAGAAGGCGTGGATTTCCTGGCCCGCCACTTCCTTGCCGATGCATTCGGCCAGCAAACGTGCAGCGAGGCGCCCGTACTCGGGCTCCTCGGCGGTGAGCAAGGCCGCGGTGCGGATGGAGAGTTCGTCGAGCTCGCGGGTGCTGGCGCCGTCGTACAGGCCGGAAATGGTGCGGGTGGCCACGCGCATCGGGTCGACGGCGTGCAGGCCGTCGCAGTGGCGCTGCACGGCGCGCACGATCTTGTTGAGGTCCACCGGCTCGCGCCGGCCGTTGCGTTTGGTGACGGTCATGCCCAGCGCGGTGGCGGGCGGGGTGAGGACGAATTGCGGCGCGTCGTCCTCGACGGGGGCGACGGCGGGGCTGGCAGGGTTCATGGCGTTCTCCGGTGCGTTGCGCACGGTCGCCGCCCCTCCCTCGGAAGGCGGCGCGCGGGAACGCGGCGAAGGCGCAATACGCGCCATCGCGGCCACGCCCCCGCGGGCGTCGGGTCGACAGGGAGGACGGAGAACGGGTGTCGCAGCCGGCGGGACGCGGCGCCACGACACCGGCGCCGTCTCCCCCCGGAGACCCTTGGGCCGGTCACCGCGCGGCGTGCATTCGCGCGGCTGTCGGCAGGTCTTCGGACTCGTGGACGCGAGGCGCGGGCGCCTCCCCTACTGGCCGTCGCTTCCCAGGCGTCTGCAGGCGGGCCTTCAGGCCCGACCCACACTCCCAGTGCTCATGACGGCGGTCGTTTCCACATACCGCTGCGGGGCAGTGCCGGATTCCCACCGGCTTCCCTATTAACCCAAGCGCTGGTGGCGCCCGGGACCGACGAGCCCAAGATAGTGGGCCCCGCCCCCACAGGTCAAACCGGGGACAGGGTCAGTCGGTCTCGTGGAGGTAGTCGAGGGCGACCTGGAGCATGGCGCGGGTGCCGACCTTGAGGGCCTGCTCGTCGAGGAAGAACTCCGGCGAGTGGTTGGAGGGGGCCTTGAGCGGGTCCTGGCCGGGCGGGGTGGCGCCGACGAAGAAGAAGAAGCCGGGCACCTCGCGGGCGTAGTAGCTGAAGTCCTCGGCGCCCATGTTCAGGTCCATTTCCACCACGTTCGACGCGCCGAGGGCCTTCTCGAGGCTGGGCACCAAACGCGCGGTCAGCGCCGGGTGGTTCACCGTAACCGGGTTGCCCTTGGTGTCGGGCACCTGGGCGATGGCGGTGGCGCCGTGGGCGGCGGCGACCTTTTCGGCCACGTTCCTGAGGTCGGCGAACACCTGCTGGCGCATGCCTTCGTCGAAGGTGCGGATGGTGCCCACCATCTCCACCTCGTCCGGGATGATGTTGAAGCGCACGCCGCCCTTGATGGCGCCGAAGGTGACCACCACCGGCTGCTTGCTGATGTTCTGGCGCCGGCTGACGATGGTCTGGGCGGTGCCGATCACGTCGGCCGCGGCCACGATCGGGTCCACGCCGCCCCAGGGGCGCGAGCCGTGCGTCTGCCGGCCCTTGATGACGATGTTGAAGCGGTCGGAAGCCGCCATCGCCGGGCCGCTGCGCCAGCCCACCTGGCCGGCGTTGAGCGTGCTGAACACGTGCAGGCCGAACACCGCCTCGGGCCTGAAGTCGTCGAAGATGCCCTGCTTGAGCATTTCCTCCGCGCCGCCGTCCTCGCCATCCGGCGGGCCTTCCTCGGCCGGCTGGAAGATGAAGAGCACCTCGCCCGCGAGCTCGTCCTTGCGTGCGGCCAGCGCCTCGGCCACGCCCATCAGGATGCCCACGTGGGCGTCGTGGCCGCAGGCGTGCATCACGCCCACGGTTTCGCCGTTGAACACGCCCGTGGCCTTCGAGGCGAAGGGCAGGCCGGTACGCTCGGTGACCGGCAGCGCGTCCATGTCGGCGCGCAGGGCGATGCGCGGACCCGGTTTGCCGCCGCGAAGCACGGCGGTGACGCCGGTGGTGGCGATGCCGGTGCGCACGTCCTCCAGGCCGATGGCGCGCAGGTGCTCGGCCACCAGCTTGGCCGTGCGCACCTCGCGGTTGCCCAGCTCCGGGTTCTGGTGGATGTCGCGGCGCCAGGCCTGCACCTTGGCATCGACCGACGAAGCCATGGCCTCGACGTCGGGCGCCTGGGCGAAGGCAGGGCCGCAGAGCGCGGCGGCGAGGGCGGAAACAAGCAGCAAGCGGCGCATTTCGGGTCCCCTTCGAGGCGTCGGCCGATGCTAGCATGCGCCCAGGCGCGGCCCCGGCCGCGCCGCCCGCCATCGCAGGGGAAACGCCATGAGACCGTTCGTGCTCGCTCTGGTGGTTTTGTTCGCCGGCCTCTCCGCCGCGCCCTCGGCGCAGGAGAACAAGCCGCCCGGGAGCGAGGCCAAGCCTGCCCCCGCCGCGCACACGCTGCGGCCCGGGGTGGCGTCGAAGCTGGGCACGCCGGCCGCCCGCGTCGCGCAGCCGCCGGGGGATTTCAAACGACAGCTCGGCGTGCGCGGCGGCATGGACTACGAGCAGCTGCGCAAGCTGCGCCTGCAGGCCGAGCGCGACGCCGAGGCCGCGCTGCGCCCGCCCGCGGTGGTGCCGCAGAACCGGCGCGACTACCGCCGCCAGCCGGCCGACTGCGACGACCGCGACCGCAGCGTGCACCCGAACCAGGTCGAGGTGTGCAACTTCAAGGACGACAACTGCGACGGCCAGGTGGACGAAGGCGTGACCTGGACGCTCTGGCGCGACCAGGACGGCGACGGCTTCGGCGATTCGCGCTATCCCGTGGCCACCTGCCCGGTGGGCCAGGCCCTGTCCAACCTCTCGCTCAACGACCGCGATTGCGACGATACCGATCCCGCCCGCAATCCCAGCCTGGGGACCTGCCCATGAACCGCCACTTCTTCGCCGCCGCGCTCGTGCTGGCCAGCTTCGCGGGCGCCGCCGTCGCCCAGGATCCCGTGCGCGTGCGCGTGGGCAGCGGTGGCGACAAGGCCCCGGTGGTGCGCATCGCCGGCCAGGACATCTGCACCCGCGACAGCCAGTGCAGCGACGGCGTCTTCTGCAACGGCGCCGAGCGCTGCGCGCCGCAGGCCGCCAATGCCGACCGCCGCGGCTGCGTGGCCGGCAGCCCGCCATGCCGCCAGGGCGAAACCTGCGTGGAGCAGGGCGACCGCTGCCGCGTCGGCGTCTGCGACGTGCCCGATGCCGATGGCGACGGTCATGCGGCCATCGCCTGCGGCGGCGACGACTGCGACGACACCGATCCCAACCGCAACCCGGGCCGGACCGAGATCTGCGACGCCCAGGGCATCGACGAGGACTGCGACACGAGCACCGTCGGCGACCGCGACGACGACGGCGACGGCTTCATCGACGCGATGTGCCGCTGAGCCCGCCGGCCCGAGCCTAGGGCCGGTGTTCGCGCGCCAGGTACTCGGCGCTGCGCATCTCGATCAGGCGCGAGGCGGTGCGCTCGAATTCCTGGCGCAGCTTGTCGCCGGCGTAGAGCCAGACCGGCTCGGCCGCGGCGCTGAGCAGCAGGTTCACGTTGCGGTCGTAGAGCTCGTCCACCAGGTGCACGAAGCGGCGCGCGGCGTTGTCGTGGGTGGCGTCGAGCACCGGGACGTTCGAGACCAGCACGGTGTGGAAGTCGCGGGCGACCTCGATGTAGTCGGCGGCGGCGCGCGGGCCCTCGCACAGCGCCGCGAAGTCGAACCAGGCGATACCCTCGGCCATCGCGCGCACGGCGATGGCGCGGCCGTTGACCACCAGCGGCCCGTCCTCGCCCGGGCAGTCGGCCGACAGGCGCGCGTAGTGCTCGGCCAGGCCCTGCTCGGCGGCGTCGCCCAGCGGCGTGAGGTAGGTTTCGGCGCGGGTGAGCTGGCGCAGGCGGTAGTCCTGCGGGCTGTCGAGGAAGTGCACGACGCAGTGCTTTTCCAGCAGCGCGATGGCCGGCAGGAAGCGCGCGCGCTGCAGGCCGTCCCGGTAGAGGTTCTTCGGTTCGGTGTTGGAGGTGGTGGCCAGCACCACGCCGCGCGCGAACAGGCGCTCGAGCAGGCGGCCGAGGATCATCGCGTCGGCAATGTCGGAGACGATGAACTCATCGAGCACCAGCAGGCGCAGTTCGTCGGCCAGCTGGTCGGCGACCACGGCCACGGTGTCGGCGGTGTCGTCGGGCAGCGCCTGGATGCGTGCGTGCACCTCGACCATGAAGCGATGGAAGTGCCAGCGCCGGCGCGGCAGCGCGCCGAGCTGGTCGTAGAGCAGGTCGTTGAGGAAGGTCTTGCCGCGGCCCACGCCGCCCCACAGGTAGAGCCCGCGCACGTCGCCGGGGCCGCGCCCGAACAGGCGCTTCCACGCGGGCAGCGATTCGCGCGCGAGAAGTTCGCGGTGGATGCGGTCGAGTTCGGCCAGCGCCGGGCGCTGCGCCGGGTCGTCCTGCCAGCGGCCGCTGGCGACGCCGGCGGCATAGGCCTGCGACGGCGGCCGGGCCGCCGCGGCTTCAGCCATGGCGCGGCGGCGGCAGGTTCTTGCGCACGCCGTTCTTGATCGCGCCGCGC
Organism: Arenimonas sp. SCN 70-307; assembly: GCF_001724815.1. GTDB lineage: Bacteria > Pseudomonadota > Gammaproteobacteria > Xanthomonadales > Xanthomonadaceae > Arenimonas. The sequence goes on along the minus strand of NZ_MEDO01000016.1, from coordinate 35,283 downwards.
AGGTCCATCAGGCGTCGATGGAAGAAGTGGCTGGTGTCGGGCATCTTCACCAGCGAGGGCTTGTGCTCGAGGCCGTCGATCCAGGCGTAGACCTTCTGCGGGTCCACCACCTCGTCGGCGTCGGGCATCACCACCAGCCAGGGGCAGTTGGGCGGCTGCACGCCGGAAAAATCGCGGAAACCCACCGGCGGCGCCAGCGAGATCATCTGTTTCACCGGCAGCTGGCGCGCGCCCTGCAGGGCCACCCAGCTGCCGAAGGAAAAGCCCGCCAGCCACAGCGCGTCGTCGGGGCGCACCTTGCGCACCCAGTTGGCCACCGCCAGCAGGTCCAGGATTTCGCCGCGGCCTTCGTCCCAGCTGCCTTCCGACTTGCCGACACCGCGGAAATTGAAGCGCACCGCCGCCAGGCCGAGCTCGCTGACCGCGCGCGCGGCCATCGTGACCACCTTGTTGTGCAGGGTGCCGCCCTCGGGCGGGTTGGGGTGGCAGACCACGGCCACGCCGGCGCGCTCCTGCCCTTCCTCGGGCAGGTCCACCATCAGCTCGAGCAGGCCGGCCGGGCCGGGGATCAGCAGCGGGCCGGATTCGGTCGGGAAGGCGGGCAGGGCGTCCATGCGCGGATCATAGCCCTTAGCGGGCCAGGTCGAGGCCCAGCAGCAGCGGGTCGTGGTCGGAGGCGCGCCAGGGGCCGTCGGGATCAAGCCCCGAAACGTAGCCGAACGCGTCGGCTTCGTCGGCGTTCGAATGCCATTCGGCGGCACCGCGCAGGCGGTCGGCCAGGCCGGCGTCGAGCAGGGCGTGGTCGAGCCGGCCCGACAGGCCCTGGAAGACATAGGAGTAGGGCCGCTCAAGCTTCATGCGGGCGAAGGCGTCCTGCCAGCCCTCGTCGCGCAGCAGGCGCATCGGGTCTTCCTGGGCGTAGGCGTTGAAGTCGCCGATCAGCACGTGGCCGGCCGGCCGGGTGCCGGTGGGGTCCTTGGCCAGCCAGGCGTTCAGCAGGCGGGCGGACTCGACCCGGGTGGCGTTGAAGCAGGCCTGGCCGTCGCCCTGGTCGACATCGCCGTCGCGGGCCTCGCCGCAGCCGCCCTTGGATTTGAAGTGGTTGGCGACCACCACGAACACCGGGCCGCGGCCGGCGCGGAAGGCCTGGGCCAGCGGCACGCGGCTGCGGTCGCGGAACGGGCCCTCGGCCAGCAGGGCCGGGCGGCCCACCGGAGTGAAGCGGCTGGTGCGGTAGACCATGCCGACGCGGATCGGGTTGTCGCCCGGGCCGGTGCCGGTGTCGATGAAGCGCCAGTCCCGGTGCGGGCCGGCGGCGTTGAGCGCGGCCACGAAGCCGGCGATGGACGAGTCCGGGCCGTAGCCGTCGTTCTCGATCTCCATCAGCGCGGCCAGGTCCGGGTCCAGGGCCTGCACCGTGGCCACCAGCTTGGCCTGCTGGCGCAGGTAGTCGGCTTCGGTGGCGGCGCCGCGCGCGGTGGGGAAGCCACCGCCCTGGCCGTCGCCATTGAACAGGTTGAGCAGATTGAAGCCGGCGATGCGGCGGTCGCCGCCGACCTCCGGCGGCGCCGGGCGCGGCGCCTGCTCGATGCTGCCCAGGGCCTCCGACAGCTGCAGGCGGTAACCGCCGAAACGCTGGTCCACCACGCCGGTGACGCCGCCGAGCACGCTGCCCACGCGCAGCGGCGCGTCGGCCTGCAGGCGCTTGCCGGGCAGGAACCACAGGGTCTTCGGGTCGCGGCTGGTGCGGCCGTCGTCGAGGCGCAGCATCAGGCGGGCGTTCTCGGCGGCGATGCCGCGCGCGGCCGGGCCGGGCGGGGCCATCTCCGTGGGCGCGAACAGGCGGCCGTCGAAACTCACGCGCAGTTCGCCGAAGCGCGACAGGTCTTCGTTGCCGGTGACGGTGAGCGGGGTGGTGATGGTCACCAGCATGCCTTCGTAGCGCTCCCAGTCGCCCGGGCTGGGCGGGGCGCTGGCCAGGGCCAGCGGCGTCACGTCGCCGCGGCCCAGCACCTCGACCTCGCGCGGTTCGATGGCCGTGAGCGTATTGCCGGCGTCGCCCAGTTCGGCCACGGTGCCGAGCACCCGCACGCGGTCGCCGACCCGCAGCTTCGGTTGCGCGTCGTCGGGCTGGGGAAGGAACAGGCCTTCCGAGGTCGCCGGGTCGGCGTCCGGCGCTTCGGATTGCAGGAACACGCCGTCGAGTCCGCCGAAGCGCGCCGACACCAGGCCTTCGACCACCACTTCGCGGCCCTCGAGCGGGCTGCGCTGGCCGGAGCCCTGAACCACGGCGATCGCCACGGGTCCGGCCGGGGCCGGATCGGAAGCCAGCTCGCCGGGCGGCGGCGTGCAGCCGGCCAGCAGCAGGGCGAGGAACAGGGGCGGACGGCGCATGCGGATCTCCGGAAACGAAGACGCCGCCCGGAGGCGGCGTCTGGTGCAAGGGCGTGGGGCCAAGCTTACTGCAGGTTGTCGACCATCCACTGCACGGTGGCGATGACCTGCTCGTCGCTCAGGTTCGGGTTGCCGCCCTTGGCGGGCATCACGCCGGCGGCGCCCTGGAAACCCTCGATGGCGTGCTTGTTGAGCGTCTCCATGCCCTGGGCGATGCGGGCGGTCCAGTCGCCGCGCACCATCTTGGGCGCGCCGGCCACGCCGGCCGTGTGGCAGGCGCCGCAGAGCGCGTCGTAGATGACCTTGCCGTCGAGCGTGCCGTCGTAGGCGACCTGGCCGGCCGACGCGGCGGCGGCCTGGGCGGCAGCGGCGGCCTGGGCGGCGGCACCGGTGGAGCCCGCGTACACGGCGCCGACCGGGCTGACGCGCGCAACCATCGCGGCCTCGGCCACCGGGTTGGGCTCCGGCTCCTGCAGGTTGTTGAAGTACATGCCGAGCAGGATCAGCCCGAGCGTGACGACGGCCAGGAAGACGATGACCATCGAGAAGTGCTTGAGGAAGACCAGATCGTGGTTGCGCACGGGAAGTCCTGAGGTCGGGCCGGGGCCCTGTGGATAAGAGACCCGCGATTATATCGGCCCCATCCCTTCCAAGTGAAGTTTCGGCGTCCGGGCCCGTCTTCACGTGGTGGTCGGGTAGCATGGACGGGCCGGGACGACCGGCGGGGGAATCACGCGAACGATGGCTTGGCAGCCACTGGCACTGCTGCAGGATGCAGGCCCCGGCCGGAACGGTCGGTGGGCGCTGCTTTCGCTGCTGGCCCTGCTGGCCTGGCTCGGCCTGGAGCAATTGTCGGCCCAGCTGTGGTTCCTGCCCGCGGGCCTGCGCCTGGCCCTGCTCTGGCTGACCCCGACCCGACGCTGGGGTTGGCTGGCCCTTGCCGAAGTGGTGGGCCAGGCCATCAAGTCCGTACTGCTGGGCTACGCCCTGTTCACCACCACCTTCCTGGCCGTGTGCGTGGCGCCGTGGCTGGTCTACGCCGCGGTGGTGTACCTGCTGCGCGGCAGCCAGCCGGCCCCGCCGCCCGATTCGCCCACCCGCATGCTGCTGTTCCTGCTGGCCGGCCTGCTGGGCGCGGCCGGCGTGTCGCCGCTGCTGTGGATGTTCCTGGTCACCTACCCCATGAGCACGGCCGATTCGCTGGCCAGCATGTTCGCCTTCATGTACGGCGACCTGATCGGCCAGCTGGCGCTGGCACCGCTTCTGGCCGCGCTGGCGCACGGCAGCCTGCGCCGCTCGCGCCACGCCGGCCTGGTGCGCGACCTGATGCTGGTGCTGGCGGCGGCCGTGGCGATGTTCCTGCTGTTGCAGGCTTACGCCGACCTGGCGATGTACGTGCTCTTGCTGGCTTTCGCGCCGCTGTTCTTCCTGGGCTTCCGCCAGGGCTGGGCCGGCAGCGCACTGGGCACCACCTTGCTGGGCGTGACCATCCAGGCCCTGGTGCAGACCGGCCTGCTGACCGTGGACGTGACCATGCTGCAGCTCGTGCTGGCCGTGGTGGGCGGCGGCGCGCTGGTGCTGGGCGCGGCCAGCACGGCGTTGCGCCACAGCCACGAAGAGCTGGCCGCGCGCCACGCCGAGCTGGCGGCCAAGACCCAGGAGCTCGAGCAGCTGGCGGGCGAGCTGGGCGAAGTCGGCCAGCGCCTGGTGCGGCTCGAGGAGCAGGGCCAGCGCGAGCTCGCCAGCGAACTCGAATACGAACTGGGCCACGCCATCCACGCGCTGGGCACGCGCATCAGCCTGGCCTTCCGCGACGTGCGCGACGAACAGGGCACGCGCCTGCTCGAGTCGCTGCGCGAACAGGTGCGCGAGATCCAGGACAGCCTGCGCCGCGCGCTGCGCCAGCTGCGGCCGCCGCAGCTCGACAGCCACGGCCTGCGCCAGGCGCTCGAAACCGGCCCGCTGCGCGACATGCTCGACGACAGCGGCGTGCTGTTCGAGCCGCGCTTCGAGGGCGACGTGGACGCGCTGGGCGAAGACGCCCGCACCACCGTCTACCGCATCTGCCAGGCGGCGGTGCGCGAGGCGGTGCGCCTGGAGATGGTGCGGCGCTTCGTGCTCGTGCTGTCGGTGCAGCGCGGCCAGGCCGGGCAGGCGGTGGAGCTGGTGGTGGACCTGGAGTTCTCGCCCTATGCCCAGCACCTTCCGCCGCTCGAGCAGGTGCCGGGCATCAAGGACCGCGTGATGGCCGTGCAGGGCGACTACCTGCTCGAACCGCAGGTGCATGCGCACCGCCACCAGGTGCGCTTCCTGGCCAGCGGCCGGACCAATTCCCTCTCACAAGGAAACACCGCATGAAGAAGGCGTTGCTGGCGTTCGTCGCCGCTTGCACCGTGGCGGCCTGCGCCGGCACCCCCACCCGCCCGGTGGAACAGGCCGCCGCCGCGCCGCAGCGGCCCTTCATCGAACGCAGCCTGGTGCTGGCGCCGGAGCGCGTGGGCGCCTTCACGCTGGTGGGGATGGGCGACTTCGAGGGCGCGCCGCAGGCCGGCGCCAGCGTGCGCTACCGGCACGACGACGTGCCCGAGGTGGTCCTGGACGTGTTCGTGTACCCGGTGGGGCGGATGGACCGCGGGGAGGCGCTGGACTACGGCATGCGCACCACGCGCGCCGACATCGACCGCGCGGCGGCGCAGGGCGCGTATTCCGACGTTGAGTACGCCGACGAGCAAGCCTTCGACCTCGGCACCGTCGACGAGGACGGCAGCGCCGGCCCGGTGGGCAAGGACGGCCCAGACCTCGGCCGCCGCCAGGCCCTGCGTTACGTGCGCAAGGAAGGGCCGATGGATTCGCTGATCTTCATGTTCCACCGCGGCCTGTTCCTCCACAAAGGCCGCCTGAGCGCGCTGCCCAAGCGGGTTCCGCAGGAGAACTTCGACCGCTTCGCCAACCACGCGATGGCGACGCTGGTGCCGGCGATCGAAGTGCGCAGCACCGGTGGCTGCACAAGCCACGACATCTACGTCGACCCGAAGCTGGATGGCGAGGCGATGCAGGCGCAGCTACTCGCCGGCGTGGAGCGAACCGCGCGCCTGCAGAAGGAAGAGAACTGCGCGGGCGAACTCGACACCAGCGTGCCCGGGGGCATGCGCGGCCAGCTGCTGGTGTTCCCGCCGGAAATGTGGCGCCGCGACTGAATCCGCCGGGAAACGTTCATGTTTTCGCAAATGGTTGACGCGGCTTGGTAAAAAGCCGCGCGGCGAAGCGCGCGCGAACGAAATAAAAACATCCGCTTCAGTTTTTGTTGCGTTCTTGGCGCACAACCTCGGCCCCACGTTCGACGGACGTGCTGGCGATCCCCCGGTCGCCCCGTCGGGCCAGGCCCACCGGGCCGTTCCCCCCGAAACGTTCAAAAGGAGAAGAGCCCCATGAACGCGATCAAGACTTCCCTGCTCGCCACCGCCATCGCCCTGGGTTTCGGCGCCGCTTCCGCGTCCGCCCAGGCCGAGGAACAGCGCGCCGAGCGCACCGCGAGCCAGGTGGCCACCGATGCCGCCATCACCGCCTCGGTGAAGACCAAGCTGCTCGCCGACGACCGCACCAAGGGCTTCGACATCAACGTCGACACCTGGAACGGCGTGGTCACCCTGACCGGCGGCGCCGACAGCCAGGCCGCCAAGCTCGCCGCCAGCGAACTCGCCGGCCGGGCCGAGAACGTGGTGCTGATCAAGAACAACCTGGTCGTGGCCGCCCCGGGCAGCGAGGCGCGCCAGGACGCCAACACCGCCACCCTGTCGGGCGAACTGCGCGAGGGCATGGACGAGGCCGGCGACGGCATCGACGACGCCTGGATCGCCACCAAGGTCAAGAGCCAGCTGCTTGCCGACGAGCAGGTGAAGGGCACCGACATCAATGTCGACGTCAAGGGCAACGTGGTGACCCTGACCGGCACCGCGCCCAGCCTCGAGGCCCGCAACAAGGCGGTCGAGCTGGCCCAGTCCACCCGCGGCGTGCGCAGCGTGGTGGCCACCGGGCTGCGCGTGGTGCGCGAGTAAGCGCCAGCGCGCCATCCATGTCAGAGTGGACGGCGACGGCCGGGCCTCCGGGCCCGGCCGTTTCCGTTGGTCCGGCTTGAACGTGAGGAAATCCATGAGCGACGAGAACCGCAGCGTCTTCGCCCTCGACGACCTGGCCGCGCTGGAAGACGCGCTGGCCGCCGCCCGCGCCGCCGGCGTGGACGACGAGGCCATTTCCCTGGTGGCCCGCCATGACATCGAGCTCGAGCTCGACCCGATGGCCAGCGACTCCGACGCCCAGGGCCACGTGCGCGGCCTGCTGGCCGGGCTCTCGGCGGTGACGGTGCCCACGCTCGGCGTGAGCGTGGCCGGCGCCGGCTTCATCAGCCTGCTGGGCAGCAACGTGGCCGGCTGGTTCCGCGCCCTCGCCGGCGACCACGCCACCGACGACGTGCGCGCCCGCTACCGCGCCCTGGTCGAGGACGGCAAGATCCTGCTCGTCATCCAATCCGATTCCCCCGCGCGCCACGCCGCCGCCCATGCCGCCGTAGCCGCCACGGGTGCATTGGCCCTCGACGACGGCCAGGACTGAGCCACGCAGGAACCTTGGGGACCACATCATGGCGAAGAAGCCCAACCCGATTGATCGCGAGGAGGCGGATCACCTCGCCGTCCTGATCGACGCCGACAACGCGCAGCCTTCGGTGATCGAGGGTTTGCTGGCGGAGGTGGCGAAGTTCGGGGTGGCGAGCGTGAAGCGCATCTATGGCGACTTCACCTCGCAGCGGCTGCAGGGCTGGAAGCAGGTGCTGCTCAAGCATTCCATCCATCCGGTGCAGCAGTTCGCCTACACCTCGGGCAAGAACGCCACCGACAGTTCGTTGATCATCGACGCGATGGACCTGATGTACACGGGCCGCTTCGATGGCTTTTGCCTCGTGTCGAGCGACAGCGACTTCACCCGCCTGGCCCAGCGCCTGCGCGAGGCCGGCCTGACGGTTTACGGCTTCGGCGAGCGCAAGACGCCCGATCCCTTCGTGCAGGCCTGCGACAAGTTCATCTACACCGAAGTGCTGCGCCAGGAAGCGACGGAGCCCGAAAAGGCCGAGCCCGCCAAGCCCGCCGGCAAGGCGCCCGCCAAGTCGGCGGCGAAGGCCGTCGCCGCGCCGGCCGAGAAGCCCAAGGCGCCGCAGCAGGTGCCGCGGAAGCTGCTTAACCAGGCCATCGAGGAAGCGGGCGACGAGGAAGGCTGGGCCCACCTGGGCGCGGTCGGCAGCTACCTCAACAAGCTGCGCTCGGACTTCGATCCGCGCCTGTACGGGCACCGCAAGCTCAGCGAGCTGTTCAAGGCGCACCCGAAGTGGTTCGAGCTCAAGGAGCTGGCCAGCTCGGCGGGCGGCAAGGATTTGTACGTGCGCGCGCGGGCGGCCTAGCCCTTCACGCCTTCGGCGGGGCGCCAGAGGTCGACGGCGAAGTCGGATTCGTAGGGCGGCACGTTGCACTCGATGACGTCGTCGGGGGCGATCTTGAGGGTGAGTCCGACGATGTCGGCGCGCACCGGCATGCGGTGGCGCTGGCGGTCCACCAGCACGGCGGCGTGCACGTGGGCGGGCTTCTGGGTGGCCACCCACTCGAACACGCGCATCAGCGAATAGCCCTGGTAGAGCACGTCGTCGACGACGATGACGCGGCGGTTCATCAGGTTGGCGTCGGCGGGCGCCTCGAGCGCGGTTTCCGGATGCAGCAGCTCGAGGTTGTCGGCGTAGCGCTTGACCTTCAGGTCCAGGCGCGAGATCTCGGCCCAGGGCGCGTGCACGCGGATGCGGGACAGCAGGCGGTCGGCCAGCGGCGAGCCGCGGCGCAGCATGCCCAGCAGCACGGTGGGCGTGGCGTCGAGCAGGGCGGCGGCCTGGCGGGCCATGTCGTCGATCACCAGGGCCAGGTCGGTTTCGGAATACAGGCGGAAGCGATCGGCGGGCATGGCGGTCTCCGGCGGCGACACCTCCAGCCTAGCCCAGCGGCGCGCCGGCGGCGAGCGCGCGGGGCTCAGAAGCCGCGACGCACCCAGTCCGGGTCCAGGCCCATGCGCCGGCAGGCGTGCTGGGCGGGACCGTCGGTGAGGCCGGCGCGGAACAGCGGCGCGGCCAGGGCCAGCGCGCGCGCGCCGGCGGCGTCGCGCAGGCGCTCGCGCGGGCCGCGTCCGAGCATCTGCAGCGCCCAGTCGGGCAGCAGGGTCGCGCCGGCGCCCAGGAACACCTGGCGCGAGAGGCCAGGCATCGGCACGGGCAGCGACATGGTCGCCAGCACCCCGAGCACCGCGCGCGAGCGGTGGGTAAAGGCCAGTTCGCCGCGCACGCTTTCGAAGTAGGCATCCACCCCAGCCTCGGTGCGCGGCACGTTGCGCGCGCCCAGCATCTCGGCCACCACGCGCGACTCATCGTAATAACGGTCGGCGTCGTCGGTGGGCACCGGGCCGGCGAAGCGGCGGTAGCCCTGCAGGAAGCCGAAGGCCTCGGTCACGTGCACCCAGGTGAGCAGGGCCGGGTCGTTGGCTGAATACGGCGCGCCGCTTTCGGTGACGCCCTGCACCTTGTCGTGGATGCGCCGCACGCGCGCCACCAGGCGTTCGGCTTCGGCGCGCGAGGCATAGCTGGTGCCGGCGACGAAGTGCGTGGTGCGGCGCAGGCGGCCGACCAGGTCGGTGCGGAAGTTCGAGTGGTCCCACACGCCCGACAGCGCGGCCGGGTGCAGGGTTTGCAGCATCAGCGCGCACAGGCCGCCGGAAAGCATGCCGGCGAAGTCGGCGTGGATGCGCCAGGCGGCACCGTCGTGCGGGAACAGCCCCGGATCGCCGGCCGGCTGGTCGTAGTCGATGCCGCTTTCCCCGCGCGGGAAGGCGCGCAGGACCCAGGTGCGCAGCGGGTGGGCGAGGGGGGAGAGCATCGGGCCAGTCTAGGCAGGCGCCGTGAAGGGCTGGTCGTGCCGTGCCGGCGGCGGCTTGGCCACCGTTCGTCGGAAAGTGTTCCAGCCCCCGTGGCGGCGGTGGGTCGGCAAGATTAGTGTCACGTCGGTCGGCAATCATCCGACGGGAAATTGGGGAGATTTCCTACATGTTGAAGCTCAAGAACGGGCTGTTGCCCGCGCTGTTGCTGTGTCCTGCGTTTGCCAGCGCCGGCGTCTGGATCAACGAAATCCACTACGACAACGCCGGCACCGACGTCGGCGAGCGCATCGAGGTGGCCGGCGACGCTGGAACCTCGCTCAACGGCTGGTCGCTTCACTTCTACAACGGCGCCGACCGCAAGGTTTATGGCACCCGCAGCCTTTCGGGCACGCTGGGTGCAACGTGCGGCGCCTACGGCTTCGCCAGCGTCGATGCATCGGGCCTGCAGAACGGCGCACCGGATGGCGTGGCGCTGGTGAACGCCAGCGGCACGGTGGTGCAGTTCCTCAGCTATGAAGGCCAGTTCAAGGCCGCCGACGGCCCGGCGCGCAATCGCACCTCGGTGAACATCGGCGTGTCGGAGTCGGAAGCGACGCCTGTGGGCCATTCGCTGCAGCTCAAGGGCACCGGCAGCACCTATGCCGACTTCCGCTGGCATGCGGCCTCGGCCAGCAGCTTCGGCACCTGCAACGCGGGCCAGAATTTCCCGGTGCCGGACCTGGCGCCCACCGTCACGGCCACGTCGCCGGCCGACGGCAGCTCGGCCGTCGCACTCGATGCGAACATCAGCATCACCTTCTCCGAGCCGGTGTCGCTGCAGGCGGGCGCCATCGTGCTGGGATGCGACACCAGCGGCAACGTGCCGGTGGCCGTCAGCGGTGGCCCGACCACCTGGACCGCCGACCCCCAGTCCAACCTGGTCGGCCTCGAGGACTGCCTGGTGGACGTGCTGGCCAGCAAGGTCTCCGACCTCGATGGCGTGGCCACGCCGATGGCGGCCAACCACAGCTTCGTGTTCACCACCGCCTCGGTGCCGGGCAACGACTACTACAGTGGCGTGAACACCTCGAGCGCCAGCGCCCTGCGCGCCAGCCTGCATGCACTGATCGACGACCACCAGCGCATCCCGTACACGTCCACGGCCACCGACACCTGGGACGTGCTGGAGTTCGCCGACGAAGACCCCCTCAACCCTGGCCGCATCCTCGACGTGTACAAGAACGCCAGCTACGCCAAGGTCGGCGGAGGCAACACCGAGTACAACCGCGAGCACACCTGGCCCAAGAGCTACGGCTTCACCAACGACGGCAGCGGCAACTACCCGTATACCGACACGCACATGCTGTTCCTGTCGGATGCAGGCTACAACAGCTCGCGCGGCAACAAGCCCTACGCCGATTGCCTCGTGAACTGCACCGAGCGCAGCACCGTGGCGAACGGAGGCAAGGGCGGCGGCACCGGCGTGTTCCCCGGCAACTCGAACTGGTACGACACCAGCTACTGGCAGACCTGGGGGGACCGCAAGGGCGACGTGGCGCGCGCACTCCTGTACATGGACGTGCGCTACGAAGGCGGCACGCACGGCGTGACCGGCGTGGCCGAACCCGACCTGGTGCTCACCGACGACCCGGGCCTGATCCAGGCGTCCTCGAGCAACCTCAACGTGGCCTACATGGGTCGCTTGGCCGACCTGCTGCGCTGGCACGCCGAGGATCCGGTGGACGACAAGGAGCGCCTGCGCAACGAGGCGGTTTACTCGTTCCAGGGCAACCGCAACCCGTTCATCGACAACCCGCAATGGGTCGCCTGCGTGTTCCAGAACCAGTGCAACTAGGGCGACGTTTGCGCCGCTGATCGACGGGCCCGCTTCGGCGGGCCCGTTCTTTTCAGCTGCACAGCGTGAAGCAGGCCTCGGCCACGACGGTGCCATTGGCCTTGAGCTCAATGCGGTGCAGCCCGGGGTAATAGCGGCGGGTCGTGACCGGCCGAAGCGAATGTGACCTGGAAAGCTGGCGCGTTTCGCCCGGCGCCAGCGCCAGCGTCCAGCCCTTGAACACCTTGGGCGACGTCCCGCCGTTGGCCTTGAGGTGGTGCACGACGTAGTCGATCACCAGGTCCTGCCTGCGCCGCGAGTCCGATGCGATCGTCACCTTCAGCTGCACCGACTCACCGACCGACACCCGCCCGGGCGTCAGCGCCAGACTCGCCGTGCCCGCCAGCCGGCCGCCCAGGCCCCAGGCCTTCAGGACGCGACGATCGCCCCGCTTGACCAGGGTGCGACTGGCGTGGCGAAGCAGGGCCGTTCGTTCGGCGCCTGCGTCGGGCAGGTAGGTTTCGAGCCATTCGGCGACCACGGCCGGGTGGTCCCTCGCGATGTCGTTGAGGTGGTTGGCCACGCTGCGGCGCACGTATTCGCTGGGGTCATCCTGGAGGGACGCGAGCAGCGGCAGCGTCGGCGACGGATCGACGATCAGCGACTTCACCTGCAGTCCCCAGGGCAGGCGCGGCCGGCTGCCTTCGCTGGTCCAGCGGCGCACGTGTGGGCTGGCGTCGCTGCTCCACGCCCGAAGGCGCGTGATCGTCAGCGCGAAGTGGTTCTGCAGGAAGGGCCGCACGGCGAACTCGCTGGTGAAGCGCTGGGTGAGTTCGCGCAGCGCCAGCAGCGCACGTTCCGGTTCGGACTGGCCGCGGCGGGCGATGAACTCGCCGAGCGGCCAGCCGATCCAGCCGGCCAGACCGGCCTCGCTGGTGGCGAAACCCAGGCGGTCGTCGGTGGCCGGTGGTGCCAGCGCGCGCTCGATGATGCCGGCGGCGCGATCGAAGTCTTCCGGCAGCGTCGCTTCCAGCGCGTCTGCGATGTGCATCGCACGTGCCTTCATCTCCAGCGCATCGAGGCCGCCGAGCGCGCGCGCCTCGAAGCCGCGGCGGTCGAAACCGGGCCAGGCGCGGCGCAGGTGCTGGCCGCAGGCCTGCACCAGCGCGGCATTGATCAGGTTCTTGAAGGGCTCGGGCATGGCCGTCAATGCATGGGGTCGGAGGTAATTTCCCCGCCACGGGACCAATCAGCAAGCCGAACGGCTTCAGGGCGGGGAAATTACCTCCGACCCCTGTTTGGCGAGGTGGGCGAGCAGCCAGGCCAGGCTGCGCACGTCGGTGTGGTTGTGCGCCAGCACGCGGCGCAGGTCGGTGGCGGGGCCACCGCCCAGGTAGTCGCGCCAGGCGCGCGGGGCTTCGCTGCCGGGCAGGTCGTCCTCGCGCACGACGCCCAGCACGCGGTGTTCGATGGTGGCCAGGCGGCAGTTCTCCCAGCGGCCGCGCCAGCGCCGGCGCGACGGATGCAGCAGGTCGAGGTGCGCCAGCGGCGTGACCGGGCAGGGCAGGCGCGCGAGCCGGTAGCGCGCCTTGAGCAGGGGCGCGTCGTAGCTGCGGCCGTTATAGCTCACCAGCACCGTGGCCGGCGACAGCCAGCGGGCGAAGGTTTCGAGCATCGCCTGCTCGGCGGCCAGGGTGGTGGTCAGCAGCTGGCGGATGCGCAGCTGGCCGTCCACCAGGTCGGCCGCGCCGATCACGAAGGCCCGCGTGCCGGTGCCGCCGGCCAGGCCGGTGGTTTCGGTGTCGAAGCACAGCACCTCGTCGCGGGCGAGGTCGGTGAAGTCGCGGGCGAAGCGGGCGTCGATGGAATGCGGCAGCGGCGGGGCGTCGTGGCGGGATTCGACGTAGCGCAGGCCGGGGGCGATTTCGTCGCCGGGCAGGTGGCGGTCCTGCACGCGTGGCGCGGGCACGACGGAGAGCGAGCGGGTGCGCAGGCCGAGCAGGCGGCGGATATTTTCAGGTACTTGGGGACGTGGCAGCGATTGGGGGGACCCCTCTCCCCAACCCCTCTCCCACAAGGGGAGAGGGGCTTTGCCTGTCTCCCTCTCCCCTTGTGGGAGAGGGCCGGGGAGAGGGGTCGCCCTTCCCGCCTGCCGCTGCAGCGCGCGCAGCTTCTCCAACAGCGCCGCGCTCACCCTGCGTCCCCGAGCAGCGCCAGCACCTTCGCCGCCAGCGCCCGGGGCGTGCCTTCGGCCTTGTCTTCATCGCTGGCGAGGATGGGCCCCACGCAGGCCGGGCAGCCGGCGCGGCAGTCGCAGGCCGAGACCAGTTCGCGGGCGCGCTGCACCAGTTCGGCCTGGCGCCGCCACAACGGCTCGCTCAGGCCGATGCCGCCGGGGTAGTTGTCGTAGAGGTAGACCGTGGGCGTGAAGCGCTCGGCGGCATCGGGATGCCCGGGCTGGCCGTCGCTGCCGCGCAGCTGGCCGCGGCCGCGGCCATCGGCCTGGGCGAACCAGGCGCCGTCGCCGCTGCCCACCGCCTGGCGCAGGTCGCGCGCTTCGGCCATCACCGCCACCGTGGCCACCAGATGCAGCGCGTGCGCGGCGCCCAGGAAGCCGTCGAGCGCGTCCTGGCGCGAGGCGAAGGCGCGCTCGAGCGTGTCCTGCGCCAGCTGCCACCAGGCCGCCGTGGTGTGCATTTCCTGGTCGGGCAGGTTCACCGGCCCGTAGCCGATGTTCTCGTGGGTGTAGTAGCGGATCTTCTTGTAGCCCGGCACGCGCCGCACCACGTGGACCTCGCCATGGCGCGCGCTGCCCTCGCCGGCGCGCACGCCGTCGAACTGTTCGAGCACCTTCAGGCGCGTGTAGTCGATGGCGTCGGTGTAGTAATCCACGTGCGTGCGGGTGACGTAGGCCTTGCGGCCTTCCCAGTCGAGCCGCTCCACCTGGAAGGGCACCGACTGCACCATGTGGATGGCGCCCTCGTAGAGCGTGAGCGCGGCGGCGGAATAATCGACCTCGGCGATGATCTTCTGCGCGCCGTCGGTGCGGTCGACCACCACGAAGTTGCCGTCGGCCACCGCGCGCAGCGACACCGCATTGGCCGGGTAGCTGTCGGCGATCCAGTCCCAGCGCTGGCCCTCGGCGTGCAGCACGCCGGTTTCGGCCAGCACGTCGAGCCAGGGCGCCGGGTCCATCGGCCCGTAGCGCTCGCCGCGCAGGAAGGGCAGCTCGAAGGCGGCGCAGCGCAGGTGGTCGAGGAGGATCAGCGGCTGGTCGGGCGCGATGCGCGCGTGCTCGGGGTTGGCGGCTTCGAAAAAGTCCGGATGCCGCACCAGGTACTGGTCGAGCGGATCGGACGAGGCCACCAGCACGCCCAGCGAGGGCTGCTGGCGCCGGCCGGCGCGGCCCACGCGCTGCCAGGTGGCCGCCACCGAGCCCGGATAGCCGTTGAGCACGACCACGTCGAGCGCGCCGATGTCCACGCCCAGCTCCAGGGCCGAGGTGCTGACGATGCCGTCCACGTGGCCCGCGCGCATGGCGCGCTCGGCCTCGCGGCGTTCGTTGGGCAGGTAACCGCCGCGGTAGGCGCGGATGCGCGGCGGCTTGCGCGGGTCGTGGTCGAACACGTCCTTGAGGTACTTGGTGAGCACCTCGACCATGGTGCGCGACTGCGCGAACACCAGCGTCTTGAGCCCCGCGCGGATGGCCAGCCGGGCGATGCGGTTGGACTGCGAGCGCGCCGAGGCGCGCAGGCCCAGGTCGGGGTTCACCACCGGCGGGTTCCACAGCAGCAGGTGCTTCTCGCCCACCGGCGCGCCCGATTCGGTGATGGCCGTGACCGGCGCCTCCACCAGCGCCTCGGCGTGCGCCTTCGGGTTGCCGATGGTGGCCGAGCACAGGATGAACTGCGGTTTGGCGCCGTAGAAGGCGCATACGCGCTGCAGCCGCCGCAGCACGTTGGCCAGGTGCGAGCCGAACACGCCGCGGTAGGTGTGCACCTCGTCGATGACCACGTAGCGCAGGTTCTCGAAGAACTGCGCCCACTTGGTGTGGTGCGGCAGGATGGCCTGGTGGAGCATGTCGGGGTTGGACACCACCAGGTCGGCGTGCAGGCGGATGGCCTGGCGCGCGTCGCCTGGCGTGTCGCCGTCGAAGGTGTGGCAGCGCAGGCCCAGGTCGCCGGCGCGGTTGAGCTCGAGCAGCTCGGCCACCTGGTCCTGCGCCAGCGCCTTGGTCGGGAACAGGAACAGCGCCTTGGCCTGCGCCTGCATCGCCGCCGCCGCCACCGGCAGCGTGTAGCACAGGCTCTTGCCCGAAGCCGTGGGCGTGACGACGACCAGGTTCTGCCCGGCCTGCGCGGCCTCCCAAGCCTGGGCCTGGTGGCTGTAGAGCCGCTCGATGCCGCGCGAACGCAGCGCCGTGGCCAGCCCCGGCGGCAGCGCGTCGGGCAGCGGCGCGTAGCGGCCTTCGCGCGCGGGCAGCACGAAGTGGCCGGTCACCCGGTCGGAATACTTGCCGCGCAGGCGCTGCGCCAGCTGGCGCGGGTCGCGCACGCGCGGGGCGAGCGGGGCATCGGCGGGCTGGCCGGGCTCCAGGGCCAGGGCCTGGGCATCGCGGCGGGCGAGGGCTTGCGGGGGCATGGCGGCATTCCGTGGGCGGTCCGGCCGTCATTAGCCGCCGGCCCCGTCTCATTGAATGAGACGCCGCGCGGGCGCAGGCTTGACCCACGTCAACGCCGGCCGTGCCCGTCGGCGTAGCGTTCAAGCCACCCCGTGCACCGAGGAGCCTGGCCATGATCCGCGACCTGTTCGTCTTCCTGCAGGGCAATGCCGCCGACCACGCGGCGCTCGAAGCCGCGGCCGCCCTGGCCCGCGTGCACGACGCGCACGTGGCCGCACTGGCCGTCGCGCATGCGCCGGTGCCCTTCGCCAGCGAGTGGGGCGTCACCGCCATCGGCCTGGACCAGGCCGGCTACGAGGCGCTGCGCGCGGCTGCCGAGCGCGCCGCCGGCGTGGCCCGCGAGCATCTGTCGGCCGCCGGCATCGCGCACGAGGTGCGGGTGGTGGATTCGCCGCTGGCCTGGCCCGAGGAAGTCGCCGCGCTGCACGCGCGTTATGCCGACCTGTGCGTGTTCGGCGGGCCGGTGGAAAATGAACCTGGTTCGCGCTTCGGTACGGGGTTCGACGCGCTGCTGATGCACTCGGGCCGGCCGGTGCTGATGGTGCCGCACGGCGTGAAGCTGATGGTGCCGCCGCGGCGCGTGGTGCTGGCCTGGCAGCCGCGCCGCGAGGCCAGCCGCGCGCTGCACGACGCCCTGCCCTGGCTGCCACGCGACGCGCGCGTGGACGTGCTGGTGGTCAACCCCGAAGCCACCGCGCTCGGCCACGGCGAGGCGCCCGGCGCCGACATCGCCCGGCACCTGGCGCGGCATGGCTGCCACGCGAAGGTGGAAATCGTCGAGAAGGGCACGCGCAGCACCGGCGAGGCCATCCTCGAGCACTGCCGCGGCGCCGTGGCCGACCTGCTGGTGATGGGCGGCTTCAGCCATTCGCGCTGGCGCGAGCAGGTGTTCGGCGGGGTCACCCGCACCGTGCTCAATGGCGCACGCCTGCCGGTGCTGCTCTCGCACTGAGCCGCGCGCTCAGCCGATGGCGAGCCGGTTGCGGCCGCTGGCCTTGGCGGCGTAGAGCTGGCGGTCGGCGGTGCGCGCCAGCGTGGCCAGGTCGATGTCCTCGCCGTAAGCCTTGGCCAGGCCCGCGCTCACCGTCACCACGCCCAGCGGGCTGGCCGGGTGGGCCAGGCCCAGCGCGGCGATGTCCTCGAGGATCCGGCGCAGGATGCGCTCGGCATGCGGCACCGCGATGGCGGTGAAGACGATGGCGAATTCCTCGCCGCCGTAGCGGTAGCAGCGCACGTCGCGGCGGGTCTGGCCGGCCAGCACCGCGCCTACTTCGCGCAGGGCCTGGTCGCCGGCTTCGTGGCCGAGCGTGTCGTTGTAGGGCTTGAAGTAGTCCACGTCGATCATCGCCAGCGCCAGCGCCGAGGTCGGGCCGCGGGTTCCCAGCCACGCCTCGATGTCGGCGTCGAAGGCACGGCGGTTGGGCAGGCCGGTGAGGCTGTCGGTACGGGTGAGTTCCTCCAGGCGCGCGTTGGCGTCGGCCAGCTCGCGGGTGCGTTCGGCGACGGTGCCCTCGAGTTCGTGGCGACGCTGCTCGACCATGCGCGCCAGCTCGCGGAAGCTGCGCGCCAGGCTGCCGATCTCGTTGTCCTCGTCCAGCGGCAGTCCGGCCGCGCCGGCGGCTTCGCCCCGTGCGAGGGACTCGGCCGCGGCCTGCAGCTGCCGCACCGGCTGGCCAACGCGCCGTCCCAGCACGCTGCCCACCACCACCAGCAGGATCACCTGCAGCCCGATCCCGAGCGCCAGTATGATCGCCGCGCCGCGGTGCGCCGCGCCCGACACCTGCTCGGCGCCGTAGATCGTCGCCAGCCACCAGTCCGGGCCGGCGACGCGGCTGAAGACGATGTAGGCGCCGCTTTCCTCGTCGCGCACCACTTGCTGCGGCTGGCCCGAGTCCAACTGTTCGCGCGCCAGGCGGCGGATGCGGGCCGGCAGCGGGTCGTCGAGCTTGTCCACGTGCAGCACGCCGCGATCCTGCGCGTCTTCGCCGGGCGCGCTGTTGCCGGCGATAAGCTGGCCTTCGCGGCTCATCAGCAGCGTGCGCGCGCCGGCGAGGCGGCTTCGCTGCAGGCGCGCCAGGATTTCGTCGAGCAGGATGTCGTGGCTGGGGTTGACCAGGTGCCGGCCGTCTTCGCCATCCACCGGCAGCTGCACCGTCACCGTCCACTGGCGCGCGGTGAGGTCGAAGTAGAGGCCGGACCAGACCGCCTGGCGCGTGGGGTTGTTGGCCGGCAGCGTGGCGGCCACCACGGCGCCGGCGGTGACGTCGAGGTCGGCGCGCGCGTCCAGGCCCCAGGGCACGCCCGGCCAGTAGTTCACGAGCGCGTTTTCCGGCAGCGAAGCGTGCAGGTTGGCGAAGGGCTCGCCCCAGGCCGGGCCGTAGAGCGCCACCAGGTCGGTGGCGATGACGAGCCGGCGGCGCAGGTCGGCGTCGGGCCGGCCGGCGCTGCGGCCGACGAAGCCGGTGGTGTGGCTCACGTACTGGCCATCGGGCCGGCGCACGCCGCGGAAGAACTCCGGCGCCAGGCGGATCGCGCCGTCGGGGCCGCTGCGGTACATCGCATCGAAGCGCGCGCCGTGGTCGATGGCGCCGTCGCGGTAGCGACGCAGGAACTCGGCGCGGAACAGCTCCAGGTGCGCCAGTGCATCCTGGAAGGCCTGTTCCTGCTGCTGGCCCTGCAGCTCGGCGTGGCGCTGCAGCTGCACGAGGGCACGGTCGCGCGAGAGCGAGAACGCGTACCAATAGCCGAGCGCGGTCGCACCCAGCACCGCCAGGCTCGACCACAGCGCGACCCGCCGCAGGACCTGGTGGGCCAGCAGGTTCATCGCGTCAGCCGCAGCGAACGGCCGTGACGCGGTTTTCCTCGTCGACGTCGATGTTCACCCGGTCCTCGCGGTAATCCATCGTCACCATCATCCCGGGCTTGATCACGCGCACGTACTTGGACTGGGTGTCGGCTTGCACCTTTTCGACCAGGGCCTCGTCGGCGAGCTGGCCAACGGCCCACTGGCCGGCTTGGTCGTTGCAGATCACGGGCGGCTTCTCACGGATGCCCTCGTCCTCGAGGGTGGGCGGGGGCGGGGCGGGGGCGAAGGCGGTGTCGCCTTCGTCGGCCGGCGGAGTGTCCTGGGGCGGGGTGGCGCAGGCCGACAGGGCGAGCAGGCTGGCCAGGGCGAGGCTGGTCGGACGGAACATGCGGGCTCTCCGGGTGGGCAGGCACCGAGGTTAGCGCAGGGCCGTGCAGACGGGAGGCCCCGGGACCAGCCAGGCGGGCAGAAGGGATGAAATTGCAACGATACGTAGCGCACCACGGTCTTTGTTTCGCCCATGGGGTCCTCCATCCTAGGTCCATCCCCGAGGAGACCCTTCCCATGAGCACCAAGCTGCTGTCCCCCGCCACCGTCGCCGGCCTTTCGCTCCAGAACCGCGTCGTGATGGCCCCGATGACCCGCTCGCGCGCCCTGGGCAACGTGCCGGGCGAGCTGATGGCCACCTATTACGGCCAGCGTGCCGGCGCCGGCCTGCTGATCACCGAAGGCACTTCGCCCTCGCCCAACGGCCTGGGTTATGCCCGCATCCCCGGCCTGTTCAATGCCGCGCAGGCCCAGGGCTGGGCCGCCGTGGCCAGGGCCGCCCACGCCGGCGGCGCGCGCGTGTCGATCCAGCTGATGCACGCCGGCCGCATCGGCCACCCGGCCAACCTGCCCGAAGGCGCCGAGCTGCTGGCCCCGTCGGCGATTGCCGCCGCCGGCCAGGTCTGGACCGATGCCCAGGGCATGCAGGACCACCCCGTGCCGCGCGAGATGAGCGCCGCCGACCTCGCCACCACCCGCGACGAGTACGTGCGCTCGGCCATCCTGGCCCGCGAGGCCGGCATCGACCTGGTCGAGCTGCACGCCGCCAACGGCTACCTGCTGGCGCAGTTCCTCAACCCCAGGTCGAACCAGCGCAGCGACGAGTACGGCGGCAGCGCCGAGAACCGCCGCCGCTTCCTGCTCGAGCTGGTGGACGCCACCGCCGCCGCCATCGGCGCCGGCCGCGTGGGCGTGCGTCTCTCGCCGTTCAACGCCTTCAACGACCTGGCCGCCAACTACGAGGGCGAGGCCGAAGAGGCGCTGGCGCTGGTGGACGAACTGTCGCGCCGCGGCATCGCCTACCTGAGCCTCATCGCCACCCCGGGCGCGGTCCCGCCGGAGTTCGTGGACGCGGTGCGCAAGCGTTTCACCGGCACCCTGGTGCTGGCCGGCGACTACGACGGCGCGCGCGCCGAGGCCGACCTGCAGGCCGGCCGCGCCGACCTGATCGCCTTCGGCCGCCCCTTCATCGCCAACCCCGACCTGCCGGCGCGCCTGGCCACCGGCGCCGAGCTGGCGCCGATGCAGGCCGACAAGCTCTACACCCCCGGCCCCGAGGGCTACACCGACTACCCCGCGCTGCGCGAGTCCGCCGCCGCCTGAACCCGCGTTGCCCCGCCGCCCCCGTCCCTCCCCTGCGTCGGGCGGCGGGGCGGCGACCGGGACTTTTGGCGGTGACGGCATTCACCCGCCGCGTGTGAAAATCACCGCCCCGATGAAGACCTTCCTGCGACGGCTGCCCTGGCTGCTGCTCGCCAGCCTCGTGCTGGCGGGTTGCACGGGCGCGCCCACGCGTCCCGACCTGGCGCGCCTGTACGAAGCCGAGACGCACGACCCGGCACAGCCGCCGGTCATCATCATCCATGGCCTCATGGGCTCGACCCTGGTCGATGCCAAGACCGGCAAGGAGTACTGGCCGGGCGGCGTGGGCGCGCTGGCCTTCAGCGACTACCGCGAGCTGGCGCGCGTGCGCGCCGTCGAGGAAAGCGGCGGCGGCCTGGTGCCCGGCGACCTGTTCTACGGCGTGGCCCGGGTGGACTATTACGGCGCGCTCGTCGAGGCGCTCGAGCGCGTCGGCCGCTTCCGTCGCGCCGAGCCGGGCCAGCCGGTCAAGGACGCCGATGACCGCCGCCGCTACTACCTGCTGCTGTACGACTGGCGTCGCGAAAACATCCACGCGGTGCGCCAGCTGCACGCGATGATCGAGCAGATCCGCAGGGACTACGACGACCCGGACCTGGCCGTCGACCTGCTCGCGCACAGCAACGGCGGACTGATCGCCAACTACTACTTGCGCTACGGCCCGGCCAACGTGCTCGACGAACGCGAGTTCGTCAGCTGGGACGAGGGCCCGCACCGCATCCGCCGCATGGTGCTGCTGGGCACGCCCAACCTCGGCTCGGTGATCAGCCTCGAGCGGCTGCAGAAGGGCGTGAAGATGGCCTTCCGCACCGTGCCCGTGGAAGTGCTGGCGACCATGGCCACGCCCTTCGAGACCCTGCCGCACCCGGACCAGCAGGTCATCTTCGGCGCCGACGGCAAGCCGGTGGTGCTGGACATCTACCAGCCCGACACCTGGCGCCTGCGCCGGTGGGGCGTGTTCTCGCCCGAGGTCGAGCAGCGGGTGATGGCCGCCGCGCCGGACCGCGAAACCGGCGCGCTGCAGATGGCCGAGCTGCAGTCCTTCTTCATCCGCCATCTCGACCGCGCACGCCTGCTGCACCGTGCGCTGGGCCAGCCGATCCAGTCGGGCGGCGTGGAGGTGGCGGTGTTCGGCGGCGACTGCACCCTCACCCCGGGCCGGGCCGTGCTCGAGCGCGACGAACGCGGGGAGCGCCTGGTCGTGCGCCCGGGCGACGTGCGCAACCGCGTGCCCGGCGTGGACTACGAGCGCCTGCTGATGCTGCCCGGCGATGGCCTGGTCACCCGCGAGTCGCAGCTGGGCCGCGGCCTGGTCGAGGGCGTGGGTGCCGGCAACGACACGTTCCCCTTCGCCCAGAGCTTCTTCCTGTGCGAGCGGCACGACCAGCTGTCGGTGAACCCCTACTTCCAGAACAACCTGCTGCACTTCCTGCTGGCCCGTTGACCCCGTCCGCACCGGCGCGGGCATAGAATGGGGCCATGAAGGACCTGCGCTCCCTGCTGATCGACTGCCGCATCGAACTGCGCAAGCTGGCGCGCGACTTCCAGAAGACCGAGCTGTGCGAGCGCCTGGACCTGGCCATCCAGCAGGCGGCCAACGCCGGCCCGGCGGCAGCCGCCGAGCCCGTGAACGAGGCCGCGCCGGGCGCGCCCACCGAAAAGGCCCAGACCGTCAGCCAGGTCGCCCTGGCCTGGCAGACCGCCGCGCGCGACCTGAAGTTCTCCGACCCGGCCATCCATGCCCGCCTGGGCGAGAAGGTGATGCGCCTGCTGGGCAGCAAGACCCTGGCCGACCCGGCCACCGAAATCCTGCAGCTCGAGGCGATGCTCAAGGAGGCCGAAGGCAGGCTGGCGTCGAAGGAGCAGGCGATGAAGGCGCTGGAAGTCGAGCGCGACGCGCTGCTTGGTGCCCTGGCCAGCGCCGCGCCCGCGCTCAAGGACGGCGGCGATCGCCTCGCCGTGGCCCTGGCCCGCGTGGCCTGGCTCAAGGCCGCGGCCGAGAAGGCAGCGGTTGCGGGGCCGGCCCCGGCCAAGCGTGCGCCCGAACCGCAGGACACCGTGCCCACGTCCGAGCTGCTGGCGGCCGTGGCCGCCGGCGCCGCCGTGCTGAGCAAGGAACAGCGCGAATGGTGCGTGGGCGAGGCAATGGTGCTCACCGGCTTCCAGTACACCCCGGTCGAGCTGCTCGAGCAGGGTGATGCCGCCATCGCGCGGCGGATCGTCGAGGCGCGAAAGGGCGCCTGATCGCCGGGCTCAGGCGCCGGCTTCGAAACTCTTGTCGCCCATCAGCACGCGGCCTTCGGCATCGCGCACTTCGACCTCGACGTCGATGCCGTTGCGCACGCTCTGGGTGACCACGCAGAACTCCTCGAACTGCGACAGCACGCGCTCGAAGGACTTGTGCGCGCCGGGCAGCTCGGCCAGCGTGATGACGGCGCGGGCGCGCGGGATGCGCCAGCGCCCGGCCTCGTTGCGCGCCATCTCGCCGCGGATCTGGGCAGTGATGGGACCGGGCTGGTTGCCGAACTTGCGCAGGGCGAAGGTCAGGCTGGCGGCCAGGCAGTTGGCCACCGCGGCCAGCAGCAGCTTCGAGGGATTCGGGCCGTGGCCCTGGCCCAGCGGCGCCGGCTCGTCGCTCATCAGGTCGTCGATGCCTTCGCCGAACTCGATGCGGAAGGCATAACCCTCCTGCTGGTGCAGGGTGACTTCGATGGTCTTGTTTTCCATGCCGGAGCTCGCGTGCGGGCCAGGCCACCAGCATAGCCCGCGCCGGGCGTAACATGGACGAAGCTTGCCGGAGGGTTTCGCATGGCGGTTTGGCACTGGCTTGGCCTGCTGGCCCTGGGCACGGCGACGCTGCAGCCCGGCCAGTTCCGCTGGACCCCCGAGGTGGCGCCGGCCGGCCCGGTGCTGGTGCTGGTGAGCCTGCCCGACCAGCGCGCCACGGTGTACCGCAACGGCGTGCGCATCGGCGAAGCCTCGGTGAGCACGGGCAAGCCCGGCTACGAAACGCCAACGGGCGTTTTCACCATCCTGCAGAAGAAGCGCGAGCACTACTCCAACCTCTACGACGATGCGCCGATGCCCTTCATGCAGCGGCTGACCTGGGATGGCGTGGCGCTGCACGCCGGCCACGTGCCCGGCTACCCGGCCTCGCACGGCTGCGTGCGGCTGCCGCGCGATTTCGCCGAGCGGCTCTTCGAGGTGACGTCGCGCGGCATGACCGTGGTGATCACCGACCGCGCCGACGTGGCGCCGATGCTGGCCGAGCCCACCCTGTTCCCGCCCGTGCCCAAGGCCGCCGCCGGCACGCCGGCCAGCGAGCTCACGCTGCCCGCGCCCGCGGGCGCCGACTACACCTGGCAGCCCGGCGTTGCGCCGCCCGGTGCGCTGACGGTGGTGCTCAGCACCGCCGACCGCCAGATGGTGGCGCTGCGCGAGGGCGTGGAGCTCGGCCGGGCGGCGGTGTCGGTCACCGGCACGGCGCCCACGGGGACGCGCGCCTACCTGCTGCTCGAAGGCGTGCGCAGCGACGTGGCGCCGGTGCTGCCCGACCGGCCGCGCCGCCGCTGGCTGCGCGTGCTGGGCGAGGGCGACGACGACCCGGCCAGCGCGCTGGCGCCGGCCGGCCTGGGCATCGACCCGGGCTTCGTGGCGCGGCTGTACGACGTGCTGGCGCCCGGGGCCACCCTGGTGGTCACCGACGAACCGCTGGGCCTGACTGCCGGATTTACCGTGCTGCAAGCGGGGGATGAAAACCCGCCCGGGCAGCCACAGATGGAAGGCCAATGACCCCGCGGAGCCAGCCCATGGCCCTGAACCGACTGCTGGCCCTGGGCCTGCTCGTGCTGGCCGCGCCCGTCGCCGCCGACACCGCCCTGCTGGGCGAACTGCGCGCGCAGGCGCCCGACGCCGACCCGAAGGTGCTGGCGCTGGCGCTGGAGGCGCGCGATTGCGCGAAAGACGCCGCGCCCGATGCCGAACGGCTGGCGGTGATCGACTACTCGCGGCCTTCGACCGAGCCGCGGCTGTGGGTGTTCGACCTCGAAGCGCGCAAGCTGCTGTTCGCCGAGCACGTGGCGCACGGCCGTGGCAGCGGCGAAAACCTGGCCACCGCGTTTTCAAATCGAAACGGCAGCCACCAGTCGAGCCTGGGCCTGTTCGTCACCGCTGAAACCTACCAGGGCGGCAACGGTTACTCGCTGCGCATGGACGGGCTGGAGCCCGGCGTGAACGACGCCGCCCGCGAGCGGCTGATCGTGATGCACGGCGCGCCCTACGTCGATCCGCTGGCCGCCGCGCTGCAGGGCCGGCTGGGGCGAAGCTTCGGTTGCCCGGCGGTACGCCCGGCGGTGGCGCGCGAGGTGATCGACACCCTCAAGCAGGGCCAGCTGCTGTTCGCCTACTACCCCGACGAAGACTGGCTGGAAGAATCGCGATTCCTGGGATGCGGCCGCGACGCGCTCGCGCGCGGCAGGACCGGGGCCAGCCAGGGCTGACCCCGGTCCGGTGGATCAGAAGCGGTAGTTCAGCGCGAGGCGGAACGTCTCGAAGTCGGCGTTCTGGCGCACGGACTCGGAGTAGGCCGGCGAGGTGAAGCTGCTGCCCGGCAGGTACTCGGTGTCGAAGTTGATCGAATCGACGTCGGCCATCAGCCACTCGCCGCGCAGCGACCACTGGTTGCCGAAGTCGTACTCGTAGGCGACGCCGATCTCGGTGCCCTCGAGGGTCTGCGAGCGCCCACCGGCCTTGAGGTAGTTGCCGTTGCTGACGATGCCGGCGAAGGCCTGCGCATCAACCTGCACCCAGCCCACGCTCAACGAGAACAGGTGGCTGCCGCTGGCCCAGCCGATGCGGCCCTTGAGCGCGAGCTTGTCGTCGAGCTCGATGGCGTTGCCGTAGTCGTAGGTCAGCGCCGGGAAGGCGGTGGTGGCGATGGGGCCGGTGATCCGCGTTTCGTCGATGTCGAGCTTGCTCCAGTCGAGCTCGGCGCCGAGCACGAAGCCGCTGGCGAACTGGTGGTTGTAGCCGACCTGCACGCCGTACGCGGCACCGCTGGCGTCGAGGTCCGGCGACAGGCCAGCCGCGACCTCGTCGCGCAGGGCCTGCGATTCGCTGGACCAGGCGCCGCCGAGGGTGGTCTGTGCTTCGGCGTCCGAGTCACCCTGGCCCGCGTGGAAGCCGGCGTACCAGCC
Source organism: Arenimonas sp. SCN 70-307 (assembly GCF_001724815.1). Lineage (GTDB taxonomy): Bacteria > Pseudomonadota > Gammaproteobacteria > Xanthomonadales > Xanthomonadaceae > Arenimonas. The sequence continues at coordinate 9,745 of NZ_MEDO01000016.1, read as the reverse complement.
GGTCCAGTCACCATTGGCGGCCATCGCGCCCGGGGCGGCGAGGAAGAGGGCGGCCAGGAGGGAAATGCGCTTGTTCATTGGGGGCGTCCTTCGTTGTTGGGGTGCCCGGCCGGCGCCTTTGCGCCCCCGGACCCTTGTGAAAACGAAATGAAGGGCGCGCAGGTGCCAGCCGCCCGGCGGCTCAGGACTCGTCGAGCAGGGCCTGCAGGTCCGGCGGCACCGGCATGGGCTGGAGGGCGCTGACGTTGGCGCCGCCGGTATTGCCCACTGGCACCCAAATGCGGGAGAACAGAGTAGCCGCCACGATGCGCGCCAGTTGACCGGCCATTTCCCGGAGATCGCTGCGAAGCCAGCCCACGTGCAGCATCCCGAGGTGGCTCTGGATGTGCCGCCGGGTATGCCGCTGGCCCAGGATGTGGGCCCGCTCGAGATGGTGGAAGGCCCGGTCAAGGTCGCCGGCCAGGCGCGCGGCGCGGGCCTGGTTCCACTCGTGGGTGAAGGCTTGGGCGAGGCGGGTCATGGTGGTGGGGAGTATGCCGCCAGTTGTGATGCCGCGTGCCCAAGTCCGCGCAGCACCGGGTCCGCGACAAGGTCGGGAAAGCCCTTCGGGAGACTGGCCGCAACGTCGGAAATCACGCCGGGCGTCCGGCCGACAAGATCGTCGATGATTGCCTCGAAGTCGCGCCCGTCGTCCTCCAGCACGCCATGGCGCTTGCCGAGCGCCAGCCAGTGCCGGCGCTGGATCTCCTTCATCTTCCAGTGCGCGTTGGTCGAACGGATCGCCATCGCGAGGCGGATCTTGTGCTCCGAAAGCAGGCCGGGGCCCTCGCCGATCAGTGGCCAGGCCGACATCACGTCGTACAGCGGCGTTAGGCGATAGGCGCCTCGTGGCCGTATGGAGAGACTGAAGTTCTTGGCGTGCCCGTCCGGGGCGCGAAGCATCCAGAACACCAGCTGCGCCAGCAGGAAGGTGCGTCGGTCGGCCTGCGGCGTTTCCGACGTGGCCAGCAGGCCCAAGATGCGCTCGATGCCCGGGCCGCCGTCCGACTCGTACTTCAGCGCGGCGGGCGTGCCAGTGGCCTGGCAGAAGTCTTCCTGCGGCAGCCTCGCCAGCCACGGGCCGGCGGGGCCGTCCAGCCAGGCACGATCAAAGCGCTTCACCGCCAGCACCTTCATGTCCTCGAACTGCAGCGGCTCGCACTCGGCCACGGGCAGCCCGTAGGCCGCCAGGATGCGCGAACACAGCCACTCGTTTTCGATCGAATGGCTCAGGTCGAGCTTCATGTTGCCGACCAGGCCCATCGGCAGCTTCAGGATGTGCGTCGTGGGCGTCGAGCCGTGGGGCAGGCACCAGCGGCCGTCGATCCAGGCGAGCGCGGTCTTCTCCTGGGCGCCGGCGATGGAAATGCGGAAATCCCCGTCGTCCGCCGGCATCGCGCCGGCCATCGCCGGCGGAGCCACGGTGCCGCGCAGGAGGGCGGCTACATCGTGTTCGCCCAGGGGCGTCGCGTCGAGCGTGCGGACGTCGCCGGGCGTCATGCCGTCGGGCAGGATCTGTAATGCGCCCACGCAGTCGCGGCCGATCTGCGCCAGCAGGTCGAAGGCCTCGGTGGATCGTGCGCGGAATCGACGCGCGGCCCGTGCCCGGATTTCCTGGCTGTCCGGCAGCAGGTTCTCGAAGTACGCGCGCACGACGTCGCCGCGATGCGGCAAGCCGCCTGGCGTGAACGGAAGTGAGAGCGACAGGGGTCGGCCTTGCGGCGCAGCCTGCCAGCCGGCGTCGTATTCGAGGACATCACCGGCGCTGGCGTCGAGGCGCCAGGTGCCGACGAAGTCGCCGTTCATCCACAGGCCCAGGGCCTGGCGGCGCGGCGTGCGTCCGGTACGGGGCGTCACCATCCGGCACCTCCCGTGGCGGAGGGCTTCGGGTCGGTTCCGTGGCCGCGCGACTGCAGCACCAGGTCCACGCCCAGGATGCCCAGCAACTGCAGCAGCCGGTCGGCGCTGACCTTGTGGGCGTTGCGCTCGAGGGCGGAGAGTGTCTGCTGCGTGATGCCCAGGCGCGTGGCGAGCTGGCCCTGGGTCAGTCCGGCCTGTTTACGGAAGGCCTTGAGCAGGGCAGGCAACTGGTCGGGGGTTCGGACGGTGTACTGGCTCATGGCACGCATCCTGGGCTGTTTTCTGTATAAACAGCTTATAGGCTGTTAAATCAGAAAACGCAACAGGCGCTGTATCTGCCGGCTCCGATGCCGCCTCACTCGCCAACAATCGCCTTGAGGTCCTTCATCAGCAGGAACAGGTGGTAAGGGTCACTGGGGCTGGGCTCGAAATCCCAGCTTTCGTACCACTTTCGCGCGGCATCATCCTTGGCGTGCACCAGAAGGCATCGGATGCCGGCGATATCTGCCGCCTGCGCGGTGCGAAGCAGAGCGTCCTTCAGCAGTGCCTGTCCCAGCCCCTGCCGTTGGTGCGCAGTCGCCACCGCGAGCCGGGCCAGGATCATCGCCGGTACGGGATGTCGGGCGAGGCCTTTGGTGACACGCGTGGCCGCTTCATCGGGCTCGACGCTGCCGACCGCCAGGCTGTAGTAGCCGACCACGTCCTTGCCCTGGCAGCAGACATAGGTCTGCGCACTGTTCGCCTTCTGGCTGACCAGGGCGAATCGTTGGAGGAACTGGTTCAGGGGCTCCCGGCCGCAATCGAAGACTTCGGTGCGGTCGGTGGCGGCGAGCTTGCGGACTTGCGAGTAACCGCCACTCAATCCAGCGCCCCGGGTTCACGCAGGAGCTTACGCAAGCGCGGCTTGTCCTGGACCGGGCGATCGAGGGCTTCCTGGAAGGCCTGCCATTGGGTCTCGTCGAGGACGAACCGGCGGCGATCCGCCAGCGTCTGCGACGCGGCATTCACCCCGGCATCGAGCAGGAACTCGCTGACGTTCTTGTGGCACGCACGCGCCGCTTCCTGCAGCAGCTGCTTGACCGGCGCCGTGGCGCGGACATCGATGCGTTCGGATTTGGATGGGTTGGCGGCAGTCATGGTGCGCACCTCGGGAGACGAGCTAGAGCCATTATGATGTCCGGACAATGTCCTGACAAGCTGGCCGCGGGGGGCTGCCCATCGTCTCATTCAGGCGTAATCAACGCCGGGATGCCAGATACGCCAGCAGCCGTTTGAGTCGAGGCGCCGGGTTGGCGAACTTCACCTGCTGCTCGTCGAAGGCTTCGGGGTCGAACTTGCCGCGCTTGCCCTTCTGGCTGCTGGCCCAGACGTGGGACGACTTGTGCTCCGGGTCCCCGGGGTCGGCCAGGGTTTCGAGCAGGCTTTCATAGCCGCCGGGGCCACCGCAGTCGTCCGGCGGGGCCGAACGCTCGCCTGCGGTGCAGCGCGGGTATTTCTTGCCCGGAGCGGCCGTCAGCGCTTCTTCAAGCGTGACGAGATGCAACCAGCCGTCGCCAAAGTCGTATTCGTACTCTAGGCGAGGGTTGGCCGGGGTCAGGATATCGGCCACGCGGTGCTCCCAATCGGGGAGAGGCGGGTTGTGCCCCGTAGGGCAGGCTTCGCGCTCGTCGAAATCGTCCAGCGGCATCCCGAGGCGCGGATGGCCGTCCCGCTGACCTACGGGCCGGAACTCATGCAGGTGAGTGTCCGTCCACGCGAAAGCGCTCTGGATGGCGACGTGCAGGTCCCAGAAGGTGTAGTCGCCCGGCACCTGCAGGCGGCGCCAGATCAGCGGCTCGATCTCCTGGAGCTCGACCCGGATCTGGAGGATGGGCTGGGGCATGGCGCGCCTCTACTCAATCCGGGCAGGGGGCTCGATCAGGTTTTGTCCCAGATCTGTCCCAGATTTGTCACAGGGGGTTTGGCGCGCCTGGGCTTCGGAAGCCACTACTCTATCCGGCTGAGCTACAGGCGCGTATCTAAAGGACTTTTTCTTCAAACCGGCCTTAAACTGAGTTCAGGCCCTGTGACACTTTACCCGGGCTTCGGAAGGCTTCCACCAACGTCTGGTTGAATAGGTTTAAGTCAGCGGCAATAGGTGACCATGGTGATTCAAGCTACTGATAAATATAACTATTAAATCATAATGCCTTAGACATGAAATGGGGTGCCATCCAAAAGCATCGATTGAGACCGTAAGCAGCCTCGGCTATTTTCTGGCCCATGCCAGCCAACCCTGATGAGTAAAGGCCCTGCTTGAGCGACCCCGGCGCAGCGGCTAGGACACCCTCCGATTGCCACGTGGCAGATCCCTGCCTCGGGTCAGTATCCGTGTTTCACCCGAGTTGGGAAGGGGCATTGGCGAGGGTCTACCTGCAGATCGCCGACAGGCCTCCGCAGGGGGTCCGGGCCTTCCGCAGGACCCTCGCGTTCGTGGCCCGGAACCGTTGCCAGTGGGTGGGACTTGCTGCAGGTCGAAGGGACTGGAGCGACATTGCCACCCGAGGTAAGACAGAGGACTTCCCCCTAGCTACGGCCCTGTTCAGCCTTCCGTCTGTCGGCGGTATCCTCCTCCAACGTACCTTGGCTTGGCTGATTCTCGAGCTCCGTCTGACTGGCTGGTCTGACGAAGAAATTGAACCGGTTTGCAGCTGGCTTCGCGGCCTGTCTTCGGACAGGAAGACCAACAAGCTCCGCGATGCCATCGGCGACTGCGACGGGCTGAGATCGCTTCGGGAACGGATCGCATACCTTCGGACGATCTCCTGCGATCCCAAGGTTCTTACCGGCCACGGAGACTTCGACCTCGCCTGGACGGAGTGGCTAGCAGCTGTAGTTTCGAGGTTGCTCAGGCCCTTGGAGACTACTGCCGAAGGGGACGAGCTCCGACCCCGCCCGCTCGACGGTCCGGCGTCGGACCCTCCGGACCCGCTCCTTGAGGATCCCTCCGAGCCCGATCTCGTTTCTGGCTGGGAGTTGGATGCGGTAGAGGAGACCGGGGAGCGCCACGGCCTGAAGAACCGCTTGGCGGCTGCCATCGGCAAGGAAATCCACCGGCGGTCCAGCCCGGAGCTGCTCAGGGAACCCGACAACATCCTCCCCCGACCCGTGGCGCGGCAGGCCTGGGAGCGCACCGCAGGTCTGATCCAAGCCGGACTCGATGCCAACGACCTCCCGCTGGCAGAGCAGGGGCTCGATTACCTGCTGGGGATTGAAGTCGGCCTGAGCCGGGTCGAGGCTGAAGCCACGGCGTTTGGCGATGGCGAGGCCGTGGCCGGGCCGATCATTGACCTCAAGGTTGGGGCGCTCAGGCGTCCTGAATCCAGACCAAGGGGCGCCTATTCGCCAAAGCCAGAGGCAATCAGTTTCTGGCAATCGACGGGTGGAGACATTCTTTTTCCACTTTCGCCGACGGCGATAAGCCTTTGCCGGCGGCTGCTTGCCCTAAGGGAAAAGTCAGAATCGCATCAAGACACTGGGCTTCTGCTGCCAGAGGTGGTCTCGCCGAAAGACCGCAAGGCCTGGCTGGCGTCCACGGAGGTGCGTCAAACCCTGGGTGTGTTTGAACCGACCCGGTCCGCCACCCGACCTGTCTATCGCCTCCGTATCGCGGCCGAGCTGGCCGGCACGCTCGGACAGGACGCTGCCCAAATCGCGTTCGGGGACACCTTTGGTGCGAGCCCCGCCCCGACCTACTACGGGGCCTTCCCTGCGGAGATGCTTGCCCATCGGGCGGGATTGGCCAACGTCGGGCTTCAGGACCCTGATTCCCCAGAAGGGACGGAAGCTGGCGCAGAGGAAACCGAGGCGCGGGTTGTCAGCACCCTGCTGACGTCCGAGCTGCGGGCTCAGTGCACCCACATGGTCGGTTCGCGGGTGCGCCCTCATCGCGAAGCATTCGAGGGCGCTTGGGCAGCGGTGGGGATTTCCAGCAAGCCAGGCCGCGGGCGCCCCAAAGTAATGCGGGACGTGGACGACTGGCGGCGGCAACGAGACAGCCTCGCACTGCACCTCATGTTGGCGACCGGCCACCGGCCATTCATGGCGTTGGGTGCGATCCACCTGACGGACTTCCTCCCGACCAAGGCCATGGCGCTGATCCGAGACAAGCGCTCGGATCCTGCGCGGCTTACCCGACTGGTCGGAACGGGCTGGAGATTCATGGGGGCCCTCGCGTCCTTCGTCGAGGAGCTGCGTCGCCTCGCGAAGGATCTGCAGGCCACCGCCGCCGCTCGGGACCTCGCTCGCAAGATCCTCCGAGGCGCGGAGCCCGTCTTCAGCCTCCCGGCACCCAACGGTTCAGTCGAGCCTTTGGACGTCGGCGAGCTCCTGGCTCGACTGCCGGCGGTCTGGGCGGAGCGCCCGAATCTTCATCGCCACGCCCTCGACCAGGCCCTTATCCGGGCCGGCGTGGATCCCGAGCATCGCTACTTCCAGATGGGATGGCTGGAGGGCGAGGTCCACGCCGTGTCCGACATGGCGCCCTATCCACCTGAGGTTCTGGGCTCGATCCTTGCGGGCCCGATAGATGAATGGCTCGAATCGGTGGGCTGGCTGGGCGGCCATAACCCCAAAGACCCACAAAGCATCCTGGCCGACATTCCGCTGCGCGACTTTGACCAAGCCGCGCAAGAACATCGTGCGAGCTTCGAGCGGCGCATCCATGAGCTCAAACGCGCCCTCAATGAGCGCCGTCGGGAAATCACCCCAGTCGTCCAGAAGGAGCTCATCGAGGGTCTTGGGCGCCTGCCGACGTCTGCCGTCCTCGTTCCTTACCTATCCAAAGGTGACCGCGGTGAGCTTCGCCTGCGGCTCAAGGACCCGAATGCCGAACGACCCCGCATTACGCCGGATATGGTGGATGTGGTTCTGGCCCGGCTGCGCTCACCGCGCTACGAGCCCGTCCATGCCTACTTGGGGGCGCGGATACTGAGCAGCGCTCTGCTTTGGGCCTGCAAGCGCAAGCAGTGCTTCGCCTCTCTTCCGCCGCTCCAGCACCCCTCCTTCAAATCGGTTCCCAGTCCCTTCGTCCCAGGTATCGGCCTTGCGTTGGCAATTTCTGATGAGCTCCGGGCAGCCTTGGTGGTGGCCGCTTCGAGCACAAGGGCATCGAAAGGCGGAGCGATCTGGCAGGCCCATCTGGCCATCTGGGCGATCCTGGCCCACACGCCCTACCGAAGCCTTAAAGAGGCGCAAGTGATTGCCCTCGGCATTGGGAAGGCCACGCACAGCAAGACTAATGGATGGTTGCTGCGCGTTCCGCTGGGCGACGGGCATATGCCGCTCACTGGCCCGGCGGCCCCATTGCTCCATCGGTCGGGACAGCGAGCCGGCTGGCAGGACCTGGTCGAAAGGGTGTGTAGCGAGGGGTCGGCCGAGCTCGGGCGATTCCTGAAGGCATTCATGCCAGAACGATTGCCAAGCGGCATTTCCGACACCCAACTGCGCGACTGGATGATTGGGACCTTGCGCACGGCTGGCGCCGCCGAGCTGACCGGGCCGGAGCGCCTGGTGATGAATGGGGTGGTCCAGCCCGCCAGTGTCCGGGCGGATCGCATTGCTGCTGCGGAGGATGGTTTCTCGCTTCCGGGACCCGAGCCCCCGGATGCGCTATCGGATCTGTCCAGCGATAAGGAAAGGAGCCGCAGGAGCGCCGCCTCGCCAGATTCAGCGGGCGACGAAAAAGTTCGCCGGCTTATGCGGTGCTTCCACGCGGACTATCGGGGCGATATTGCCGGTGCGCCAGCCTTGCCGCCCAAGGGACGAATCAAGCAGCTCCTGCCCGAAGTAAAAAGGGTCCTTGGAGAGCTCGGTCGTAAGCCAACGCTGCCGCGCATGACCCTCGGGTATGTAAAGCAGCTCATGGTCACGGGCGGCCCCCGGTCCAAAGGAGGCATGAGGCTCCGAACCATCTACAGGATCTACCACTGTATTGCCCCGTCGCTGGCGGCGGTGCCTGCAACGGTCGATCTGCGTGATGTGGACGAAGAAACCCTGACCAACGCTCTCCTGGCTTCGATTGTCCTGTCCAAAAACAAGGACAAGCCCGATGTCCTCGATGAGGTCCGGCGCTTCCTCGAGTTCGTTGAGAAGGACCATGACATCGCCACGCCGAACTGGGATCTGGTCTATTTGAGTGCGGGAGAAGCCATCCGAGGCAAGGACCCGGCGATCGTTACGGACGCCGAGGTCAACGGCATCCTTCGTGAACTGGCAGAGGATGTCTCGCCGAAAGCCATGGACGGGAAGAGCCCCGTCGAGCGCCGGGAGCGCGAACTGTCCTTCGGCTCCGCCCTGCTGCTCGAGGCGTCGAACGCCCGCCCGCAATCCGTCTACGGACTCACGCTGGCTGATATTCACGTCGGCCCGGACGGTGATTTCATACAGCTGCGAAGCGCTGGGAAGTACGCGGAGGTCAAGACCCGCACGTCATCCGGATTCATACCGCTCGACGGCGAGGTCTGGCAGAGCCACCGCGCCTGGTTCGTCGAATGGATTCAGGGACAGCGTCGACACCGGCCGGAAGAGGATTGGATCCACATACCGCTATTCGCGACGCTGGATGGCCCCCTGGGCGACCGCTATCCGAGGAGGGTCTTTCTTGATCGCCTTGGTGAACTGATTCGGTGGCGGACGCGGCAATCCCGCGGACGTACCTACTGGCTCCGAAAGCGCGGGGTCCGAAACCGGCACGACCGGGTTCGCCGGGCCAGGGCCCCGAGGGCCCGGGATGTCTATCGCGTGCTCAAGGTGTGCGGACACGCAACGATCGCAACGCCTATCGCGTCCTATATCGGGGATCCTTCGGCATGGATGGAGCTGGATCGGCCTGTGAGGGCGGCGGCGGAGCGGGGCGCGGCTTCAGCGCTCTCCGGCCTCCCCGTCGCCACCCTTGACCAGCGCTGGCAGCGTTGGCGCCATGCGAGGAACACCAGCGACGGGCCCGATGAGAGGACTAGGCTGGCCCTCACGCTGCACATGCCTGATCCCGAGTGGCCTAGCGAGGAACTCCCTGATCCACCGCCTTACAAGTCGACCGTGACCGGCTTCCCCCTGTGGGCCGTAGAGAGCGTAATGAACGCGTTGGCCATGGGCTACGATCCTGAAGAGGTGGTCGACATCGTCGACGTTGACGTGGGGACCGCTAAGGCCATCCACGCTCGCTGTCAGGAACTTACCCTTCGAACCCGACGGATACTGTCGAAAGATGACCTGAGCAGGCCCCGAAGGACGCCGGTATACCTCGATCTTATGGCGCTGCTGGACCGTAAACCGCAGGGCTTGGGCGACATGGCGAAGGAGTGGGCCCACTGTTCGCGCATCAAGGTGCCCCGGGGGTCGGTGGCCCTGATTGAACCGGCGGCCGTCGCGCGACTGCGCGCCCTGGCAGAGATGATTGGTTACGAGTTGGGGAGCAGTTCGACCGAAAAGGGAGACGTGGGGTACTTCCTCGCACAGAAGGGCGAGAGCGCCTATGGCAGTGAGCCGGTCCTGGAGTGGGTCTTGGCGGTGCTTTGGGTCGCCGCGGGTTTGGCAGTCTGTCGCGATCTAAGGCTCGCTGCTTGAGCGATCCAATCGTCGAAGCCTCCGAGTTCGTTCCGGGAATGTCAGCAACTGGGTTGGTTTGAGAGACAATCTCGAAGCGCGCCCCTCCATTGTTCCAATCGCGGCGGACTCAGGGCTAATCCCCCATGATTTGGGGGGGGTTACGTAAGCTTCCCCGTCAAGCACACAAGGCAAAAGTAGAACTTTCCTCGTATTGCTGGCGGACCTCGGCGGGCGTCAGATCGCCGAGGGAATCGTGGGG